>JAFGNK010000134.1 GCA_016927055.1 Methanotrichaceae archaeon | reverse complement strand
TTTCGAGTTGCTTGATCTCATCTTCAGTCAGTTCTAAGGCGGGGCGCTTACTAACAAATGGCATGATATGAGATTGCAGTACAAAGTTTTAAATGTTGCTATGTTATTTTGGAACCTAAACACTAGTCATACCAGACAATCTAAAAGCAAGGTTGGACTTGGCGAGAGCAGTCACCTTTTTTACCAGCGCCACCCATAAAGGGCCAGAGCGCAATGATGACAAGGCCTGTCTGATTTCATGATGAGGATATTGAGTTCTGAGCGCCCTTAAAGATCCCGACCCGGTATAAGATCGCAGCCCGTGCAGCGATAGCAACCCGTAAGCGCTCTGCCACCTTCCAGACCACTCTTCTCCAGCGCATCCTTCAGGCAGCATGCCAGGCCCAGCAGCCGCTCTGCCGAGGGCCGTTCTATCTGCACCTCGCCCGCCCGCAGGGGATGGGGATATGCAGCCCGCAAGACGGGAATGATACCATTCTCCGCCAGCTCGTCAATGCTCTGGCGCACGGTCTCATCGGACTCGCCCAGGCCCACGATGATATTAGTAAAGACCCTGTTCCTGCCGAAGATGCCCACCGCCTCCTGCAGTGCATCCATGATCTCCTGGTAAGAGATGCCCGGACAGACGCGCGAGAACAGCACGCGGTCCACGCACTCCAGGTTGTACTTTACCTCATCTGCGCCTGCATCCTTTAAGATCCGGTTTACTCCCGGAAAGGGGCTGACGGAAACGCCGATTGGCACACCAAAGCGCTTTAGACCACGCACGATTCCTGCCACGCGCTCAGCCTCATGTTGCGGCGAGACCTCCACCCCGCTGGTCAGGGAGATAGCGCGCAAATGACCCGTTCGGGCCGCTTCTTCCACCATCTGCAAAACCTTCTGCCTGGACTTTATACCCCCTCGCAGTTTGGGCACGGCGCAGAACTTACAGTCGTAGATGCAGCGCTCCGAGACGGTGATGTAGGCCTGCTCCGGGCAGTGCAGGAGAGGCTCTACCAGCCGACCGCAGGCGATCTCCTTGCCGTCCTTTAAAATGGCCACCGTGCCCTTCGGTCGGCTCTCCAGGTGCAGGGGCGAGCTTTCCACCACAGAGAGGCGGGCTATGTGCGGCCCGGACTGAAAAAAGACGGACTGACCACCTGCACCAGGACCGGCTGTGGAGGCCCGACCTTCCTGGCAGGGCTCAGTCACCTGCACGGTCCCCACGGAAAGGAGAAGCGCCTTGGTCTCAAGATCCATGACCAGATCATTGGCGCTCTTTCCTTAAAGCCATAATCCTTTGCCTTATGATACCGTCACAACATTGCTCTGGGCCAGGAGCGGCCGGTTGATATCATCCTGAAACAGGCGGAAGTCGTACTGGCCCGGCGCTTTGGGAAGCCGCCAGACCATGCTGCCGCAGCTTTGCCTTCCTGTAGATCTCTTTCCCAGGTCGAACTTGTCCGGCCGGGTCATGCCATACATGCCGATCACGCTGGCTGGGGCCGCCCCCCAAAAGGTAACGGTAACCGTTCCGCCCGGTGCTACCTGCGAGGGCTCTGCTATCACCTTGTGGCCAGCATTCTCCTTCACCCCTACGGCACTGCTCGAGGCCAGTGGGAGAGCGGCTCCGCCTGCAAACATCTTGAATGAGTAGCTACCCTCATCAGGTGCAGAGAAGACTGCATTTCCACTCTCCCGGCTGCCCAGCATCTGTCGCGCCATGACATCAGAGGAGCCCTCCCGATACATGCCGATCCAGTCATCCTCCTGGCCAAAAGCACCCCAGAAGGCCACATTGATCTTCTCGCAAGTGTATACCGTAGCAGGCGTTGCAGAAAGGCCGGGCACAGTCACATTGAAGGGCAGGGACAGAACTTTTGCACCGTTCTCGTCGTGCATGAGCAGCAGATAGGAACCCTCCTTTTGCGGGGCAGCAAGCACTACATCCCCCGAGATATTCTGCCCTAAATAGAGATCATCTTGCAGATCCTTTTCGCCGGCATCCGCCATTCTAACCCAAACCTCCCTGCCTGCCGGCGCTGTGAAGTTCAGAAACAATTTGCTGCCAGGAAGATAGCTCTTGCCGGAAAGCTGCAAAGCTACACCTCCATAGCCCGTGGATCGACCAGGTATGGAAACGGGAGAGGCCTGTGGGTAGCGGTCCACACTGGGGCCACCGGAGACAGATAGCTGTGCATCGCAGATCTTGATGCCCTTGCAGCCCTCCGCCGGATCATTGAAATCGCTATAATTGTTGCCCACTTTGCCATTATCCCAGTTATTGAAGCTATCGTCGCGGGCATTATTCTTGTTGGAAAGATTGTTTTCGTAAATGGAATTATTGGAGGACACCAACTCCGAAGAGGACATGCTGTTATAGGATATGACCACGCCCTTTCCTTTGGATTGCACCTCTTTGCCCGTGCCAAGATATGAAAGATAGATGCCTTTTTCATTTCCCACAAAATCGTTCTTGCGCACGATATTGTCCCGACTCCTATCCATGACCAGCGCCCCATCGCTACTTGCGGCAAAATTTCCCTCGATGAGATTGGCATGGCTTTCCTGCAAATTTATGGCCTCAAATCGGTTCTGGAAGAGAGTATTTCCAAGGATCCGGTTTTCCTGGCTGGCTACCAGCTTGCATCCATAGCGGTTATCGCTTACCTCATTATTTTCCAGCCGATTTCGGCTGGCATTCTTCAGCAAAATCCCCTCTTTGCCGTTTCCCTGGACGACATTACCATAGAGAGTGTTGTTGCTGCACATCTGGAGGAGAATTCCGGCATTGCCGCTGCCGCTGGCCATGTTGTTTCTAATGATATTGTCATTGGAGAGCACCAATATGCCGGCATCACCCGTCCAGCCACTTGCGCTCCTGGCCCCTAAACCCTCCAGAATTACCCCGTTCGCCTTGATGGTTATGGCCGGGCCATTTTCCGATTCCACGCGAGGAAAGGCGCCCTCAGAGCTTATGCCTTTGAGGACGAGCGATCTGTCCACCACCAGGCATTCCTGATAGATGCCGCTTGAAATCTCAATTATCTCACCCAAAGGAGCGGCATCTATGGCCGCCTGGATTCGTTCACCCGGCTTGACGGATACGACTGCATTCGCGCAATTGACCAACAGGATAAATGCAAATATTGCGACTAGGAGACGTAGCGGCTTTTCTGGCATGCCCTTCATACAAACCCTATGACCTACCCGGCGGTATAAAATGCCATTCCTTCTTATGCGCCAGGATTATTAGCCTCAGATGATTTAGGTAATGCCTGGCTAAAAAGGAATTGAAATGGATATAAGCGACTTGCTGCTCTACTTTGTATATGCCTTCGCCACGATATTCGTCATAGTCAATCCCATCGAGGCCACACTGGTCTATGTCACCCTCACCACCTCCATAAACTCACAAGAGAAGAGCCGAATCTACAGGCGCACAACTCTGGTTGCCCTGACCATTGCCATTCTATTCTCTTTAGCCGGGGACATAGTTTTGCGCTTATTCGGCATCACCGTGGACAGTTTGCGCGTGGCTGGTGGAATACTGCTCTTCCTGGTGGCCATAGACATGTTGCGGGGACGCCAGCAAAGAAAGGTCACTGAAGCGGAGCTCTTAGATGCAGATCAGAGGGAGGATGTTTCCATATTTCCCTTGGCCATACCGCTTCTCACCGGTCCGGGAGCCATAACTACCGTGGTGGTTTTGATGGGCGCAGCAGACAGCCTCACGGAAAAGGGCCTGGTGCTGCTGGCCATCTTACTGACATTCCTGGCCACATTCTTCATCCTAAAATTCTCAGAGTACATTGATCACTCCCTGGGAATTACAGGTATAATGGTAATGACCAGAATCATGGGGTTGATTTTAGGGGCTGTGGCCGTAAACTTTGTGGCTATCGGGGCCTGGAACTTATTCCAGGCAATGGTGGGTGCATGAAGAAAGAACAGGATAGCGCGATAGTGGAGAGGGAACCATTCCTGCAGTGGTTTTGCAGCGAAATTCCTGAAAACCTGTTTCCCCAGATTGCCGCCCAAGTTCTTTTCCGCTGCGAAAATTGCCGGGAATGCTGCCGAGGTGAAGGCTATGCGATAGTTGATGAAGCGGATCTGCAAGAGATTGCCAGATCGCTTGGCATTAGCCGATCAGAAGCGAGAGCCAGGTTTACAAATCCCGATCCAGAAAAAAATGCTGGATGCAGGATCTTAAAGAGCATCGGACCGGATAGAAGCTGCTGCTTTCTTGATGTGCAGGCAAAAAGGTGCATAATCTATAGCAATAGGCCCCGCATATGCCGGACATTTCCCATGCTCAATGCAGATGTGCAATGCGAGGAAGCAATATGCTTCTACTCTGACTGCAAGGGCACTGCCCAATTCGTGAAAATGGTGCAGGAAAAGAGATGCGATCTGCAGATTCAAAGAGAAATAGAGAGCCTCACGAAGCAGACGGAGAAGCTTTTAGCCCTGAGGATATTGCTCTTTGTTTGGCTATGCCGCATGCTGGGAAAAATAGAGGAAGCTGAGCATATCTGTAGTATCACTGGGATCAGTCCACCCCAGGAGGAAAGCGCCTTCAAGAGAGATTGCCTGGTCTACTTCCTATTGACCATAAAAACGGATGATCTGAAAGAGTATCAGTACGAAGGGGAATGAAAAGCAACGCCTCAAATAAATTAGCAGCATGAGAGGTCATGCGTGTACCCCTGACTGCCCAAAACCATCTTGATCGGAATTTTTCCCTGCCGCCAGTTTGAATGACCAGGTGACAGTGGAATTATTTTGTCCTATATCTTTGGGATTTTGCGAAGAATAGAGCAACTGGGCACCCGGATGAAGATCAATTGTCAGGTCCACGCTGAGATTTTCCTTTATAGTGTTTCAATGGGCTCGAGAGAAGATTGCCAAAAACCAGTGCATGTAGGGAAGGAGTTATTTACAAAGATCGGCCCGAGTGAGCCGATTCCATCATTTATTACAGTTATATTGTAGTTGGCTACCTTGCAGTTTTCCAGATCGAAATAGATTTGTTTTATTACGGTAATATTAGGCATATCGTACCGCGGGAAGTCAATCAAGGAAGTATTTCTCTTCATGCTGAAGTTGAGAATTTAATAAAGGTCGCTATTGGTGCACTATACTATTGGTACGTGACATTTAGGCAGGTAGTTTATCCATAAAGCATTTAAATGATGATTGTAGTTACATAAATTAAGGTAGATCTACTAGGATAGCATTTTGCCTCCAAAACATTGCCTCCTTATGGATCTATCTTCCCCAATATGTTTCTCTAGCCACAAATTTTTTGAGCATTTGCCGCCTTTTTCCGAGCGTATGTATTTGACATAAAAACCTTCAGAAGGCGCGCCACAGACGGAATAAAAATTATTCTCCAAAATCAAAATCCACCATTTGGTTTGACAACCGGGGCATTCTTGCTCTAGAGAAAACAACGCCGGCAAGATGCATATTCTCCCTAATCAACCTGATGATTTAAAACCTCATTATAGATGGTCTCTTCCAGTTCTCCTACTTCATTGAGTTTTTTATTAATTTTTTTAAACAAAAGAAATTTCCTGATTGCTAAGCCGAAAAGCACAATACAAATAACAAATACTACTGATGCCATTGGAAGTGGATCGTAATTCGATACGCTCTTTTGATGCGAATACACCATGAAGAAAAAGAAATTCGTTATCAGGCCAAGCAATGCAGGAATGGAAATTCCCAACACAACCATAGCGAGCCGCCTTCTTTTCCGCTCTACTCGCTCGATCACATCATATGATGCATCTATTGAGGCATGATATTCCATGTTCTCACTCATTTTCCCATTCATTCAATATAAAGAGTTCATCATTTATCGTCCTGAACCATTCATACCTTGCTTTTCCTAAGGGAGTAAGTTCATACACAATAACCTCTCGTGCCCCCCAAGCCACCCTTTTTTCTTCAACATATTCCGCGTCTTTCAGCATTTTAATATATTTTTCAGCGGATGTTGTTTTCAGATTAGCGCACTGGATTATATGGGTTTTTAGGGCGCGCCCTTTTGATTGGCTCTTAGATATGCATTCAAGAAGCTTGAGGACGATCTTGATTGCCGGCCTATACCTTGCCACACCCATATCTTTTCCTTCTTGTAACTCCTAAAAGGCTTCCATACCATTAGTACATCACTTTAACATAGCAAAATTGGGTTACGGAGTATATTAACTTTTATGTAAAAAATTCATTCGATATAATAATACTTATTGCAGATACTCGGAATCAATAAGTTTAAACAAAAAAAACCCACTAACAACAGTTTTTATCATGAGAAGTATACTCTAAATGAAATCAAGAACTCAATTGCAATAAGAGATTACAAATCCAGGTTTTCCAAAATCCAAGGGAAAAAATTTTCTGCTACCGATATGATAATAACTATTAGATAATTTAAAATAATTGCAATAGAAATTCGCCTAGATTAAATACTATATACAAAAATTTTGATTTAATTTCTTGTTGAAGCAGATCAAAAGAGACAAAGAATGACATTAAAAGAGGGGCTTCTGCGGCAACCTAAATCAATAGCTTATCATCATAATACGAGCATAACGAAAACGAGTCCGGAATGTGCAGAGATATAGCTTGGCCACTGCTTGGCCACATTAAATCGAATGCGGCGCACCCACGTTGCAAGATTAACTATGTCTAAAACAAGATATTAATAATCATAACCGAACCACCAACGTCAGAATCGCGAATCTGTACCTAAAAACCCATTAAGGACCGCTAAATAAGAGCCAAAATGAAAAGACAAAAGAACATGTTACAGGAAAAAAACAGAATGATCTGCCCAACAGCATCTCTGTGATTTACAGCAAACTGCATGAATATAAAGTATAAATGCGTATTCATGATGTTAGAGAGGGCTTCAGATAGCGAACTCCGCATTTGCGACAGATTTATATGCTATTATGATCATAAAACAATATTGCTCGTTCAGGGAAATAATACCCCTGTAAAGCATATCGAACACGCAATGCAATAGAAGCCGGTAAAAAAATGAAGCGAAGCAAAGATGCCATAATTTCCCAGGTACTAGACATTTGCATTGACGGTGCGAGCAAAACCAGGATAGTATACCAAGCAAATCTAAATTTTCGAACGGTTATTCCATATATCGACTTGCTCATAAAAAATGGACTTTTAGAGAGCACCAGCAATTCATCCAAGATCTACACAACTACCCCAAAAGGCACCAGGTTGCTGAGGGATTTTAAGAGTATCCAGTGTGTAATCCCGGAAATTTATGACATGGGCGAAAAGAAGAAGGCGTAGATTCAGACTGGATCTAATTAACCTCATTTGTTGTCGCCACAAAGATACTAAAATAGATATAACGAAAGCTGAGACAGCAGGGCACGCAGGACTTTTTGGACCAGCAAATGTTAATGCCCAGCCCCCCTGCCCCCACTAAGACGGCCAAAACTTATCACCTCAGCGTTGCGAAAAACATATCTAATCAACATGCTCTGACCCCTAAGAAGGCAGTCTCCCTCGTGATATGAACATCACCCAGACAAAAGATAGCATGAGTGATACTGGTGATAATAATAAGGACCATAAAAAGACCCGCCCTTCTGCCAGAAGGAATAAGGTTGTCGATCCTCAGACACGAACTGTCTCCTTTGCCATAATCATAGATGTGCCGGCTGCCCCCACGATTAAGGCGATTTTTCCATGTTTTAAGATCACCCATTCAACACCGTATTGATATGGAGGATATTTATTAATAGATTAGTTATAGTTAACATAGCATTATATATACAGTATATTCACAAAATAGAGGCATATAGTTTAATGAGAAAAGAGTTATATCGGACGAATTCTGATGGGGGAACTAGTGTTGGCCGCTTTGTCTCCAGGAAAGGGCAATGGTTTTAAGATGCCCCTATCCTCTCGACCTCAAAGAGGACTCGATAGGTCGCCTGCAATCCAGATCTATTTCTCAAATTTGATGATTTTTTCAGCATTTTCAACAAACTACCAAAAAGCACTCACCAGAGTATCATTTACTAATTACACGAATACGTACTTGCCAAATAAATCTATTTTTGGAAATGGGAGAAAAAAAGATGTCTGAAGCAATCGGGTGTGAGGACTCTCGAAAAGGCGAGAGTCTGCTTGGCCTTTTAGGATACTACGAAGCAATCTTAGAGAGAAAGGGGCTGGTGACCAGGATCGGAGAGATTAGATCCCTCAAACTGGGATTGATCCTTGAGCTACTGAAGAGGGTAAATATTTCCGAGGAGCTTAGGGCCAAATTGATCTCATCAGTAGTAAGCGCCTGGGAGATGAACTGCAATGATCGGACATTAGAGCAAGGTGAAGAAGAGATAAAGACAATGCGTAGCAGCATTTCAGCCGTTCGGAAAAGTGCCCAAACGGTGCTGCATAATTGCAATCCAATAAATTTGATGCAATTGGATGTCACCGTGATGTTTGCCCTGCCGCTAATGCCTCACGACCTTGAAATTGACTATGTGCCAAAAATTCGCGATCTTCTAAACCAGGTAATGGAGGACTTTGTAGCGAGGAAGAATCAGGGATTTGCACCCGGCCAATAACCTGCAATAGGGTGACTTCCTCCCCACCCAAAGGATAGAAACTTTATGTTATCAGCCGCTACCCTATTTTTATGAGAACTATTCCTGCAAAAGAAATGACAGCCCTCGATGCCAATTGCAGATATTTTGGCCTGCTACCTCTTCAGCTCATGGAAAATGCAGGTGCGGCTTTAGCCAGGGAAGTCAAGGCTAGGATTAAGGGAAAAAGAATCGCCATCGTCGCAGGCCGCGGCAATAATGGCGGCGATGCCTTTGTTGCCGCCCGCCACCTGATCGGCTTGGATGTAACCGTTTATCTCTTGGGCAGGTCCAGAGATATTGCCACCGAGGAGGCGAAGAGGAATTGGGAGATTTTAGAGCGATTGGGCTATGACTTGCATGAGACAACGGACAGCTCAGACCTGCCCCTGGAAGAGTCCGACCTGATAATAGACGCCATCTTCGGCACGGGCGTGCGCGGCAGAGTCAGAGGCCTGGAGGGCCTGGCCATAGATGCCATCAACTCCTCCGAAAAGCCGGTGATATCAGTGGATGTTCCCAGCGGCCAGGGGACTAACAAGGTCGTAAGATCCGATGTCACCGTGACCTTTCACAGGCCCAAGCCGGACATGCCCGGAAATGTCGTCGTAGCGGACATAGGCATCCCAGCCGCGGCAGAATTCTTTGTAGGAGAGGGCGACCTATGGCTGATAGGAAGAAGATCCCAGGAGAGCCACAAGGGCGATTCTGGACGGATACTGGTGATAGGAGGCGGGCCATACACCGGTGCTCCGGCACTCTCGGCCTTGGCCGCACTGAGAGCGGGAGCAGACATCGTCACCGTGGCCGCGCCAAGAGCTGCGGCCAGGACCATCTCCTGCTATTCACCCAACCTGATCGTTTCAGAGTTGTCGGCAGATCACCTCTGCCTTGAAGATATAACGGTTCTGAAGGAGCAGATAGCCAGACATGATGTGGTGGTCATGGGTATGGGACTGGGAAAGCATGCTGAGACGACGGCCGCATTGGCCGAGATAATGCCTCTCTGCAAGAAGACGGTTATAGATGCCGATGCCCTGCAACCGGATCTGCCTTTGAAGGGCATTGTCACGCCTCATGCCGGCGAGTTTTGTAGAATCAGCGGCATTTCTCTGGTTGATTTGGACTACAGGAAAAGAGTGGAGCCGCTTAAAGAATATGCGCACAAGAAGGGACTGGTGGCCCTGCTCAAAGGCAAAGTCGATCTGATCTCTGATGGAGAAGTGGTGCGAGCCAATACCACAGGAAATCCGGGCATGACGGTGGGCGGAACAGGAGATGTCCTGGCAGGAATCACAGCCGCATTTTATGCTCGAACCTCGGCCCTGCGGGCAGCGACGGCCGCAGCCTTTGTCAATGGCAGAGCAGGCGACCTGGCCTATCCGGAAAAGGATTTCGGAATGGTTGCCACCGACGTGATCGAGAAGATCCCCCTGGCTATGAGGCTGTGAGATCTTGGCTGAAGATGAGATACTGGCAGGAATGGTAGATATCACTTATAAGCCGCCCGTTTTCAGAAAGGCCACTGCCACAGGGTCGATCCGGCTTCAAAAGGCCACGATTGAAGCCATAAAATCGGGACAGGTGAAGAAAGGGGACGTTCTCACCACCGCCCGGCTGGCAGCCATCCTGGCAATCAAGGATACGCCTCGTTTGATTCCCCTCTGCCATCCCATACCCATTACCGGGCTGGAGGTAGCCTTTGATCTTGAGGAGAGGCGGGTCAAGACCACCGTCACGGTGACATCAGAGGGAAAGACGGGCGTGGAGATGGAGGCATTGACTGGTGTTGCGGCAGCACTGCTTAACGTCTGGGATATGGTCAAATACCTGGAGAAAGACGAGACAGGCAACTATCCAGAGACAGAGATGGAAACTATCCGGGTGATGGAAAAGAGGAAAGGATAATTAATCCGTACATAGGATGCACAACATTTTCCCCCGAACCCGTTTTCCTGAAAGGCGCATTAGTCCCACCAGAGATGGACACTTTTTTTTTAAATTTTGATGCCAAACTCAGGCAGCCTCTCCCTTGCCGCCTCCCGGGCCTTCTGATGCTCTCGCAGGAATCTCTCGATCCTCTCCGCCACATCCTTCTTGCAGGTTCCGCACATGCGCTGACCCGAGCGACACTGTGCATCCAGCTCCAGGAGTTCTTTATCGTCGTCAGAGAGATGAAAGACCAAAAACTCATAAATGGAGCACTTTTCCGGCTCGCCACCAAGCTTCTTTTGCTCGGCCAGGCTCTGCCGTCCGCCCGTGATGGCCCGCATGATCTTCTTAGCAGCGCCTTTCGGATCTTCCGTCAGAGCAATGTGACTCTCCGGTTTGGAGGAGGACATCTTACCTCCGGTCAGACCCGTCATGAACCTGTGATAGATAGAGGCAGGTGGTATGAAGCCGTACTGCCCATGCTCAAGTTCTAATTTTATTATGAGCCGGTCGATTGATTCCAAGAGGGCACCTGAGACGAGGCCATCTTTATCGTGAATCTCTGTGACATCGATGTGCTCCTCGTACCGCTTCACCTTTCCGTACCCCGTTTCCTTCAAGGCAGACTCCGCCGCCTGCATCAGCTCCGGACTGGCCGCCTTACCCCGGATGCTGATGTAATCATTGCGAAGCTCCACCAGAAACTTTCTCATGCGGTAGGCGAGGTCGCGGGTAAGCTTGATGTGAGGGTCTTGATCAGCCCCAACCGGAATGACGACGGGCTTGGGTCCGCTAAATTCCTGCAATTGAGGATGAAGAATGTCGGCGCTCTGAGCCATGACACTCTCCATGTGAGAGATATGGGTCTCTCCGGAAAATCCATAGATAGCACTGACCTCGGAGAAGTTGGCCTCTCTTCCCAGCTCGAAAGCCAGATCTCTCATCTTGCAGTTCTCCGACTGAAAGTAGATATGGCTGCCCTCTTTAGGTTGAAAGCCCAGGGCAATGAGGCTGAGGATATATTCGTTGATGCCAAGATTTTTGCACATCTCCCAGCTTATGCCCCGCACGGCATGAGCTTCCATGTTGGCGATAGCTGCAAAAGCGTCGCCTCCCTGCTGCTGGTGCCAGATGATCTCATTCATGACCATCATGTGGCCGAAATGGGCCCTGCCGGAAGGCATGAAGCCGCTCATGACGGCAAAGGGCTCATGCTTTTGCATAGCACGAAGAACTGAGTCATAGTTTCTATGGCCAAAGATGATCTTGCGCCTCATATATGGATGAGGGTCTTTAAGTTTGGGAAGAATATCATCAAAGCTCGATATGCCAAACTCCTCAAAAAGCTTGGTGTAATCGTCTACGTGAACTGCGCCCCAGGGATCAAGCTTCAATTCCATGGCCCAAGGGAGTGAAAATGATGATATATCTATCTTCTCATTGTTATTTTGAGGCTTGATACCCTAATGATCCGAGACAAAGGAAATCATACAACACCATTATCACGGTGCTTGAATCATGCGTCATCGAGCAGGCATCACTTATCATTACGTATAAGATAGTGTTAACCCGGATACATCTCCAGTTTAATCATGGTGTTTTTAATATTTTTACTTATTTCATAATTTTAGAATTCGTTGGTTTGAACCTCCGTCCCAATGGGCTAAAAAATTCCATTTTCTTAGATCTATGAAATGATAGACATATTATCATTACGTAGAAGAAATATCTTTGCGCAGTTGCATATTAGTAGCATAATCTTAAGTCCAACAAAGGTTTATTAAGAAATAAACTATTTATATCATAGGGTATTTCTTATATCTAAAAATAGAATGAGGTTATTATGAGACAATTCTCTGTAAAAGTTCTGGATGATGCCGACAGGGAGTTTGTAGAAGTTCTTCGAGAACTCAACATTCCCAGAAATGTGGCTAGTATGATCACCTATCTAGCCAATGTGGAGGAGGCCACATCCAGAGAAATAGAAATCGGCTCCAACCTCCGCCAGCCAGAGGTGAGCATTGCTATGCGCACGCTGCGCAACAATAACTGGGTGGAGGAAAGAGAGATCAAGAAAGACGGAAAAGGCCGACCCATGAAGGTTTACAGGCTTACCATATCCTTAGACGATATCATAAAGCACTTTGAGGATGAGAAGCAAAAGGAATCGGCTAAGACCCTGGAGAGCATCGAGAAGCTTAAGCAACTGAGTAGGAGCTTGAGCGTAACGCCTTCATAATGCAAAGAAAATGTTCTTAGAGATGAGATGGCAAAAATACATCCCATCTCTCTATAGCTTTGCAGCGATTTATTTCTCCTCTTCTCCCCTACCCCTCAGATCATCGAGGTTATCTTCCATGAGCTTCTTGCTTTTGATCTCTTCCTTCTTGTCACCCTTTCTCTCAGTATTTCTTTTCTTAAAATCAGCCAAGAATCTCACCTATATCTCATCCCCACCGGGCACTGTAATTAACCTTTCCTTTCATCCGTCCATCTCGGCCAAATAGGCCCACTGATCATAGATTCCCCTGGAGTCGCGATTATCGATTACCCTGCCATTCCAGCCGGCTTCGCCAAGCGCCTTCGCGATGAGTTCCGCTTCTTTCTGAGTGTAAACGGTAAATAAGATCCTCTTTTTCGCAAGGCTGGAAGCTTTGAGGAGAATGTCCCTCCAGAGAGGCCAGTTGAAATCATCTATCAGCCCCACCATGAATCCCAGAACGGTATGGAAAGACCGGGCAGGAAGTATGTGGGGCAAAAGCCTGGCATCCAGGACGAAGCACCTTTTTGGATCTAAAAGCTCGCCCTTCAATGCCAGGCACAGATCGCAGCGATCGGAGTCCATGGAGATGGGACGCTGCCCGAGGCGAAAAAGCGCCTGTGTAGCCATGCCGCTGCCGCAGCAGATCTCCAGGATGCATTCATCTTTGGGCAGCATCGGCTGCAATAACGGCATTAGCCTCTCGATTCTCTCTTCTACGTAAAGAGGAGCGCCTTTTACAGGGCAGCTCTCGCAGAAAAGCTCTGCCGCCAGAGAATTGGAAAAGTATTCCGTCAGAGCCTGGAAAAAATCGCCATCATTTGCCTGCACGGTCTTGATGATCTTCGAAGCCCATTTCCCGACATGATCCTGCAAAATCTTTTGAGAAGAATATTTATCCGTAAGAAGTAGCCATAGCTCTGCAGGCCCGGATAGGTGCAGGGCAAAACCCAGATCTTTGATCTCGATGCAGGCATCCGCATCCAGCCCCACCTGCAGGATTTCTGTGGTGACGGGCAGCTCCAGCAGATCTTGCCAGGACTCTTCTGCGAGAAAAATACTTTCTTCCTCACCCAGTTCCAGTAGACGATTTAGTAGCACAAGCTTCCCTTCTTTTGGCCCCCAGGATATCAAGCTATCTCGCCCCATGCCCCCTAAAAGCTCCCTTCACTGCTATCAAACTCATCACCCACACCATGCCACTGCGGCAGGGGACCGCCGGAACAGATATATTATATTCCTGGCAAAATGGGGCTGTTTGAAACTGGTAGATCTGCCAGGCGTCGGCTCTCGTATAAGAGAGCGTCTCCTGGAACAATACGGAGATGAAGAGAAAGCCCTGCAAGCTGTCTTGGACGCTGATGTGGCTGGCCTATGCAGGGCCCTCAGCGAACGCCAGGCTCTCCTGCTGGTCCAGCATGCTCAGGGTTTGAAGTATGCCGTCACGCCAGAACAGTTCCTGGCCACGGATGAGGCGGCAAGGATCCAACAGATGCTTATCTCTCGCCTGGCAGGCTTAGCACATACCGAATACGCCCGGCTCAAGATAGGCACTCTGTTTGCTTCTTCTTCGGCGGAGCTCTTGGCCGAGAACCGCAAGACGGCAATAGCGGCGAAGCAAGCGGCGGAGAAGATGCAGGGGCAGGGCCTGGAGGTGCTGCTGAAAAAGATCCGGCCTTTGCGAGAGAAAGCGGCCACGAGGGTCAGAGAGAGGGCGGTGGCCGCCACCTCGACCGAGGCCTTTCAGAGGCTGAAGGCACGGGGGCTGGACAGGCTGATAGACCTGCATTTGGCAGAGAGCCCGGCGGAGCTGATGGATCTGGCCAAGAGCTACAGCCACGTCTGTCTGGTGGGCGAAGAAATGGACGGTCCGGCGGAGACTGAGCCTGCCGAGTCTTTAGAAGAGTGGTATCTGGTGCCAGAAGCTGTTTTAGGATTTTATAAGGAGAATCTAGAGTGTCTCCTGGCGGCAGCCCGGGCAGCAGGAAAGCTGCAGGACGCGGGTGTGAGCGGCTTTGCGGGGTGGGAGAGCCTGGAAATTCTGCTCAGGAGGCTGAATGAGAGCGGAGACCGGGAAGGGGAACGGCTGGACCGGCTGGCGGCGCGCCTGGGTGGGTGCGTGAGCGAGGCGGCCTCCTGGGCCAATGAGGAGCTGAAGAGGAAGATCGAGAAGAGCTCGCTGACCCTGGGAGGCACGGATCTTCTGCTGGTCATGAGCCGGGGAGAGGGCGTCCGAGAACTCTTGGAGTTGCAGATGAAGGACGTCTTTACCGAGGTTTTGCGCCAGGCAAAGGCGCGGGCCACAAGCGAGCTGGAGCTGGCCGGTGCAGAGACCGTGTGGCTGGATGAGATATTCTCGGCCCAGGTCTGCTATCCTCTGGAACTGGACCGGCAGGCATTGCGCTCCTTTGAGCAGGAGATTCGAAGCCGCAGGGAAGGGCGCGCACTGAAGGCGAGAAGGGAGAATGCGCGGGCCTTACAGGACAAGAAAGGTGCAGCCTCTGCCCTCATCCATGCCCTGATGGAGTTTGACTATGCCTACGCTCTGGGCCGGTTTGCCCTGGAAGAAAATCTCACCTTTCCCGAGATCGCGCCGGAACCGTGCCTCTCCTTCCAGGAGGGCCGCCACCTCTTTTTGGACCGGCCCGACCCGGTGAGCTACTCGCTGGGGGAAAAGGATCATGCCGAGAAGGTGGCGCTGCTTAGCGGCGTCAACTCGGGCGGCAAGACCTCGCTTTTGGACCTGGTGGCCCAGATCGTCATCCTGGCACATATGGGCCTGCCCGTGCCGGCGCGAGCCTGTCGGCTCTCCCTCTTTGAGGAGTTTTACTATTTCAGCAAGAGCAGAGGTACGCTCTCTGCCGGGGCCTTCGAGACGGCCATGAAGAAGTTCGCAGTGGTGGAGAACGAAAAGCGAAAGCTGGTGTTGGCCGATGAGCTGGAGGCCATCACCGAGCCAGGGGCATCCGCCCGGATCATCGCTTGCATGCTCGATGAGCTGAACCGGCGTGGCTGCGTGGCGATCTTTGTTAGCCACCTGGCCGAAGATGTGCGCCGCTTCGCAGAGACGCCGGTGCGCGTCGACGGGATTGAGGCAGAGGGGCTGGATGAGAACAACAACCTGCGCGTGAGCAGAAGCCCGCGCTACAACTATCTGGCCAAGAGCACTCCCGAGCTGATACTGGACCGGCTGGTGCGATCCGCCAAGGGGCCGGAGCGGGAGTTTTATGCCAGGCTGCTGGCCAAGTTTAAGTGATTGAGGCGCCTGTAAGGTCTCTTGGGCCGAGCATAAAACAGAAATCTCTTCTTGAGTTCTTTGTGCGCTTTGTGCTCTTTATGGTGAGGAATGAAAGTTGATTGTCTAAATAATTGGGTACGATTTTATAACCACAAAGCCCACAAAGTTCACAAAGTACGCACAAAGAAAAAAATGTCGGCTTTGCATCTCCAGGAACGGCCACCATACTGGTTGCAAGTCATGCGTCTTCGGTTAGGATAACTTTCACAGAACAATCGTTATAAATACGATTTAATCATGTTGTCGATATACATCATTTAATAAG
>JAFGNK010000133.1 GCA_016927055.1 Methanotrichaceae archaeon | reverse complement strand
TTTGGCGCCGCCTGAGAGGATGATCCTTCGCTTCACCTCGTAGTCGCCCATGAGCGTCTCATCCCGGTCCAGCGCCAGGCTCTTATTACTGCCTACAACGGTCCGCAGCCTGGCGGTCCCGGAAAAGTTGGCTTCGCTCTCCAGCTCTCTGGGGCTGGCAGATGTCGCCTTCTTTTTCAGCTGGGTGGCGCTGGAGTACTCCTCCGCGATGAGGCTGGCTGGGCTGTGCAGCCGCATGCCTTCCGACCATTTCTGCGAGATGTTCAGAAAAGTTCGGGGTGTCACCTGGCAGCTCTGGCTGGAGTGGGTTGCCTCCATATCCTTGGACATGATGCCTGAAAAGGTGTCCATCTGCTCAACAGAACGAAAGGCTCCCGTGCCTGACTCGTAGCTCCTCTGCCACGGGGATTTTGCGTCCCTGGCCACAAAGCCATGACCGGAGACGGAGCGGCCCATCATCAGGCCCTGGCCCAGATCGTGGATGTTTGCCGATACCTGAAAAGCACCTGCGTAGTCCTCTCTAGAGGAGATCTCTCCTTCACTTCCCGGCGCGGGCAGCTTTTGCGTCCCCAGGTGGGCCTGTCCCTGAAAGCCGGACTCGATCTGCATCAACGATTGGTTCTCATCCAGATCGAAGAGGCTCTCGCTATCCAGGCGAGAGGAATATCGATACGATTCTTTTAGGGTGGTGTTGGTGATGCCGTTCCTGGCCCGCGACTCCTCATGCCAGAGGCAGGAGACGCTCTGCGAGCCGTTCCCCGGCAGAAAAAGGGTAGTGGGACGATGGCTCGCATTCAAGCTCCTCTCTTGCCGAATGGATTTGTTGGCGGTGAGAAATCGCAGATCCCCCCGGCTCTCATAATCCCCGCTGCCGTGCTCGCGCAGGGATAGCCCGGTCCCTCTCTCCGCCAAGATCGAGACACTGGCGGATGCAGAAAGCTGCATCTGGTCGGAGGATACGTAGACGCGGTTGTTGAGACGATCGGCCAATCGCGTGGTGCTGTAGTCCCGGAAGGATCGGACGAATCCCTGGCCCGTGACGACATGCTGGCTCTGGTAGAGCACATCCGTTCTGGGAACTCTCACCGTCAGGCCCATTTGCAGGCACTGGCCCGGCGCCAGAGAGGCAAAATGCCAGACACCCTCCTCAGCCATCTCCGGCCAGGCGGAGACAATCTCCACAGAGGAGTCGAAGATATCACGCACTGTGACGTTGGTGGCAAGCCGGCCTCCCTCGTTGCAGACCTCGATGATGTAGCTTACCTCTTCGCCCCGGCGCACGGCCTTTTGCAGGGCCGTCTTGTTGACGGAAAGCCTGGTTTCATTCTGGACGGCTGTGTAAATGCTGCTTGATTTCGGTCCCAGCTCGTCACAACTTATGGTGAAGCGATTTTGCAGCAGGGCACCGTCGGGCAGAGTGTCGTTTACGCGAACCTGGAGGGCTATGGTATGGGGGCCGTCTGCATCGAGGCAGGGGATGGTCCAGTTGATGTCCTGTTCGTGGCTCCAAAATGGGTCTGGGTCGGCAGAGAGGAAGATGACGCCCGGGTCCAGTTCGTCGGTGATTGTGACGTTGTGGGCCAGGCCGCCTCCCAGATTTTCGTAGGTGATGGTGTAGGTGAGAAGCTCGCCCACCTTCGCCGGGTCGGGATGAGCGGTCTTTTTGATGGAAAGGTCCATGACGCTCACCTGGGCCGAGTTCTCCCGCTGGTAGTCGTTCAGCCCGCCTGCGCCGGTGCGCTCCTGGGCGCTTGTGCCTGGCCGGCTGGTCCAGGTGACGCTGGCCCGCCCCACCATCTGCTCGCCTGGGGCAGCGGCCCGGGGGGTGGCGTTGAAGCGGAGGAGCGCCTTTTGGCCGGCTTTCCAGTCCAGGTCGAAGGCCTCAAAGTGCCATCTGAGGCTTTCGGCTTCAAATGCTGCGGCAGGTCCGGCCAGAACCTGCTCCGAGCCCGGCTCATAGGCCAGGTTTTCGGGCAGGAGGGCCTGCAGATCCACATCAAATGCAGGGGCAAGGCTCTGGTCGGAGTGGTAAACGGCTAAGGTGAAGGAGATGCTGCTGTCCGGGGCGGAAAAGGGCCTTTCTGCCTTCATCTCCAGAACCAGATCGGGCTCGACCACAGTCAGAGCCCCGGCCTCGTCGGCGTCGGTCTTTTGGATCCGGCCTTCTATCCAGCTCATGGTGGCAGTTGCACTTTCCAGGACTGCAGTATTCTGGTTCTTCTGCGTGTTTTCCAGCAGGCAGTTATAGGCGATCTCTATCTGTTCTGCGGGACCGGCGTCTGCAAAGAGCCAGCAGATCAGCCGGGACCCATCCGGATTTGCAGTAGCCAGCTCTCGTTGCAGGGCCGGGCCCTGCAAGGAAAGGCTGCTGCCATTGTAGATCAGGCCCCTGGGAATGGTGTCGTTAATCCAGAGTTCGCGCCCTCCGTTTGGCAGCTCGGCAGAGATCTCGAAGACGGCGGCTTCGCCTACGGCCAGGCAGCGAGGCTGGTCGGGCAGCTTTCGGATGGCCGTTCTTGCCCCCAGCTCAGAGAGCCGGCTGATTTCCTGGCAGGGGCCGGGGCCCCAGTGGGCTATGAAGTGGGTGGAATAGCTGCTCAGGGTCTCTACTGCTCTGGCTTTGAGGATGATCTGCTCTGTCTGGCCCGGGGCAAGAGAAGAAATGCTCCAGTTTTGGCCCGGCTGGTTTATGCTCAGCAATTGCAGTCCCTGAGATAAGGTGGCATTGACAACGACATCGTAAGCCGTTCCGTCACCATCGTTTTCCAGCAGAATGGTCCAGTTAATCTCATCGCCCCTGGCGATATCGAATCGATCCGGCGAGGCGGATAAGCTCAAATTTGCCCTTCCTATGTTTAAGGAAAGTGCTGGAGCCGAAATTTTGCCTGCTGAGGTGAGCATCTCTGCCTCTAGCTGCGCCTGGCTGGGTGTGCTGCATCCGGCTGTGAGATTAAACTGCAAGCTTAGAGACTCACCTGCATAAATGTCTGCAGAGCTTCCACCATTAGATATTCCTGCAGTTGCCTCCTGAAATTTCCAATTCAGGTCGCTATCCAGATCCTTGCCATTGGGATAGCGCGCCCAGCAGAGATTATTGTTCTTTTCATCCTTGGCTGCCAGTGTGCGGTCAACCTCCTGGCCTGCAGAATCCAAAAGGGAAATGTAAGTTGTGTAGGAGTTGATCAGCGAGCCATTGGTCCAGGTTAGTAGATAATACTCTCCTGGCATGATGATTGTGCCTTGGGGAACAGAAACGGACTTTTCATAGTAGCTATCGACCAGCTTCCACTTGCCGATATTGACTGCCTGGGAGGTTGGATTGTATAGCTCAATCCACTCCTTTGCACTGTCCGTACCTTCTGGATTTTGCTCCCATTCATTTATCATGACGTGTCGGCAGGATTTTATCGCACTGGAAATGTCCCACTGCAGAGACTGAGCGCTCTGGTAAGGCTCGCATGGTGATTGTGCGCCGTTCAAAAAGATCTTTGTGTTTCCCGTATGGCTGAATCCCTCAGGGAGTTCTAACAGTGCAGACAGGCTGTGGACATCATCGCTGCAGATGAAATCCATCTCGTAAGCACTTTCTCCAGAGACATCTACCTCAGAGGGAGGAAAGAGGCTCAGGGAGGATGCCGCGGCTGGTAGGAGAATAATCTGCAAGGAAATAATCGCGATCATTAAACTATGAAGTGATTGCATAGCAAGTCGTTCATGCCGGATCAGAGTGCGATTATGAAACGTATTATTTTCATTACTTATTTTTAATATATTACATACTTTAGATTTTTTGCCATCAATGCATTTATGTGCGCTTGGATTGCAGCTTTCTAAATCAGATTCGATAGGCATGGGGGGGGAGTCCTCTGGGATTAATTCTTATTTAAAGTACTAATTGTAAATACGAATTATCTTATTTAATTTTTTCTGTCAGTATATTCGTAAAGACCTGTACTCGATTAGAATGCGACAAATAGGAGAATAAAAATTTAAATGTTTTTTAATAAAAATTATTTCACGGCTTTCCGTTCCTCCCGATCGACTGCCTAATTAGGGCAGGCCGCCCCTCAAGTTCCCTCGCTTGCAGCAGACTCGCCTGCCTGCTACATGCTCGGCCCCTCAGGCACGGGTAGTGCCCACGGGCGGCGGCCAGCCCCGCGGATCGCTTTCAAGGCGTGGCTTGTGAGAAAGGACTGGTGCAGACGGTCCTGATTAAAGCCATGATCGTGAGGGGATAATGTGCCTTTGTGAACGGCTAATCCTTCTTCGTGCCCGTCAAGGCTTCGCGTGAGATTCAACCCGCGTCCGGTCTCACGCGAAGGCGCGAAGGCGCGAAGTTAAACAATGGGTTCCTCGCTGTTTCGTGTGGGTGATGCAGTGGTTCTATTATCTCTGTGCCTCTGTGCCTCTGTGGTTTTGTTGGAGATGCTATCGATAATTAAAACCGCGGTTACGAAATCTAACCACAGAGTCACCGAAGACACAGAGCAATTAAGGGTCTGAATGGAATCGAATTATCGTCTTGCCCACACTAAACAACGAAGTGCGAAATATTGGTTTTTTTCGGCCTCGCTGTACCAGGCAGTCTCGCCAAGCCCTCTTGTCCTCGCCGTGGGAATCCCTCCGCTCTCTGTCAAGCCCAGTCGAGGTGCGCCGCCGCCCCAGCAAGCGCCCTCCCCTCGCGCCCGCCTCAGGGTACAGCTTTCCTTCCTGCTTTGAAGCAAGATCCATCCCGCCAGTTAAGAGGAATATAGCAGCAGTGGCTGACAAGCTATTAATATGCAAAAATACATTTTGACATTTGGAGTGGATCAAGTTTGATAAAAGCGGTTTTTATAACTGTGGCCGCCATGCTCGTTCTGGCATGCCCCGGTCTGGCGGAAGATGCAGCAACTCCTGCAGGCGCGCAAAATAGAATCATGCCCATCGATGACGGGACGATTCTACTGAAAAACATGGACAATGACATGATCATGTTCACAGATATTGATGATCATGGGTCCCGCCTGAGGGAATCTGACTATGAGTCTCCTGAGGAAAATTTGTCCATCGGCTACCTGCTCTTTGATCTGAGCGATCTCATGCCCGTTGCCGATCAAAATCTGGTCATGCTGAAGATATACGCGGACAACTCCAGCCAGCTGGATGAGGAATTGATGATCGCCAGCGACCGGCTGCTCTCCATCCAGGACGGCACCTCTCTATCCGGATTTCTAACATCCACCGGACACGACATGGAAGTTACCACCGGGCCCGGCTTTGCTCTCTTCAACCTGACAGCGGAGATAAAGACCCTGCAGCAGCACGAACAAAAGACCATAGGCATATTCTTTGCCGGCGAGGATCTGTCCATAGGCACCATGGAGAGTGGCAATCCAGCCGAGATGATAGTGCTGTAAGAACGCTTCATCTCTATTTTTTCCTGGATTTGGAGAAAGTCTCCAATCCGGGCTGTGGTCAGGGACAGGATGGTCCCCTAAAAATGCTGTCGATTATGATGTAATCGGATAAGAAAATCTCACTCTCTTTACTTCTTCCTTGCTGCCTTGTACTTGGGCCAGTTCTCTTTGACCTGCCCCTTCTTGGCGTAGCTGGCCGCCACGCTGTCGGAGACTGCCCGCTCGATCCTATCGTCGCGACTCCTTCGCTCCATTGCCGCCTTCTTGACGATGATGTAGTTGGCGATCAGAAAGAGGGGGAACATGAGAATGCAGATCACGACTATGTGCCAGATTTCCATAAAAATAGTCTGCCTTTAGAATATAAAAGGAGCACCTTGGTGAAGAAGGCTCTTCCACCTACCATAAGACTTGCAACCACTTGCAACCCATGCGTCTTCGGTTAAGCCCAGAATCCCTCCCTAAATCGCTCTCTATTGACATGTGGGTCAAGTGCCTCACTTGAGTAGACATTT
>JAFGNK010000132.1 GCA_016927055.1 Methanotrichaceae archaeon | reverse complement strand
AGGCGGGCTGCCGGGCGTAGCCGAGCATGCGCACGTGGCCGGGCAGGGCGTGTTCATGGAGGAGCTCCTGGCCGAGCTGGAGCGGCGAAATATTCCTTTTCAGGTGGAGGAGGCCGGCAAGGAGGAAGGATTGGATAGCGATTCTTGAGCGCGGTGGCCGGGCGGGCCTAACGAATAATGTTAAATACTACTACTGCATGAGGATGCCTGCATCTTTTGCGGGGATTGCCAAGCCAGGTCAAAGGCGCTGGATTCAGGGTCCAGTCACGAAGGTGTTCGTGGGTTCGAATCCCATTCCCCGCACCTAAATATTCATAATTGTTTTCGACTTAGGTAAAAAATTGGAAAAGCGTGAACGTCCTTCCTACAAGGGAGTTCTCTTTTCAAATATCATCAGTTCTTTGCTCAGAAGGGCTTTGAACTGCATTTCTAGTGTTCCTTTAAGTAAACACTCAGGGGACACCATAAAGGAAATAAGATCATTAAAAGTACGAAGGTGCATCCGGGGATTGCTTCTCACCTTATTCCAATATCTCCCTGCGTTCGTCTTTCAGAGAATTCCAGCCAAGGATCAAATCGTATTTAGGATTACCAGGCGGGGGCCAACCTGGGCACCGGAAGGTTGCGACCCATGGATCTGCAGGGCTTGACAGGCTCCTTGCCCGTGCCAGAGGGATGTAATTATCGTATCCCAAAAAGTCTCCTGTGCGTTTTTAGTGCTTTTGTAGTTGGGTTCGTTTGCCATTGGCCAGGAATCAGCATATGATTATTAATATGGAGATAATAATCATAATAATAACCTAAGACGGAAAGCTGCTTGCAGACCATTTGAGCCGAAGCATAGCCTCACTCAGCTCCTGCGCCCGGACGCGAGCGCGCAGGCGGGTCCCGAGCCCCAGGCGCGCCGCCGGAAGCGAGGCCCGGCCCTGCATTCCGCCCGCCTCTGCCAGATAGCCTCTTCCTTGATCACCGATGCCCGCACCAGCTCTCTGGCGTCATAGTCGCCACTGCGGCTGGGCATCTCTTCAGCATCTCTTGATCCCGGAGATAGACCGGCATCAAACGCATCTGCAACGGCGACATATGCAGCATCGCCACCTCGCAGGCGATGCTCTACGGCAATTTGTGCTGCTCTTCTTGCCAGCGAAAGGTCAAGCGAGATCTGGTTTATTCCTGGAAAATCTTCAATCATGCTGATAAGCTCCCTGGCCAGACACGGATCACCCGTTTGCCTGGCAATGGCAGCGGCGCATTTCGGCCAAGGCGAGAGTGGGGCAGCAACCTTCATAGACCGCGCGTCTCTTAGAAATTTTCTGCTCAGAAGATAATTTGGCTCATCGGATCGAGCAGATGCAACAAAGACGCTGGCATCGATGGTGCATCTCACCTTCGCATCTCCGAGAGAACCTCCACGGCACCCTTTTCTCTTTTCCAGGCAAGGCTTACCTTTTGAGCCAATTCATCCATTCGAAAATCCCAGTCGGAAACCGACTTTTGCTCAGCCTTTCCTGGTTTCAGCGAGACCAAAAGCCTTCGATCTAAATTCGTTTCATAGTCTTTCGTTTCCTCATCCACATCTTTCTCAGCTCATCCGCCAGCAAGAGTGACGGCGCCCAGGCAAAGAGGAATATCCAGTGGCTGAGTGGAAAGGCTGCCGTTTCGAAAGCCCACTGTAGCTGGGGGGGGCGTAGATTACTGCCCCAACTATGACCAGCTCTGCAGCTATTCCTATCCAGATAAGCGGATTTACCATTCGTGAACATCCGCTGTTATGCATGCGGCGACTCAGATCCGAGTTTTTCGAGGTCGTTCATTTGTTATGCCCCCCTTCTTTTTGTCAAATAATGGTGCATCTGACTTATTTTTCTGAGGTTTGGAGGGATCATGTTTGCCCGGGCCGTCGCTGGGCATTCCTTTAGGACCTTTTTTCTTGCTCATTTGCATTCACCTCCTGTGAACCAGTCTTCCATCAGCTTGATAATATCATACAGGGTCAAAAACGCCCTTATATCCGCCCTCATCAAAATACCATCCGGCATTTCGAGGTGATTACCTTATATCAAGAGGATCGTCTTCCTGCTATTTTCTACCTCTTCCTTTAAATACTTGCCAGCCACCTGGCAGGCTGTTCTAGCAGTAAGCCTATATGTTCTATCCATCCTGAGCTATTTTCAAGCTTTGCCTGGCGAAGAGGGATGATCGAAATCACAATTATTTGTTCCAATTTGATGCTCACACGCAGGGCAGCCAGTCAATACTGACGGTGCCACAGGTGGTGTTGCCCCAGAGCTGGATGAACTTCTCGATGGAGAAGACGCCTATCAGGTCCTCGACCGATCGGCAGTACTCAGCATGGCGGCTTTTCATCTGTGATTCAGCGGTGGGGTCCCTGGAGATCCAGCCGATATGGGCAACCCCTATAACATTGCTGTTCAGATTGGCCTCAAGAACACCGGTGCAGCAGGCTGAGCAGAGAGATTCCACCACATAAGGTTGATAAAATTCGTCGGTGTGCGTGGATGATGTCAGTTCATAGTCCGGGTTTTCAGGATCAAAAGACATTTTGGCATAGAACTTATCGCCCGGCCCGTATATTATCTGAGAATCATGTTTTACGGCAGGTTTCCATCCGAATCCTCTCATCTTAACTTCTGTGATCTTCTGCAAGTGCTCGGCCCGGGCGTACATCTCAGTAAGGACAGCGCCGATCCTGTAGTTCTGCACGCAGAGCTTATCCTGCAAGGATGGCTGCGGTCAACATAAGATATTAGGCCTTCTCTCAAAATTTACATTTAAGGAAAAAAAGTGGCTTTTGAGCCGCTCGATTCCGAGCGAGACTCAAAGCCTGATTGTGCAGATTTATATCCGATTACACGCAGGGTAGCCAGTCAACGCTGACGGCCCCACAGGTAGAATTGCCCCAGAGCTGGATGAACTTCTCAATGGAGAAGACACCAGTCAGGTCCTCGACCGATCGGCCGTACTCGGCATGGCGGCCTTTCAGCTGCGGGTCAGCTGTGGGGTCCCTGGAGATCCAGCCGATGTGGGCAACGCCGATGACGTTGCTGTTCAGATTGGCCTCAAGAACGCCTGTGCAGCATGGAGTTGGAGTATCCAATGCATCGTTATATCCCCTGGTCTTTACCTCAGTGGTCTTCTGCAGGTGCTCGGCATGAGTATACATCTCTGTGAGCACAGCGCCTATCTTGT
>JAFGNK010000131.1 GCA_016927055.1 Methanotrichaceae archaeon | reverse complement strand
ATGAAGATAAACGGCTGGGCTATCGAGTGCCGCATCAATGCCGAGGATCCCCTCAACGACTTTGCACCCTCTCCTGGAAAGATCAAGCGCTACAGAAGCTCAGGCGGTCCCGGCATAAGAGTGGACAGCGGGGTTTACACCGGATATGTCATCCCACCCTATTACGACTCTCTGATCTCCAAGCTGGTGGCCCACGGCAGAGACCGCAAAGAGGCCATTGCCAGGATGGAGCGCGCCCTCTACGAGTACATCGTTGTCGGAGTTAAAACCAATATCATATTCCACAAAGCCGTGCTCAGAAATAAGAGGTTTAGAAGCGGGGACATAAACACCCACTTCATCAAAGAAGAGAACATAGTCGAGGCCGTCAAAGCCGTAGCTATAGAGGACTACGAGAAAGGCATGTCGCTGGCTTCGGCCTTGGGTGTGGACAACCGCCAGATAGCCGCCATCTCCGCGGCCGTCGGGTCCTACCTCAGCCAGAACAAGGCCGAGGAGAAGAGCTGAAGGTGGCCTCTAGAGATATCCTCTCGTTCTTGATCTCAGGAGAGTGGGTATCAGGTGAGGAGATGGCAGAGATGCTGGGCATCTCCCGGGCCGCCGTCTGGAAACAGATCCAGTCTCTTCGCCAGAGAGGATATGAGATCTCGGCATCTACTCGGAAAGGCTACCGTTTGGCCAAAAAACCGGACCTTCTGGATGCGGACCTGATCCGCTCTTGTCTTAAAACCAAGTGGCTGGGAAGAGATACGCGCATATTGGCCGAGGTTGCCTCCACCAATGAGGTTGCCCTCTCCCTGGCCCGCGACTGCCCGAGCGGTACCGTCATACTGGCCGAGACACAGACAAAAGGCCGGGGCAGACTCTCCCGATCCTGGGCCTCGCCTCCCGGCGGAATCTGGATGAGTCTCATCTTAAAGCTGGAAATGCCGCTGGCCCATGTCTACCAGATAAACATGGCTGTCGCTGTGGCCGTCTGCAAAGCCATCTCCTCCTCGCTGGGCCTGGAAGCGGGCATCAAGTGGCCCAATGACTTATTGATTCAGGAGAGAAAGATCTGCGGCATCCTCATGGAAGTGAGCGCGCAGGTGGACCGGCTCGATTATGCCGTGGTGGGTCTGGGCCTCAATGCTAATAATGACCCCTCGGATCTTCCTGTCGAGTGGAAATCGACCTCGCTGGCGGCAGAGCTGGGCCATGACATCAGCAGATGCGTTCTGATCTGCAGGATTCTTGAGGAGATTGAAGTGGCATTGGAAAAGATGGGTCAGCAGGAGATCTATGAAGAATGGCGCAGCCGGTCGCTCACCCTGAAAAGGCAGGTGCGCATCACCTCCGCAGCAGGCGACCTTGAGGGCGAGGTCGTGGATCTGGCAGAGGATGGTGCTCTTCTGCTTTTGTCTGGGAAGGAGCAAAAGCGCATATTGGCAGGGGACTGCATACATCTGCGAGCCGCAGAGGCGGAGCAATTGGATGGGGAGGCATTGGAGGCAGAGCATTATGATCGGGGGGATTTAGGAATATGAGGGCAAGAAAGGTGCTCGGCATTGCCAGGGATACACTGCGATTCATCTTGGAGGCGTCCCGTTCCTCTCAGCCGATGGAGTTCGCAGGGCTTCTTCAGGTTGATAAAGAGATCATCACCGAGGTTCTCATCCTTCCCGGCACGGAAAGCTCCCGGATGAGCGCTCTGGTTCGGCTCTACATGCTGCCTAATATGCAGGTGGCGGGCTCAGTGCACAGCCATCCTTCCGGACGGCTTTTGCCTTCCGAGCCGGACCTCATCTTTTTCTCTCGCACCGGAGACTATCACATCATTGTCGGCCCTCCCTTCGACGAAAACAGCTGGGTCTGCTATGATGGCGCAGGAAAGCGGCGCGATCTGGCCATTTTGGATGTGGAGTTTAAAGACGACGGTTTTGATGACGATTTCGATGATGAATTTGACGATGAAATTGCATGATGAACTCGATTATGAATTCGTTGTTCACGGTCTTGCTTATTCAGGTGGTGTGGAGAGGCCTTGACGCTTGTAGTCGCCACGGGCACCTTTGATCTTCTCCATCCAGGCCACGTCCTCTATCTGGAGCGCTCTAAAGCTTTAGGTGACGATCTGGTGGTAATTGTTGCCAGGGATGTGAATGTGCGCCACAAGCCCAAGCCCATCCTGCCCGAGGAGCAGAGGCTGAGAATGATCGGGGCCCTCAAGGTCGTGGACAGAGCCGTGCTGGGAGAAGTGAAAGACATATTCCGGACGGTTGAGCAGCTCAGGCCGGACATAATCACGCTGGGCTATGATCAGCACTTCGATCAGAAAGCCCTGCAGGCGGAGCTATTTCGCCGCGGTTTAAATCCCAGGATTGTGCGCATAGAGGAGCATGAGCCCTGCCTTCTCTGCAGCTCAAGCCGCATTGTGGCCAAGATCCTGGAGCGCTTCCGGGGGCGGAGAATCTAAGGTGCTCAATACTTGCCGCCAAGTACTTATACAGCACTCTCGTTTGCGGGCCTGTATGGCCAGAGTTGCAGTAGGAGGCACCTTCGATCCCATTCATGATGGGCATATCTCCTTGCTGAAGCGCGCCTTTGAGTTAGGGGGAGAGGGCGAAGTGGTAATAGGCCTGACCTCCGATGAGATGGCCCGGGAGAGCAGGACCAGAGCCGTACGAAGTTTTGAGGTCCGGGAGAGGAATTTAAGGGCGATTGTGCTGAGGTGCTTTGGCATCAAGCATGCCAACATCATAAAGATCGACGACCAATGCGGCTCTTCCATCTATGAAGACTTTGATTTTATTGTCGTCTCTCCGGAGACTTTGCCCATGGCTGAGAAGATCAACCGGTTGAGAGCAAAGAAAAACCTAAAGCCGCTCAAAATATCCGTGATTGAGTATCAGCTTGCTCAAGATCATGTCCGGATAAGCTCTACCAGGATTTCAGAGGGAAAAATCGACCGGCACGGCAAGGTTCTGGTTGGTTAGTTTTTGATTGAATTCGCGTTAGTATTAACGATATTATTATTCATAAACTCAGATGTAATCGTTGGATTTTAAAATTTAATATCTTTCTTGACTTGCCGAGAGCAGACCGTCGAGATTCATATGGCAAATAAGAGGTGGCTATGCCGCTTAATTCCTATTTTCCCGGGGTGCATCCAGAGTGCATTTCAGGACTTGCCCAGTATCAGATGGAAGCTCTTCGCCATTTCCAGTGGCTAACCTGAGGTTACTGTGGTTTCCATCTGCAAGTTTAGTCGCTTTGTGCGTCCTTTGCGAGCTTTGTGATCTTTGTGGGGAAACGTCGCTCGTCGCTCGTCGCTCGCCACTGATTATAACCAAATGGTTACGGACTTCTATTGCCCACCTGAAACAGCAAGGAACCCAGATGAATGCTATTGTAGGCTCTAAAAAAGAACTCAACAGACCTGCAAAATCTGTTTCAGATCCTGCAGGCCCAACTTGGCTCGCGGGCCAGATTACGCCCGGACCGGGATTCGAACCCGGGTCGAAAGCTCGACAGGCTTTCATGATGGGCCACTACACCATCCGGACTAATAGACAGATCCCGCCTCCCAGATTCGAACCGGGGACATCGCGGTGACTGCGCGTAGCACCTCTACGGTGCGAGACATACTACAGCCGCGCACTCTACCAGGCTGAGTTAAGGCGGGCCTCTCGCTACCAGGTTATTCCTTGTACTTAAGCCCTTCGACAGAGATCATATATTGAGGGCTTTTGAGAGCTTCCCAGAGCTTGCCACCCGGGATGGGAAAATCCACCCGGGTGAATGATAGCATTTCCCTTTCACCTTTGAGCCCGTCGTTGCTATGCATTTTTGGGGAAATACCCGGACATATGGCAATCCCTAATAATGAAATGCAGGCGATAAGTAACGTGGATGCATCCGCGTCGCCGTGAAATCCGAGATCAATGTCTTTGACAACTACTGATGGAAATTACTAAATTAAAATATCCAAAATTTTATTATTACATGAGCGACAATGATAAAACAGGTGTCAGGGATGAACAGCAAATTAAGAACAGGTCCCATTTTAATCTTAGCCATTCTTCTCCTTCTGCCGGGAGTCTATGGCATGGGTTTCTCTTTGGGCATATCTAATGGTGTAAGTGGCGCATCTGAAAACTTTCAAGTCTGCGCCGGACCGGAAACCGCTTTTGCCAGCAGCATTGAGGCGAGCCCCCAGTACTATTCCAACACAATGAGAGCTGGAGGTGTGGGGGGTTTTAGCTTTGATGAGACGTTTGATTCTCTGGACAAAGGTGAGCATGTACGTTTGATCGCTCAGTGGTCGGATAGTGCTAATTTCAACCATGGCTATACCATTGAAAAACAAGAAAATGAGCAAATAAGGGCATCTCAATCGATGACCGTAGACGAAGGCAAAGAGATTGAGAGCAGTGCTCTGGCATGGAATTCCTTAGGGCAATCTGCCAAGGTTGGGATAAAAATTCCCGAGGGTTCCTTAAAGGATTATTCCAACTATGGAGATGCGATGGATGGATCGGTCACCGTCGGCCAGGAGGGACTCGTCCCCAAAGTAACGAAATTCGGGCTCTTTTCGGAAGCTGGAACAAAATATTCTCTCCTAAGATCGTGCAGCACAGCAAGATCATCCAGGGACTTGAAGGTCGAGACAACATCCTCCGTTGAATCAAATAAATCCCGTATAAAAATCAAACTGAAAACTGCCTGAGCGCTACTGGTTTTGCAATCAAAGCAAAAAGCGTTAGATGTGCATGGAGGCCTGATGCGGCTTTCACACATCTATTTTTGCACATCTTTGCAGCGAAATATGCGTTATTTAGCTAGAAATTATTTTTAAAATTTGTTAATTAGCAATCCCGCCCGAGGACATGCTCTTGCGGCCAAAACAATTGGGCGAAGCCGATAAGAAGGCCGAGAGGGACAACGAGTTTAAGATTTCAGATTTCATCTGTTATTCAGAGGCTGTGATTTTATGCTGATAGGAATTATGTCCGATGCGCATGACAGCATCCAGGGAGTCAAGGATGCTCTGCAGGTATTTTCTAAAAAGGGCGTGGAAATGGTGCTCTTTGCCGGTGACATGATCGGCTCTGGCAACTGCTACACCTTCGAGGGATTCAAGATCCCAGTGAAGCTGGTCTACGGAAACAACGACGGCGACCGGGTGGGCCTGGCCCTGGAGTTTGCCCGCGTGGGCGGCGAATACCTGGGCGACTTTGGCGAGGTCGATGCAGACGGCCTGAAGATCGCCCTCCTGCACGGAACGCAGGAACCATTGGTCAAGGCAGTGGTGGCCTCGCAGCTTTACGATGTCGTGGTCCGCGGCCACAATCATTGCGCCGAGGTGACGAGGCACGGCAAAACGCTTCTGGTCAATCCCGGCGAGATCTGGGGCCACTTTACGGGCCTCTCCAGCATTGCCATCCTGGACACCACCGATCTACATGTGGAGACAATCGAGCTGGGTCGGTTCAAGACCTTCCGGGAGATCATCAAAGAATGACTGAAGGGGCCTATGTCCATTTTTTAGGCCGCTATATTCTGGTGCAGCGATGCGGGCCAACGGTAAAGAGGATCTATTTTTCCGATGAAAGGCCTGCAGAGACTCTTGGACTGGCTGAAGAGATAGTCGCCCACCTGGAGTGCGGCACGCCCTGCCCAAAGGCGAAGCTGGATCTTTCCATATGCACAGAGTTTGATATGAAAATGGGCCTCACGCATACCTATGCAACCGCTATTTCTGAGGTGCATGCCCTTACTACCGAGTATCCTGCCTTT
>JAFGNK010000130.1 GCA_016927055.1 Methanotrichaceae archaeon | reverse complement strand
AGATCACAAAGATCACAAAGGACGCACAAAGCGACTAAACTTGCAGATGGAAACTGCAGTAACCTCAGGTTAGCCACTGGAAATGGCCAATCCCTGGCATGTGGCCGGAACTCCCTGTAATCACTCTCAATCAAAAGTAGCGATCCCGCGCCTCAGGCCACCTCAGCGGGCGGATTTTTTCCAGGTCTATTTGCTGGTCAGGCTTACAGATCTGCTCAGATCCGCGAATTTCCAATCCAAAACAATTAAATTCGAACAATTTAGTCATAAATCTAATTCAAGAGACTGTTAAAGATAAACCAGTTCATTATCAAATATATAATCATAATTTGGTTAAGAAAGATTTATATCTACCAAATAAGACTGAAATACCGTATCAAAAAGGCATTTGAATATCCATTACAATTTAAAACAGGAAAATAGGATCTAATTTGGATGCAAATGCCTATTAAAATCCAATAAAAGTAAGGCGATTTAAAATGGCTGATGAAAAATCGGATAAAACTGTTCAGACTGCAGAACAAGGTCTGTATTATCCACCCCGAGATCTAGTCGAGAACTCCAATGTCATGGCCTGGATGAAGACCAAGGGCCTGAAGTCAGAGAACGAGATGCGGCAATGGTGCTCTGCCAATTACGTCCAGTTCTGGGACGAGATGGCCCAAACCTATGCAGACTGGTTTGAGCCCTACAAGCAGACATTGCAGTGGAAAGCGCCCTTCGCCAAGTGGTTTATGGGCGGCAAGATCAATGTAGCTTATAATGCCGTAGACAGGCACGCTAAATCCTGGCGGCGCAACAAGCTGGCCTACATCTTCGTGGGAGAGCCCGTGGGAGATGTGCGCAAGATCACCTACTTTGAGCTTAACCGAGAGGTTAACCGATTTGCCAACGCCCTCAAAGCCCAGGGCATCAAGAAGGGCGACCGCGTGGGAATTTATCTGCCCATGGTCCCTGAGCTTCCCGTGGCCATGCTGGCCTGCGCCAAGCTGGGCGCCATTCACGTAATAGTATTCTCCGGATTTTCCGCTGTGGCCGTTCGGGACCGGCTGGAGGACTGCCAGCCCAGGATTCTGGTTACCTGCGACGGCTCCTACCGCCGGGGCAAGCCCATTGCCACCAAGCCCCAGGCCGATGAGGCCATAGCCGGCCTCGCGTGCATCGAGAAGGTAATAGTAGTAAAGAGAAACGGCCAGGAGACGCCCATGACAGAAGGACGCGATGTCTGGTGGAACGAGTTTGTAGAAAGCCAGTCCAGCTCCTGCGAGACTCTGCCCATGGATACCGCCGATCCGCTCTTCATCCTTTACACAGCAGGAGCTGCCGGAAAGCCGCGCGGCATAGTGCACACCCACGGAGGAATGAGCGTCGGCCCGGCGTTCACCACATCCTGGGTCTTCGACATAAAGGATACAGATGTCTACTGGTCTACCGCAGACATCGGATGGATCACCGGCCACAGCTATATCGCCTACGGACCACTCTGCCTGGGCGCCACCAGCATCATGTACGAGGGCTCGCCCGACTACCCCGACTTTGGCCGCTGGTTTAAGATCATCGAAGACTACGGAGTCTCTGTAATCTACACCGCACCTACCGCTATCAGAATGTTCATGAACGAGGGCCCCTCCTGGCCCCAGAAGTACGACCTTTCCACCGTCCGGCTCATGGGCTCAGTGGGAGAGGCCATGAACCCCGATGCCTTCGTCTGGTGGCGGCAATACGTGGGCGGCGGATTTGCGCCGATCATGGATACGTGGTTTCAGAGTGAGACCGGCTCTCAGGTCATTGCTCCCCTGCCCATCACTCCACTCAAGCCCGGCTCGCCAAGCTTCGCTCTGCCCGGCTACAACGTAGAGGTAGTGGATGATAACGGCGTGGCAGTACCGGCAGGAAGCACCGGCAACATACTCATAACAGAGCCCTGGCCTTCCATGCTCAGAGAGGTCTATCAGGACCCGGCTAAATACAACGAGACCTACTGGGCCGCTTTTCCGGGCAAATATCTCTCCGGAGACAAGGCCCGTGTGGACGAGGATGGGTACATCTGGGCCCTGGGAAGGGGAGACGATGTCCTCAAGGTAGCAGGCCACAGGATCTCCAATGCCGAGGTTGAGGCATCGGCTGAGAAGCACCCCTCCGTTGCCGCGGCCGCGGTCGTGGGCAAGCCGGATAAGGTGAAGGGCGAGAGCATTGTGGTCTTTGCCGTCTTAAAGCCGGAAGCCAAGCCAGACGCCGCTCTAGAGAAAGATATCAAGACCTTCGTGCGAAAGACCTTAGGCCCCATAGCCATTCCCTCAGATGTCATATTCGTCGCCGACATCCCCCGGAACAGGGCTGGAAAGCCCATGAGGCCGCTGATCAGGGCCAAAGCTCTGGGAGAGGCTCTGGGAGACACATCGGCCGTCGTCAATCCCCAGGCGCTGGAGCAGATCCCGCTCGTTGTTAAGAAATAGAGCCCGGCCTTATTTCTTTTTTTTTATATTATTAATTGTTAATTTTATTTTGTATCGTCAAATCCCAACTTGGTGTGATTTCCATCGCAAAAAGGCTTTTTCTGTGAGCTGCCGCATCTGCATAGAGCATAAGGTCCATGTCCTGCCAATTCTATGCCATCGCTATTCATCAGAGCGCATCCGCCTTCCACCAGCAGGGGGCCGTTTTTCATCACTTTGACCTTGGCACAGGGCGCGTTCACACTTATATCACCTTTTGCTCCCATCTTTTCGTAGGTCTCTTCATAGGTCAAAGCTCCGGATGGACATCGGTCTACAACCTTCATGATTTCCTCTGAGCTAGCCTCTTGCATATTTATCCAGGGCGTGCTGTCCCGGCAAAATACTTGAGGCAGACCCTTCACGCACTCCCCGGCATGTATGCACTTTTCCGGTTTCCAGATAACTTTGATCTCTTTATTGGAGTATTCTTTCATTAAGATTCGAATGGCTCTCTTTCTACAAAGTTATTTCTGCATCGAGCCCATATAAAAACGATTACAACACATGCCTGCCAAATCGATTGTTACACCCAAAACATGGAGTTTTATCACCTATTCTTATGAATCATACTGAAATCCGGACACTATTTGCCGATTCCTTCCATAAAGAATTTATATTTTGAGCAACTATTACCAAAAGAGAAAAAGTATCTTTTAAGAGGGGTTTGGAATTATGGGATTTATTGGTGAGTTTAAGGAGTTCGCACTGAAGGGCAATGTCCTGGATATGGCAGTAGGTATCATCATCGGCGCTGCTTTTGGTGCCATAGTCAATTCTCTGGTAAAAGACGTCATTATGCCACCTGTCGGCATGCTCATGGGCGGCATAAACTTTGCCGACCTCTTCGTAGCTCTGGACGGAAAGACCTATGCCACCCTGGCAGAGGCTCAGGCGGCAGCCGCGCCTACCATCAATTACGGTCTGTTCATAAATGCCATTATCAGCTTCCTCATTGTAGCCCTGGCCATATTCGTGCTCATCCGTCAGGTAAATGCCGCCAAGAAGAAGCCGGCACCTCCCGATCCCACCACCAAGGAGTGCCCCTTTTGCAAGGAGAGCATTCCCAAGGCAGCAGTCAAGTGTTCGCATTGCACTTCAGATCTGACTTGATGAGAATCCCAAAGAACCATTTTTTTGGAGAAATTTTATATTTAAGAAATGAATCATAATCAAAGATGAATCCTATCTCAAGAGTTCAATTTATTAACATAAAAAGATTATGAGGATTAATGGTATCTTCACAATGTGTCATTAAGGAAGATGATAGCTATCAAGAACTATTTGGATTTAATGAGACACTCAAGACCATTCAAGAGAGCATCGACAAGCTGCAAATTGAGGGCAGATCAAATATAGCGATAGTATCAGAACCTTTTTCCGGCAGCAGCGAGCTTTTGGGCAAAGTTGCCGGGATTCGTCCCGAGAACACAACCAAAATTTACTTAAGAAGATTGGTAAAGGATAAGACTCTCTTTGAAGCCCTTACAAGGTCTGGGGGAATAGTCTTGGTCGATAACTGCCACTTCCTTTATATGCGAAAAATTGGTGGATTTCAGATGCTTGATGATTTTTTAAATCTTGTAGCCTCATCCAGTAAATTATTCATCACTACCTGGAACATTTATACCTGGAACTATCTATCCAGGCTGTTTCCTCTGCAGCAGATATTTCCCACGAAGATAGAGCTTCCCAAACTCAATTCTCAGGATCTAAAAGAGATGATTATGTCATCCTGTGAATGGGAAATGAGCTTTGAAGAGGAACAAACCAGTCAGGAAGAAAAGATCCTTCAATTTACCAGGACACCCTTTGAAGTAAAACCATTGAATCGAACGCTCCAGATTCCGGTTCCCACATTTGATTATGCAGCTCTAAAGTCCAGGTTGCCCGATAGATTTAATGGATCAAAGAAGAAAGAAACGGTCTCTGTTGAGGACAAAGTGTTCAATAGGCTTTTAGATCATTCGGAAGGAAATCCCGGTGTGGCAAAGGCTATCTGGATGAGAAGCGTTTCCAGAGCCGAAGGCGCTATCAAGCCGGGAGATATAATCAAGCCACAGCATAAAATTGATCTCAATTACGACCAGGCTTTTTTGTTATATATAATCCTGTGCATGGAGCGCATCAGCATTGAAGAGTTAAAGGACATAATAGATCCTAACGCAGATGTAAATCGATCTGTCCACGATCTGAAGAAGAACGGCCTGATATCTGTCGAGAACGAGCTTCTGAGCATCATGCCCGAGGCATTGCACAGCATAGAAAGCTACCTGAAGAGCATGCAGTTGGTGTGGTAAATGGCAGTTGAAGATATCAAGTCAGGGCTTTTGCAATCCATAGATGCGTCCTCCATCTTAAGTTCCCTTGTAGTGCTCCTGCTGGCCTATGCTGCCAGCCGCATCTTTACCTATGTGCTGACTCACCTCTCCGAATGGAAGGCCCTCAATATCGTCGGGCTTAACAGGATAACTGTCAAGATGTTGATACCACTTTTGAAGTTCACCTTCTATTTCGTAGCTATCTATTATATTTTGGCGCACATCTTCAACATCGCATCCAGTCAGCTCCTCCTTTTCTCCGGTCTATTGGGAGCAGGCCTGGGCTTCGGCCTGCAAAACCTCTTTTCCGATGTGGTAGGGGGTATTCTGACCGTCGTGGAAAGGCCCTATCAGATCGGCGACAAGATAACTATGGGTGGCTATTACGGAGAAGTGAAGGATATCGGGCTTCGGGTCACCAGGCTGGTGACACCGGACGATAGCCTGGTGTCAGTGCCAAACGGCTCAATCTTCCAAAAATCGGTAGTGAATGTCAATGCCGGAAACCTAGAGATGATGGTGGTGATTGATCTGTTTATCGATCCGAGCTGCGATGCCAACTTGGCCATGAACATCATAAAAGAAGCATTGTTGACGTCCAAATACATTCGGCTATCAGAGAAGCACCCTTATGTAATCCTTATGAAAGATTTTCCATTTTATAAGCGCATCCGGGCCAAGGGGTATGCCAACGATTTCCGGTATGAGTTCTCTTTTGAAACTGATGTTACGAGACGAGCATGGGCCGAGTTTTCCAAACGAGGAATAAAGCCGCCCAGGATAGGTGTTCTGGAGAAGGATGCGGCTTTATTTCCATAATTTTTGGCTTATTGCGGACCCTATTTTATGCTATCCGGGCTGTATCCGCTTATACAAATAAAACCTGAGAGCCTTTATCAAAATAAAAGGTTCCCAAAGGAATAGGCACAAAAGCAATAAGCATAAAAATAAAAAGCAACCTGGGATTCTTGGTTGATAGCCGGCAATTGTGACCCGAAAACATTTTCATGTGGTAAAATGGAAAAGCATTAAGAAAGAGAAGCGATCTTTTCGGATCAAGCTTGTGGAGAACTTGAAGGAGATGCTTGATAACATTAATGATCCCGGCAAAGAGAGTCTTGGCGCTTTGAGTGGCAAAAGGAAGACCGGGAGTGGAAAAAAGACAGGGGCTGAGATAGAGACAAGAGCCAAAAAAGAGGCGGAACCCAGAGATGACATTTCCGAATTAATCAGGGCAAATAGGCAGCTAGAGAAAAGCAATGAGATGCTGCAGGCCATGATCATTGAGCACAGGCGAATCGAAGAACTGCTGCTACTACAGCGTGACCTGGCAGCAGCTCTCATCTCTGCTAACAGTATCAAGGAAGCCCTGGGCCAGATATTTGATGCGGCTTTAAGAATTGATGGCATCGATGGTGGAGCCGTCTACCTTGCCGATGAAGAAGGCGGGGTAAATATGGTGCATCACAAGGGTCTTTCAGACAGATTTGTTAAAGGATGCTCATATTGCGGTCCAGATTCACTCAGGGCAAAAATAGTCAAGGCAGGAAAATGGGTCTACCGAGATCGCTCATACATTGACTCATCTCCCTTTAACGATCTCCGCGTGGAAGGGTTTAGATCCATAGCCGACTTTCCAGTAAAATACAACGATCGGCCTATTGCGGCTATCATCCTCGTCTCCCGGACCTTTGACGATTTTCCTCAGAGCGCCCGCATGGCCCTGGAAGCTTTAGCAGCTTCGACAGCCGGGATCATCGCCCGAATCAAGGCTGAGGAAGCTATGAAGGAGAGCGAAAGAAGGTACCGTGAGCTGGCGGAGCTACTTCCCCAGACCGTCTTCGAGGTGGACGCTCAGGGAGACATCATATTTGCCAACAGCTTCGGCCTGACGACATTTGGATACACTCCAGAGGATCTAAAAAAAGGTCTGCATGTCATTGAGGTTATGGCTTTCAAGGAAAGGAACAGAATCATAGAGGACTTCAGCCCGCAAGCCATACCACCGTCTCAGACTGTGCAGACCCAGCCTTTGCAAAGTTCAGAGGAATACCTCATGCTCAGAAAAGATGGCAGCACCTTTCCTGGTATGGTTTATGCCACCAGGATAGAAAGAGATGGCAAATTTGTGGGCTGGAGGGGCATTATCACCGATATTACCAGGCGAAAGGAATCTGAGGAGGCCCTCAGGCAGGCCAAGGAAGCAGCTGAAGAAGCAGCACGAGCAAAAACCGAGTTTCTGGCCAATATGAGCCATGAGATCCGAACTCCCATGAATGCAGTTATTGGCATGACAGGTCTCCTTCTGGACTCCAATCTGGATTTTGAGCAGCAGGAGTGCGTCGAGATCATAAAGAGCAGCGGAGATGCTCTGCTGGCAACTATCAATGATATCCTGGACTTTTCCAAGATAGAAGCTGGCCGGATGGAGCTGGAAAAAAAGGACATCCGTCTGCAAAGTTTCCTGGAGAATTGTCTGGATTTACTGGCTGGCAATGCAAGAGAAAAAGGCCTGAAGCTGCACTATCAGATTGATGGATTTGTGCCTGATAGTATCAATAGTGATCCAACCAGGATGCGACAGATCCTGATAAACTTCCTTAGCAATGCGGTGAAGTTTACGGAGGAGGGCGAGGTGGTGGTCATTGTCTCCTCGGAGGCTATCAATGAAAGCATGGGAGAAATGAGCAACAAAAGCCATGCAGTCCGCCGCATCCATCTTCACTTTGCGGTTCAGGATACGGGAATAGGGATACCCCCGGAAAGGATGAACAGACTCTTTCAATCCTTCAGCCAGGTAGATATGTCCACCACTCGCAAGTATGGAGGAACGGGTTTAGGCCTGGCTATAAGCAAAAAACTGGTTGATATCATGGGAGGCCGCATCTGGGTCGAATCGGAGCTGGGCAAGGGCTCTACCTTTCATTTCTCGGTTCCAGTGGATGTCGCCCCGGCCAGCTCTCCTGGCAGCAAGGAAGCATCATCTCCTTACCTGTGCCCGCCCCTGTACCAGGCTCAAGAGCGAAGGGAGGGCGACTCTCCAGGTGGAATTTATGGTGAACTTTGCATTCTAATTGCTGAAGATAATGAAGTGAATAAGAGAGTCATAAAAAAGATGCTCAGAAAGCTGGGATTTCAGGCAGACATCGCCAATGACGGCCAGGATGTTTTAACAGCTCTGGAGAAGCAGCGCTATGATCTGATACTCATGGATGTTCAGATGCCTCGCATGGATGGACTGGAAGCCGCAAGCCTTATTCGCAAGCGATGGCCACTATCGGAGCAGCCCTGCATCATTGCTCTCACTGCCTGTGCTTTAGAGGGAGACCGGGATAGATGTCTGGATGCCGGCATGGACGGCTACATCAGCAAACCGGTGAAGATGGAGGATCTGAGAGAGGCTCTGAGGAAATGTGAGATTCGCAGAGTGCAGAATGAAGTGAAAAATGAATAGCTAATCTTGATCAAGTCTTTCTGTACTTCTCCTGGGACTTTTCGGCCTTTTTCATATCTATCAGATCATCCAGCACTTCTGCAAGGCGATTTTCATCCACAGACAGCTCGTATTGCTCTTTTAGCCTGGCGCGGATTTGCTCTCCCGTGGCAAGCTCAGAAGAGAGGACCTTCTCAGTAAATCCCACCAGATCCTCATGAGCTGCCCAGGGGTAGATTATCCATCTCCAGTCCTTTATCACATCAGCATAAAAATCCGGCACTACAGAGGATGTAGTCTTATGCTGCATAACTCCTGTTTTGGCCTCCGTTGCCCCTAATGCGTTTACATAATGCAAAGCAGCTTTGAGGGTGTCTCCCGTATCGGTAACATCATCGATGATCAGAATGCTTTGATCCCGGACATCTACGGCCAGAGGAAAGCGAACCGCTGCCTCCGGCCTCTTGCAGGCAGCAATGTCCCAATGCTCTATCTTGATGCTGGTGAGAAGATTGTGCAGGAGAAAGTCACAGACTATCCTTGCGGGAACATATCCCCCTCGCCCGATGGCTATGACCAGATGAGGACGAAAACCGGAGGATTTGATCTGCCTGGCCAGAGTCCTGGAAAGCTGGTACGCTTCCTCCCAGCTTATGAGTTGACAGGGAAAGGATTTGGGATTCATGGTAATTACAAGGAGCTTGAAGAATTAAATTCTGTCGGAAAAAATTGTTGACTTGGCTTTCATGTTGACCCTTTCATGTTGACCCTTTCATGTTGACCCTTTCATGTTGACCAGTACATGGTACAGACGGACCTGATTAAAGACATGATTGCGAGAGTATAATGGTCCTTTGTTAACGGCTGATCGTTCTTTCCGGTTCTTCCTGCCCGTCAGGGCGTGGCGTGAGATTCAACGGGGTCTGGTTTCACGGGAAGGCGCGAAGCCGCGAAGTCAAAACATTGGCTTATTTCTGCCTAGCTGTACTGGCTTCTTCATTGATCCATTGTCAGGACTGCCGCCCCCCCGATCTTGCCCAGACGAAGGTCTGAGAGTGCTTCATTAGCATCTTGCAGCGAGTAAGTCTGCACCTCGGTCTTCACCGGCACCCTGGGTGCGATCTTTAAGAACTCGTATCCATCCTGGCGGGTCAGGTTGGCGACCGACCTTACCGCCCTCTCTTCCCAGAGGAGACGATAGGGAAATGAGGGGATGTCGCTCATGTGTATTCCGCCGCAGACAATGCTGCCACCCTTTGCAGTAGCTCGCAAAGCTGCGGGAATCAGGGAGCCGACCGGGGCAAAGATGATGACAGCATCTAAAGCCCGGGGCGGCTGCTGGTCGGAGCCGCCTGCCCAGGTAGCTTCCAGGCGGAGGGCAAACTGCTGGGCTTCTTCATCTCCAGGTCTCGTGAAAGCATAAACCTCCTTGCCCTGATATACTGCCACCTGACAGAGGATGTGGGCGGCAGCCCCAAAGCCGTAGATGCCCAGGCGCTCCACACCGGGCCTTTCTGTGGCCAGACGGTAGGACCGGTAGCCGATGAGCCCGGCACACATGAGAGGGGCTGCCTTCGCATCTGAATAGGATGGTGGGACTGGAAAGCAGAACCTTTCATCGGCCACGGCATACCCGGCATAGCCCCCGTCCAGGGTATAGCCCGTAAATTGCGCATTGTCGCAGAGATTTTCCCGGCCGCTCCGGCAAAAGCGGCACTTGCCATCGGTGTATCCCAGCCAGGGCACTCCGATTCTCTGGCCGATTTCATAATCGCTGGCATCCTCCCCTCTGCCGGCCACACTGCCAATGATCTCGTGGCCGGGAATCAGGGGCAGCTTGGGACGGGGAAGCTCACCATCCAGGATATGCAGATCGGTGCGGCACACTCCACAGGCATGGACTTTTATCAGGATTTGCTTTGGGCCGGTCCAGGACCATGGCGAGCATTGTATCGTCTGCACATTAGTCCATCGACATCACTTTCACCATTGATGCATATGCATTCTGGTGTCGCTCTACCTGATCTTGGCGAGGAGGCCATTGACCTTCTCCAGATCAAATCTTTCCGGGTCGAACTCTCCTCCGGCCCACTCCAGGAGCCATTCATGATCCGGGTGATTGGGGTTGGAGATGGCTTTTAGAAAGTTTTGATAACCGCTTCTTCCACCGCAGTCCTCTGGAGGCGCAGAGCGCTTTCCATCCAGACAGACGGGACGCTCCAGACCTTCTTCAGGATAAAGGATCTTCTCCACTAGGATAATATGATGCCAGCTATCGCCCAGGTCGTATTCGTAATCAAATTTGGTCTTCTCATCTGGGACAACATCGGATAGCCTGGCTCGCCTCTCGTTCTTGGTCTTCAGGGGCCAGGGGTCATCCGGGCTGGGATAGGCATAAACCACATCATCGACAGTGAAAAGGTGCAGATGATAGTCCTCCCACCCCATAACGGCCTGCAGGATTTTGTGCAGCTTGTAGAGCTTTATGTCGCCGCTGACCAAAATCCTGCGCCAGATGAGCGGCCTGATACCGGCCATCGTGATCTTAAGCTGGTAGACCGGCGGATATTCGGGAATTTTTGTGGCCATAATCATACATCCCTATTCATCGTAGAGAGTTCTTGTTTCCTCCCTTTCAGCATCACGCTGATAAATGGCTGATAATTCTCTCATGGTAGCAGCTAATCGATGGTACCCATGAGCTTCCGCTTCTTCGGCACGTTCACGATACTCTGCAGCAAGCTTTCTTTCATTTTCTCCGGCTGTGCTAAAATAGCCTCCACGCGAATTGATCCTCGCAATAAGATATCCATCTCGGATCCTTTTGTTCTCCTTAGCATTCAGTACCTTTGCTGCTGAATGGTGCATCCAAAAACCATCAGGGTCAGAAGGAATGTGAATGAAAACCTGACCCGCCGTAGAGAGGCCTATATCCAAATGTTCCGATTCACGGCAAATCTCTTTGACCCTTCCCAGCCAATATTCCATAGCTTCGCCATTATATGTCCCATCTTTCTGGCTTCCAGGAGGCGTTCTCCAATTATGGAGCAGGCTGTATGCCAATGATGCGATGTTCTTCTTTTTCTCAGTTGGTTCTTCAACCTGGCTGTCTTCCTTATTTGATCTAAACACAGCGCGAATAATCTCGCAAAAAAATTCTGGATCATCTGCTAATCGCTGCTCTAACAGCTTAGGCGATGCGCCAAGGTGCCCATCAAGCAGAGGGAGAAATGCAAATTCAATTTGAGATAGATCGTCCTGATTCGTACTCATGTCATCCTGCAGCGCTTTTATCACTTCAACGACGGCATGTGCATCCATTTTTTTAAGATCATCTGAAGAATGAAGCATGGCTTGAAGTACGCGCACCGCTTGTCGACTATTAAGCCGCCGTTTTTTGTACCGCATCTGCTCAAAACATAAAATTGCCTCATGAGCGCGTCCATGTTCGATTAGCCGATCAATAGCCATTTCGAGGTTCTGATCGCCTCCATCTGGATTTACGTTTGTCTTAGACCAGTACGGTGACTCATCTTCTCGCAAGAGCTGAGGCAACAGTTTCCAAGTATCAGAGATAAATGGCAGGAATGCCAAAAACTGTCCCTTTTGTGACGTTGTCCATGCATTTGTGTCAATCTCATCAACCCATTGCCATTGGCGAGACAAAAATCGTCCCCGGACAAAACCACCAACGAATTGCATTTGGGACTTGTCTTCCGAATCTAGCAATGATGGAAAAATAAATGGTTCAGCCTCAATTTGGGCGCTGACTCCTAAGGCAAAGCCTACACGCCAAGGTGATTCGACTGCTTTTGCGAATTCCAGAACCGCGTCCATGCCCTCTAATTCAGATATTTCAACTACCGCCTTCTGTCTTCGATCATCAAGTGCTTTAATTAGCTCCTCATGATCACCTATTTTTTCATAAAGATCGAAATCACGCTCGCTAAAGAGACGCCGATGACGGTAAATAGGTGATTTAGGTTCTAGCTTTTCGGCAATTTTGGAGATTTTATCCACTTCATCGGCTTTCATTGCCCATTTAGAATCAACGAATTTTCTGTGCTTTATAATTAGATTTGTGATCTCTGTCCATAAAGGAATTCTCTTTGCTTCTGGCATTGAGATCAAAGCATCGGAGCCCAGGTGAGCTAGAATCTGATCTCGTGCCTGAGGTGGGAAGTCGTTCAAACGATCGATAAGACTAACGAGTTTGGAAAGGTTGCTCATTGCAGCGCTTGTTATCAACTCGGCATAAATATCGACTTGCTCATAATATTCTCGGGGTGATGCTCTTTCAAACCAATCATCGGGAATTATTTCCCTCCATGCTGGCTTGCGAGACCCGTGAGAAATCTGATGCGACTGTGGCAGAAGACTTAGCAGTAGATTCCATGCTACCTCAGGATGCTCCTTGATAAGTATGCTAACTGCAGCTTTTCTCATAGGAACCGGCGCGCAAGTTTGAGGGAACCAGGGTAAAAGAATCGTTGAAAGAGAATTGGCCGGGCGATTTGCCCAATTTCCTCCGGGATCTTTTTCAGCAAGCTGACTAAGTAAGACAACCACGCGAATAAGATAGTCTGCATCCCAAGCAAGGGTCTCCAGCGCCCAGAGCAGACCCGTCATATAATTGCGGCCAAGAATCCCTGACCCCTCTTGCGCAAATACCGCATCGAACGGGCAATTTTCACTATTTAAAGCCATTTCCACAGCTTTAAGGAATTCATCAGGCGAAGCTTCTGCCAAAAGGGGTAATAAGTCATTCAGGCTTGCCCACAAGATCCAGTCTGCATCAGATAGGATCTCACGTATGGCAAGAACAGAGGTTTCGTTAGCCTTTCCAGTAGAGCATGATTTCAGTGCTTCAGGATGACTGCCAATTAGCGCGAGGCTTTCTGCTAAACCTCTTCGCAACGGATAAGATTTATCTAGAACTTTGCCATAGATGCTAGCCATGAGCCGCTTGTCCGATTGCAATTCAAATTGCGGATCGCGTTCTCTCAGAGCTTCAACAGCAATTTTTTTAAAACAATTAAGGTGGTCATCAAACAGATTAGGACCAAGCGCATACCATCCTTCATAGCGTGAAATGACTTTCCAGGTTTCATTGTGATGATTCAGGGGAGTGTCCGGACGCAATGCAATTTCTCTCATTATCCTGATCCACTCCCCATAGGCTTTTCCCGATAATTTCTCCGCTACTGCCTTGTCAGCTTCAGATTGATCACTCCAAGCACCAAGAAGTTCTGCGATCGCAAGCTCAGATGCATCTGTTCCTTGAGCCCACTCCGGCATGAGCGAAAGGTTATGGAGAAGCCTGAGCATAGCGCCTAAATTACCTCCGCTCTTCTGAGCAATAGTTCGAGCCTTCTCTGTACTATAGCCTGCTTTTTCCAAAGCTTCTTTAACCTGATTGCTCCTTGGATTCGGAAGAGAAGCTTTGTTCGGGTGTGGAATGCCACCAGGAAGTCCTCTATAAACAACCTTATGACCTGCTCTTTGTGCCCCAGAAAGTAGCTTTGTTCCTGAGTCATCGTTGAGATCGAAGTCAGCAACTAAAAAATGTGGTACGAGTGGATTCATTATCGCTTTCCATGCTTCGGCGCATGAAATGATTAGACAACGACCTGCCAAATCCATTTTGGCATCTCTATCTAAGCTTTCAATATGGGCCGCAATGAAATCAGCAACTTGGCTGGGAAAGTGCGTGTCCAATTTTAGCTGAAGTGTTATTCCGTTAAATAGATCTTTAAGTTTAGCGCGGGCACCATCACGATTTGCTAGAAATATATCTGGAATTAGTGGCGGAGGTGAACCGATCTCTTTCAAGTCAATCCAATGCTGCTCAACTGATTCTATCTGCTGCGCAGGAAATCCCATCGCATTTGCGAGCCACAGTTCAACCGCAGGGAAATGCCTCAGCCAGTCGATCAAGACGGTCCCGTCGATCACACAAACTTCCTTCCATTCATTGCGTTCGCGTTTTTCTCTTATCCAGGTAGCTTGCGCATTTTCCTTCCATGAGTACTGCCAATCTCTTCTTCCAGATAGGGGTGTTACAAAAATGAAAGCTGATTCTAGTCTCACTTCTACAGGAGTTCTATCAGTTAGATCTGAGTAATCAGATGTTGCTTTATTTCCAGCATTTACTCCTGTTCCGATTTCCCAATAAGAAATCCCCTCGGGAACAAACGGAGGAAAACCAAAATCAGTATCAAGGATTCCATCTGGCCCAGATTGTCCAATGCTATCACCAAGCGGAAAGCGCCTTCTCTTTGGTTCAGGAGATGATGCTGCAACCAGTCGATAGATGAGTTCCACAATCAATCCTTGCGCATCACGAGCATGGCCACGCACCCATTCATCTAGCTGATTTTCGTCTATCATCAAAATCTCCCTTCTCACCAATGCCTTGCGGTTTTTTCGTTTCAGCCCACCCTGACTCCCAGCTCACGCATCATTTGAAATGTGTCAACGTACTTGACACCAAATGCCTGACATGCATTGGGGACCTTAACTCTGCGTCTGATGTTGGCATCAAACTGCTCAAGCGTGACTACGATGCATCCCTTGGCTAGCGCATACGCAACTAACCAGCCATCCGCCACGCTGGCAAATTCGGCTTTGGCTGCATCGGTAAACTGGGCCTGACCTTGAGACCAGATCATAATGCGACGGTAAGCCGCAATTACCTCATCATCTTCCGTCGAGATAAAGCATTCGTGAAAGTCGTTTTTGGCCCATTTCGCTAGCTCGTCCTTGCCTTTCTCAAGCTCGACTTTGACGTGGTCAATGCTCAGCACGAAGCTATTGTCGGCCTGGTCAATCAGCAATTTCCAAAAACGAGGTGCAATGTCGAAAGCGTAGTAGCGACGGGCCGCCTCGATGAACACATTAGCATCGAGAACGTAGGTTCGAGAGGTGGTCACGTTGCCCTACCATTTATAAGAGAATGCGCATATTGCTCAAAGGTTTTCCCATAGAGCCCCGTTAATTGATACGCATCTCGGTAGAGAAGCTTTCCTTCCCTGGCTGCACGTACTACGACCTCGGCAAAGCGACGACCTATGCGTAAATTCTGGGTGGCGTAAAAGTCTCCGCCTCCCTGGCTTTGAGCAGAGGCACGACGCTCTTTTTCCTGATAATCTTGGTAGAAATCTCGAAACTCCCTTTTTGTGATAAGACCCAGATCCATCGCTCGTCGGGTAACAACGAGTTTGCTCACTTTGAAGTGGCGAGCTGTAGCCTGGAAGCGCTCCGGTTCTTGACTGACGGAAGGCCAAAAATCAAATAGCTGGCTCGCCGGGACTAAAAACTCGGCAGCAACGCGGTTACAGGCCTTTTCCGTTTCGTCATCAGCAGGTTGGAGCTCACGCAAGTCGAAAGCGGCACTGCTGCCAAACCAAATATGCGCCAGTTCGTGCGCCAGGGTAAACATCTGTGCAGCCTTTCCATCCGCACCATTGACGAAAACAAGCGGTGCATACTCATCCACTAAAACAAATCCTCGAAATTCTGCAGGATCTAGCTTGCGATGTGTATTATTGCCGACGATGCCGCTTACTGCCAGGAGAATACCCGCCCCCTCAATCCTACTTTGCAGATGTCGCAATGCATCCGTCCATCTGCGCTGATTGGCAGCCCATCCTTTTGCCAGGCCCAGCATCCGCCGCATCTCGTCAGCAAGCTGCCCAGGTCCGATCGTCAGTTGTGCCGAATGTACAAAATCCAATGGTTCGTGGCCTTGCTCGATCAGATGCTCACGCATCCAGGCCTGCCGTCGCTCCATTAGTTGGACGGTCTCAAGCAGGTCGGGACTGGGTTGGCAGGGACGCTCACTAACAAGGGTACGGAAATGAGGAATGGATAGCAGCTCTTTTGGAGGTTCAGGAAGAAAGAAATATCCCAGTGGCGTCGAGGTGGCTCTTGCCAGGGCCTCAAGTTGATGCAATGTAGGCTTGCTACTGCCGCTAAGCCATTCGGCAAGCTTGGGAAAACGTTTCTCAATGCTGGATCTCCGGCTGGATCGCTCCAACGCCCAGCTAAGAACTGGCTCGCTAACCGAAATTCGATTCATCAATTATCCCTGAAATATTTTCCGTCGATTGTTTTTCCTTCGATTTCTCTCAGCTCAATTTTTATAGCTTTTTTTGCCTGAAAAGTAAATTGGTCCCAACTTATTTAAATAGTATGCGATCATAAATAACAGCTCCTTGCGGTTTCGTTGTTATCATCAGAAATTCATGATTTAATTAATCAGATAAAACAATAACCATAAATATCGCAAAGCGCACAAAGAGTCTAGAACAAATCCCTTTGATCCCGTCATCCTCTCGCCACCAAGTAACCAAGCCTGCCCGGCGTTGAGGGCTCCCCGTTCCCTTCCGCGCGTAACACCCGCGCGCGGCACCCCGGAAGAACATCTCGCAGGAACAAATCCAACCATCTCCGAAGCACACACATTAAACCGCAATATCATCTCATAATTCCTGCCCAGCGTGAGAGCGCCCCCACAAAGCCCGCGCGTTTTTTTCGCACGCGGCGCCCATTGCGAAGCAGGTCAAATAGATCAAGAGCTACCATACTTCAACAAGCCTCAGAAAACAATTCGGTGAAAGCTTTGGAGCGCTAACGGCAGACCAACGAGGAAGACGACGGCTGGCCGGACCCGCCTGAGGAATATTTGGAGAATTATAAAATGATTTTTAGCCTTGCCGCTTGGGTAGCAGATGATACAATTCTCGGTGGTGGCCATTCGTAGCCATTTGGCTATAACCACCGTCTAACGACGTTTTCACCACAGAAGCACGATAGTTCACAGAGGAAGCACAGAGACAAACTATCGACGGGAGATTCTAATTAGATCATATTCCGCCAAAAGATCTATTTCGCATCCCATCCAACCCTTTCGCAAATGGCCGATCCGTATCAAGCTGCTCCGTCCCCTGTCACCCCAGATCCTCCCGGACAAGAGATCTCGCCAGAAGACGCCGCCATCCTCTCTCTCTTCGACCCCATCGTGAGGGACTGGTGGCTTGCCTCCTTTCCCGGAGCGGAAAGCCTCTTCACCCCTCCCCAGCGCCAGGCCGTGCCCCTCATCGGGCAGGGCAAGAACGTGCTCATCTGCTCGCCTACCGGCTCGGGCAAGACCCTCTCCGCTTTCATCTCCATCATCAACCAGCTCCTGGTCATGGCTGCAAAAGGCGAGCTGGAAAACAGCGTCTACTGCCTCTATATCTCGCCCCTCAAGTCTCTGGCCAATGATATTCACAAAAACCTGGAGCGGCCCTTGCAGGAGATGCAGGCTCTGGCCGGGCAGAGAGGGATAGAAGTGCAGGAGATCAGGCATGCCATCCGGCACGGGGACGTCTCTGCCCAGGAAAAGGCCCGCATGCTGAAGAAAACTCCGCACATCCTCAATACCACCCCTGAGTCTCTGGCCATCCTCCTCAGCTCTCCGCGCTTTCGGGAGAAGCTGAAGACGGTGCGCTGGGTCATTGTGGACGAGATCCATTCTCTGGCGGCCTCGAAGAGAGGCGTGCACCTCTCCCTCAGCCTGGAACGGTTGGAGGAGCTGAAGAGAGAACCTCACTCTGCAATAGACCCAGTCGATCCCGCATCAGGAAGCTTCACCCGTATCGGCTGCTCGGCCACTGTCGAGCCGCTCTTGGAAGTGGCCGACTTTCTCGCCGGAAACTTTCGGCCGGTGCAGGTGGTGGACAGCCGCTTCTCTCGTCGCTTCGACCTGCGCCTGCTCTGCCCGGTGCCCGATCTCATCGTTGCTGGCCAAAAAGAGCTGGCCGACCGGCTCTATGAGCTGCTCCATCGCCTTATCCAGGATCACAGGAGCACGCTCATCTTCACCAACAGCCGCAACGGAGCGGAGCGGGTGCTGAGCAGCTTGGTGGAGCGCTTTCCTCAGCTTTACAATGCCGGGAACTCCGCCTGCCACCACGGCTCGATGGGCCGGGAGGGAAGGCTGGACACGGAGAGCCGTCTCAAGCAGGGGCGCTTGAAGGTGGTTTGCTCCTCCTCTTCCCTGGAGCTGGGTATCGACATGCCCTACATCGATCTCGTCTTGCAGATCGGCTCGCCCAAATCCGTATCCTCCCTCTTGCAGCGCTTCGGCAGAGGGGGCCACAGCCTGGATCAGGTGGTATTGGGCAGGATAATTGCCCTGAACCGGGAGGAGCTGATGGAGTGCGCTGTGATGCTGGAGAGGGCAAAAGCGGGCGCTGTGGACAGAATTCACATACCCCGAAATGCGCTGGACGCTCTCTGTCAGCATCTCCTGGGCATGGCGTTGGAAAGAGATTGGACTATTGACGAGGTGCTGCGTGTAGTGCACAGGTCCTACTGCTACACAAGCCTCTGCGAGGAGGAGCTGATGAGCGCTGTCCTCTATCTCTCTGCCACCCACGAAGGCATGCAGGAGAGGTACATCTACCCCAAGATCCGCTACGATCCCCAGACGAGGATGATAACAAAGCTGGGGGGCAGCTCCCGCATGATCTACTACACCAACTCGGGCATGATACCGGATCAGTTCACCTGCGATGTGTTCACCCGGGAGGGGCGCTGGGTGGGAAAGCTGGACGAGAGATACATGGAAAAGCTGGAGAAGGAGGACGTCTTTTCCATTGGCGGGCGCTCCTATTCCTTTTGCTACCGGCGGGGCGGCAAGATCTATGTTGACTCTTCTGCAGGCAGGGCGAATATCCCCACCTGGTCCTCAGAGAGGCTGCCGTTATCTTTTGACCTGGCCAGGAGCATTCTTTCCTTCAGAAGCGACATGCTCTGGATGATTAAGAGCCATGTGGGGCAAGAGGGGAGAGAGGGCTGGGTGGAAAAAGAGGAACAGGAAAGAAAGGACGACCAGGCGGGGCGGGATGGACAGGAGGATCAGAACGGCTGGGCTGCAGTCAAACGGTGGCTCAAGCAGCAGTATCCCATCGATGAGAACAGCGCCCGCTCCATCTGCCAGATCTTCCGCCAGCAGATAGCCTTTTTGGGAGAGGATGGGGTTTCCACCAACGGGAGAATAGTGGTGCAGGAAAGCCTCGACCCTGAAACCGGCCGGAGGATCTACTACATTCTCTCCGGCTACGGGCTGCGCTTTAACGAGGGATTCTCCCGCATGGTGGCCTATCTTTTAGCTCGCCAGAGGATGGATGACATCTGCATCACCACCGCCGACTCAGGGTTTGCGCTCTCCCTTCCAGCATCCGGCAAGGTGAATTTGCCGGCCATCATAAGGTCCATCCGGGAGGAGAACTGCGAGCTGCTCCTCTACCGGGCCCTTCAGAAAACGAGCCTTTTAAAGAGCGTCTTTCGCATCAATGCCACCCGCTCCTTCATGATCCTGAAAAGCTACAAGGGACGAAAGAAGAGCGCCCGGCATCAGCAGTTTGACGCAGACATGCTCATCGGCTTTGCGGGCAGTCTGGACGGGTTTGCGGTGATGCAAGAGAGCTTTCGGGAGATCATCGAGGACCGATTCGAGGTCGAGAACATCAAAGAGGTGCTGCGGGGCCTGGCAAGCGGCGAGATCGAGGTGGTCATAAAGGCGGCGTCATCGCCCAGCCCCATGGCCTTCGAGCTGGCGGCGGCGGGGGCGTGGGAGAGGCAGGAAAGGCAGAGGGAGATGCACAGGAGGGTGCTGGAAAAGATCGGCGGGGTGGAGTCTGAGGAAATTGAATTCAGGTAGATTTGGAGAGATTAAGACTGGACAAGAGGCCCGGTTTTGCAGGAATCAAGTCTAACCTGAATTTGCTTGTCCCTGTTTCGCCCTCCGCCAGGTTCCAAGAGCAGCCATCAGTTCATGAGCGAGCCGCCAGTTCGCCGGGGCCCGACTGGAGAATATTTAATTATTTATAAAAATTAAGAGTACACTTGCCAGCAGTCGGTCTCATTTGCTCGCAAATGACCACTAAACAAAAAGGAAACGTCTTCGAAGCGCAATCCCAGAAAACCGGAAGAGCAAAAACCCGTACAATCCATCAACCGTTCAACCGCCATCTACCCAAGCCTCCCCGGCGTTGAGGGGGTCCCGGCTCCTCCCGCGCGTTTTACCGCGCGCGGTATCCCGGAATAATAGACAGCAGGAATGAAAGGAAATGTCTACGTCACCAGCCGGGCCCAACTGAGAATATTTGGCTGGCAATAATAAATACAATATCGATAATAATCAAACGCAATTACCGGTTCTGCTGTCCCCACCCCATATCCATGGCAGAAACGCTTCGGCCACATAAAATTGGCACCTTATTTGTATCCTTTTCCATATCCGAAAAGTCATCCTCCTCTCGAGCGAACCTTCTTTCCCCAATGGCAAATTATATTTCTTTTCAGTTCCCATTTATCTTTCAGGTGAATAGTCATGGAGAGCGAGAAAGAGAAGGGCTTTGCCACCCGGTGCGTTCATGCCGGAGAAGGGCACAATCCGTTTGGCGCTCACGCCACCCCCATTTACCAGACCTCCACATTCGTGTTCGATAGCGCCGAGCAGGCCGCTGCCGCCTTCTCCGGCGGTCCGGGCTACCGGTACGTCCGCTCCCCGCCGGGCACTCCCACCCATGCCGCCTTCGTCGAGAAGATCTGCTCTTTAGAGGGCGGTCCGGCGGGCCTTTCCTTCTCCTCGGGCATGGCGGCAGAAGCAGCCCTCGTCTTCGCCACTCTCCAGAAGGGCGATCACCTGCTCACCGCAGACGTCATCTACGGCGGAACCTATGGGCTCTTCTCCTCTCTTCTCCCCAAATTCGGAATCGAGGTCAGCTTCGTGGACACTACCGACCCCGAGAAAGTAGAGGGCGGGCTGCAAGAGAACACCAGGCTGGTCTTCTTGGAGTCGCCCGCCAATCCCACCGTGGCTGTAAGCGACATTGGCGAGATAAGCCAGATCGCCCACGAGGCAGGAGCCCGGCTGGCTGTGGACAACACCTTTGCCACCCCCTACTTCCAGCGGCCCCTGGCCCTCGGGGCGGATGTGGTGGTGGAGAGTTGCACCAAGTACATTGGCGGGCATGGCGATCTCTTGGGAGGGGTGGCCGTGGGCGAAAAGGAGCTGATCTCTGCCATGAAGCGCCCCGCCCTTTTAGCAGGCGGCACCATGGGCACGCATGAGGCCTGGCTCTGCCTGAGGGGGCTGAAGACCCTGCACCTGAGGATGGAAAGGCATGCCGAAAATGCCCTGCGGCTGGCCCGATTTTTGGAGGCGCACCCCGCCGTGGAAAAGGTCAACTATCCCGGTCTTTGCAGCCACCCCCAGCATGCTGTGGCGAAAAAGCAGATGAGCGGCTGGGGCGGCATGCTCTCCTTTGAGGTGTTGGGAGGAGTGGAGGCAGGCCGCAGGCTCATGAACCATCTCAAGCTCGCCAGCCTGGCAGTCAGCCTGGGCTGTGTGGATACCCTAGTGGAGCATCCCGCCTCCATGACCCACGCCGTCATGCCCAAAGAGGTGCGGGAGAAGATGGGAATAACAGACGGTCTGGTGAGGGTCTCCGTAGGAATCGAGGATGGAGAGGACATCCTGGCCGATTTTGCCCAGGGCCTGGATAAAATTGGAGGGAATTGATTATGATGAAGAGATGCAGTCTTTTTGCAGCTTCCAGCTTTTCCAGATACTTGATCTTGGCGGCATTGATAGCAGCTTCTCTGTGCAGTAGCCCGGCCTGTGCCAGTCCAGCCCAGGACCTGCCTGGAACCTGTAATGTGGTGGCAGAGCTGGTAGCGGCAACCACCGAAGATCCCAATGATCCTTATGCGCCCAGGCCGGGAATGATCAAGCCCGATGTCTGGACCATCTACAACGGCGACGCCGGACCGGTGCTCAGCAGCAGCAGCGGCTCCATTGCCGGCCAGTATACAGACAGCGGAGCTACATTCGAGGGCACCTATCCCCTGGGCTCCGGGGTTTACATGGCCATTAAAATCGAGTGCTTCATGGATGGTTCTTCTTCAATGTACGGGACCAACGAGAACGACTACTGGGGAACGAATACGGTGACCGGTGAGATGATCAAGCTAGGACTGGAGTCATGGAAGTTCAGGGCGACAAAGCAGTGATCTTACGAGGTTTGAGCTGTGACTCTTGAGGAAATTGTAAAGGAGCGACGGCAAGACATATTGCGCACTGCCGCAAAGCACGGAGCTAGAAATCTGAGGATCTTTGGATCTGTAGCCAGAGGTGAGTCCAGGCCGGATAGCGATCTGGATATTCTGGTTGACATGGAGCCGGGCCGCAGCCTCCTGAATATGGGCGGCCTGCTGATGGATCTGCAGGATATCTTGGGCTGCCGGGTGGACGTGGTAACAGAGTAAGGACTTCGAGAGAGGATTCGGGAAAAGGTGCTGAGGGAAGCCGTGCCGCTATGAGGAATGATCATGAGTGGCTGGCCGCAACTACGACTGCCCCTGCTGCCTCCCCGTTTGCATACAATCATTCTTATCTGGCCAAGCCTTTTTTTCTTGCCGTCTCTTTTTTAAAGCCTCACGGCGGGTGGCAGACTGCACAGGGCACATAGCCCTTGCTTTTTGCATCCATGGAGCTGAGGAACCATACCTCGTTTTTGGGGCTGATTTTTTTTGCCCAACAGCATTCAGGATAGTGGTATTTGTTTGATTTTGCAGAGCCTACAAAAATAGCTGGCTCTGAGGACATCTCGCATTGTGCACTTTCAAATTCGTTATTCTTGACATCATCCACAGTGGCATGCCCTGCCGCCACCAGCATGCAGTTGAAGTTCTCTCCCACGGTGCCGTCAACATTGGCCAGAAAGACTAGGCCAACATTGCGCCCATATCGATCCAGTCCGGTGTAATTGTCCAGATCGATGAAGACTTGCCTGCCCAGGAGCCAGCTTCTCGTGTATTCTTTTGCCTCCGGCCCTCCCGGAGCCGTCAGCTCAGGGCTGTTCACATCCGCCAGCCGAACAACTCCCACGCCCTCTACGGTTATGGTGTCTCCATCAGTTACATAAGTTACTTCGCCTCTGGCTTCATCGGAAAGAGCCGGCACAAGCGGCAATAAGAGTATAAGTGCCACAAATATTAAAGTAAATATTCTCATTATTTTACCTTCTACTACTATGATGAGCGACTATGCAACTTACATAGCATAAATTAATTTCGCACAAGATAAATAAATTTAATTATTTTGTTTAATTATTACAAATAATACTAATAATCAATACGTAAAATAAATAAGAATTTTGCCTTCGTATTTAGGCAAGAATTTAGATTATTGCTTTGTTCTTGCAGTATTCTATGCAAATGCAAAGCCAATGGCAAAGTGACTTAAGATTAAAGAGGCCGGAGCACTGGATAGGGAGAAAACAAAAATTAAGAGAAAATCCGCCTCAAGCCCTTCATTCCACCAACGGATCCCGCCGCCCGTTCACGGCAAAAGCTTCCTCCCTCTCCACGCAGGTGGGACAGGTGCGACAGGGCTTCTCTTCCCCCCGGTAGCAAGACCAGGTCAACTCGTAGGGCACCTTTAGAGCAATGCCCATCCTCACAATCTCTGCCTTGCTTATATCCACAAAAGGAGCCTGCAGCTCCACGGGATGCCAGGCCGTGGCCAGCCTTATAGCAGGACGCAAGGCCTGCACAAACTCAGGCCGGCAATCGGGATAGATGGTGCTGTCATTCTTATGAGCCGCGTAAAAGACCTCGGGGATCTCATGGGCCTCGGCGTAGCCCGCCGCCACAGAGAGCATGATCATATTGCGATTGGGCACCACCGTTTTCTTGGCGGCCTCCTGCGTGTAGTGGCAGCTTGGCACCTCTTTTCCACCCAGCAGCGCACTGTCGCCCAAAAGAGAGGCCAGACTGCTGAGATCGACGATGCCGTGTGTGATGTGCAGCCTTTCTGCAATCGCTTTTGCGCAGTCTATCTCCTTTTTGTGCCTCTGGGCGTAGTTGAAGGTCAGAGCATCTACCTCATAGCCGTCATGTAGCATCTTGTAGAGCAATGTGGTCGAATCCACGCCCCCGGAAAGAATTAAAACGCCTCTCATCTGTTACTCCATTTTAGCATGAGTGAAAGAAAATCGGCCCTTATGAATTTTGCCCCTAAGCCCCTAAGCCTCATATCCCGTAGAGGATTTATAAAGCGCCCGGATCTTTTCCGCATCCTCTCCGGGCAGCTTCTCTTCCAACATATCAATGAATACCCCGGCAAACTCTGGAGATATGCATAGCAGGCATTCTGAGCCGTCCAGAATGCGTCCGGCAAGATAGCCAAGATCCCGGCCGTCCAGTCTCTTCAGTCTTGCCTGGAAGTCCTCTGCATCCTCGGCAAAATGTACAGATACCGGTGGGAGAATGAAGCGGTACTCTATGCGTGATTTGGCCTCGACCTCCGGTGCCATCTTTTTTATGATTTTAATGTCTTTTTCGCTTAACTTTTTCATAATGATCAATATGATAACCATTTTTTCGATGGTTTCTATATCACTGTTTTATTATTTAAAGTCATTGCCGGACTACCGCTTAAAAGAAACTATTTATAGAGCCCCCGGCTTCTTTCTTCCTGATTTCGCTAAAGCACTATCGGCCCTGGAGCGACCTTTTCCACTTTGCCCAAAAAATCATAAGGTTTTGTGAGCGGCAGATCACGAACCGGGAAGAGATCTATGCCCGGGCCCAGACCCGGGCTGGTAGCGGAAGCGGCGCAAGAACCGGCAACAAGCAACAAAATTGCCAAATAGCTAAAACTGCTGTGTCCGTCTTCACGAAATTCCCCTTTTTACATAGCTCTGGCGTTAGATAAGCAGGGCATACTCATAATTGCCTTTGACCAGAATATCGGTGGCCAGGGTTCCAGTCAGCGCTTCCATGGCTTTGTTCCAGGCGATCACGATGCCATTGAGATCTATGGCCAGGATGGCATCGGGAATGAAGTCTAAGATTTCCGCTGGCCGGACTGTTTCCATATCTGATAATGATCCCAGTAAATCTCTGGCTGCCTCTTGTTTATGACCTAAATTATCTGTGTTTCTTCCTGTCATGAACCACCAGAAGCAATTTTTCGAGCCGCTGGTGTACATTGCAAATGTAGACATACGGCTAATTATATAAAGCGCCCTTTTAGGGTGCTGCTATCTATGCATCTTAGTTTCAAATTGTTGCAGGAAAATAGAGATATAGTTATCACTAGCAGAGCTTTGATCAAAGTGATCGTCAAAGCCTTTGAATTGGGTCGGATAGAATCGGTATCAAGGAAAAGCGGATTTTGCTTTGGCTTTTTACATTATCCAATTTTTTGAAGACAGTGCAAGAGGCCCGGTGGGCAGGATTGAAGACTATATTGGAGCCAAATATATTCTTTAGCGGGATTATGCTCTTTGAATTGTTATAAAAGAAGGATGGATGAAAGCAATTGCTTTCCCTGGGTTTTATAGCTAATCCATCCCTATTTCCCTCAAATGACTAGATCGCCTCAGTTCACTGTACTTTTCCAGAATTCCCCGAAGATCACACTCGCTTGAAATCAATAAATCCCTGCTCTACATCCACAAATATCAGCTCCACTGTGATCTGGTCACCCACATCAATTCCCTTGAATCCGCTCTTCAGCATCCCTTCCACGGGAATGTCCAACAGCCGGACCCAGGTGCCTTTCTCAGATGCCCCGGTAACCATAGACTCAAACCGTTCTCCTATTCTCGATTCTAACAGAAGCGCGGCTGCAGACTTGCCCACCTGCCGCTCCACTTTGGTGACAATATCCTCTTTTTTCGTGCAATTCTCGGCCAGAAAATCAAGCTCGTCCAGGCTGTAGGGGATTGGTCTTTTTTCAATGGCAGCTTTGAGAAGACGCTGCGTGATCAGATCGGGGTAGCGACGGTTGGGCGCGGTGGAATGAGTGTAATCCTTAACAGCCAAACCAAAGTGTCCGGTAGCTTCTTCTCCAGGCAGCTCCGCCACGTATTCTCCATTTCCCAGAAGCTTGATCACAGCTAAAGAGAGATCCGGGAAGCGCAGCGGGTCAGCCGCTTTCATCATGGTCAGAAACATCTCCAGCTTTCTGGCATTGGGATTTTTGGGAAGCTTGAAAGCGTGCCCTGCCGCAATCTCCACAATTCTATCCCATCTTCTGGGAATGCGCACCACGCGGCGGATGGAGGGGATATTTCGGGAAGCCAGGTAGCGCACGGTGACACCATTGGCGGCAATCATGAAGTCCTCGATGATCTCCTTGGCACGATTCTGCTCTTCACTTTGCAGATCGCTGATCCGATCGCCCTCAAAAACCGGCTTAGCCTCAATGGTCTCCAGGCTGAGCGCGCCCTGAGCATGGCGAAGAGTCTTCATCTTCTGGGCAGCCCGGTCCTGGAGGATAAGGTTCTCGGCCAGGCCGTCTATGGCAGCAATGGCAGGCAGCTCGTCCACCTCTCCCTCCAACCAGGCAGCCACGCTATTGTAAGCCAGCTTGGCATGATTGCGCACGACCGCCCGGTAGACATCCGAGTCTTGGAGCGATCCGTCCGGGCCGATCACCATTTCCACCACCAGGGCCAGGCGGTCCTCGTTCAGATTCAGGGAGGTGAGGTTGGTGGATAGCTTGAGCGGCAGCATGGGAAATATCTGGGCGGCTGTGTATACGGAAGTGGTATTGTGCTGGGCATCCCGGTCGATGGCGGAATCTTTCTTGACCAGCGCATCCACATCCGCCACAGCGACGCGAATCCTGGTCCTTCCCTCAGACAGCTCTTCGGCAACGCTTAGCTGGTCTAAGTCCTCTGAGTCGTCATTGTCTATAGAGCACCAGAGCAGATCCCTCAAGTCGCGAGCCTGCATGTCGCTGCTAGCCTTTGCCGGAGCCCTGATTTTGGCTAGCTCGGCTAGTGCCTGGGGAGAAAATTCGGGCTGCAGCCCTCTCATAAGCATGGCGCGCCTGGCGATTTTCTGCAGGATGGTACGGTTTTGGGCATCTTTCTGATTATCAGTAGCATTCATGACAGATCCTCGGCCTTAACATAAACCTGCATTTAAACAATGTTTTCCCTCGACATTGATGCAAAAGGCCTCTTCGAATCAAAAAAATTCGGATAGCATTCCCTTTTCCGGTCAGATCGTCCAGGAAAGCCTGCTTTTTCAAGATGTATCTGGGGACATGGAGGAAAGGGGCAGACACATTTCAGACCTGTTAGCTATCCAGGCCTACGGATAAGAATTTGTGCTCCTTCAGCAGATCCACAACCTCTTCTCTGGAAAGGTCATACCATTTTTTGTAGGCATCTGCTACAGCAAAATAACCTCCGGTTCGAATGTTGGGGCAGACGATCGTGTCCACCTCCTCGGCTACCAGATCGATGGTGTCCAGAGAGGCAGTGGGTACGGCGACCACGATTTTTGCGGGCTTCTTTTTCCGGACCGTGCGGGCAGCTGTCAACATGGTATAGCCGGAAGCCAGGCCGTCGTCCGCCAGTATTACCACCTTTCCTTTCAGGTAGGGCAGGGGCCGATCCCCCCGGAAGATGCGGCTTCGGGCCCTTAGCTCTTCGCGAACCGGCTTTGCCAGCACTTCTATCTGCTCTTGGCTCAGGCCCAGCATCCTGACGATGGATTCATTCAGGATCAGGTCTCCATCCAGGCTTATGGCTCCCAAGCCGGCTTCAGTGTTTCCCGGAATAGGGATCTTCCTGATGATGAGCAGGTCGAAGGGCAGATGCAGGAAGGGGGATATGGCCAGGCCGATGGGAACGCCTCCGGAAGGTATGGCTAAAACAATAGCATTCTCTCCCCGCAAGTTCTCCAGCGATTGGGCCAGAAATTTTCCTGCCTCATTTCGGTCCTCAAAAACGCCAGTTCTGTTCCGAAGCCTGGGGTCATCAATTATAGTGGCCGACATGAAATTGATCACCATCTTTCATTTGGGGCGTGCCTGAATTTATATTGTATGTGGATATTTAGCTTTCGAAAAAATATGGACAGCTATTCCTTTTGCCCAAATTCGCTCTCCAATTGCCTCCACTTTTTCACTCCAATTAGCTCGTTAAATTCGGACCAATTTATGCCAATCTCACCCACCTTTTCAAGATCGTCATTTTTCAATGCCTGCAAAGCATCTTGCATGGCTTTGACGGCCGGATAGAGGCAAATCATGGGAATAGAAAGATACTTCACGCCGATGCTTTCCAGCTCGGAGATGGAGAAATTGGGCGTCTTGCCGCCGGGAATCAGATTAAATGCCAGAGGTATTTCAATTTTATTAACGAGATGCTTAACTTCCTCCAGAGACTGCGGACACTCCACATAAACATAATCCGCACCAGCATTTGCATAAGCAACCACCCGTTCAATGGTTTTGTCGAAACCTTCCAGGGCTCTGGCATCTGTTCTTGCTCCAATAACCAGATCAGAGCCTTCCTCCTCCCTCGCCCTGATCAGGGCAGCAATCTTCAAGACCATCTCATCCTTGGAGATAATCCTTTTTCCGCTCATATGGCCGCAACGCTTGGGCCAGGTCTGGTCCTCTATCCTTATGCCCGCCGCATCGATCCAAATATAATTCTTAATTGTCCAATAGGCATTCAGGGCATTTCCGTAGCCGGTATCAGCATCGATGTCGACGGGTATGGAAACAGCATTAACTATATTTCTGCCTCTCTCCAGCAATTCTCCAAAGCTAATCAGTCCCAGATCCGGCTGTCCAATTGTCGATGCGGAAATAGCATATCCTGATGTTCCCATGAGCTTGAATCCTGCTTTCTCGATCAAAAGGGCAGAAAGGGCATCATAACCGCATGGCCTCAGAACCAGGCCCGGTTTTTCAAGCAATTGTCTGAAAACTTTCGATTTCTGCATTATTTTACCTCAAGCTAATTGGCTGCTTATTGCCTTCACCATTGCCTGCATCACTTACTCGTTGGGGCGAGACGCTAAATAGTAGCTGCATGAAACAATATTATAGGTTTTTGCTATGCAAGAGTATAAACTTTTCTTAAATGGCGAATGGTCGGACTCGAGCACCGGTGAGACTTTTGAAGATATTAATCCAGCAACCCTTGAGACAATCGGAGTATTCCAAAAGGCCTCTTTAGAAGACGTGTTAAGCGCTGTGGACTGCGCCAAGGATGCCTTTGAATCCTGGAGCACAACTCCTGCCCCCCAGAGAGGCAAAATACTCTTTTGCGCTGCCAGAATGCTTGAAGAGCGAAAAGAAAAGCTGGCCCGTCTCATGACCATAGAGAACGGAAAGATTCTCAAGGAAGCGAGAGGGGATGTTCAGGAAGCCATAGACATGGCATACTATGCCGCCGGTGAAGGGAGGAGGCTTCTTGGAGAGACCACTCCATCAGAGCTGCCCGATAAATTCTGCATGACGCTCCACCGTCCCATGGGCGTGGTAGGCTTGATAACGCCTTTTAATTTTCCCATGGCCATCCCGGCATGGAAGATAATGCCGGCCCTGATCTCAGGAAATACGCTGGTGATCAAGCCCTCCAGCGATACACCGATTCTGGCCATTGAGCTGGTAAAAATCCTCAGCTATGCAGGAGTTCCCAGGGGTGTCATAAACTTGGTGACGGGCGAAGGAGGCAAGGTGGGCGCGGCTCTGGTCAGGAACAAGGATATCAGGGCCATATCCTTCACCGGGTCTCTTGATAACGGCAGGTGGATATTGAGCGAAGCTGGCAAAGATATGAAGAGGGTCTCCCTTGAGATGGGAGGCAAGAACCCCGTTATTGTCATGGATGATGCCGATTTGGACCTGGCCGTCGATGGGGTGCTCTGGGGGGCCTTCGGCACGGCCGGACAGCGATGCACGGCAGCCAGTCGGGTCATAGTGCATGAGAAGAAGCTAGCCGAATTTCAAAGAAAGCTGATAGAAAGGGCAAAGGGGTTGAAGATAGGCAGCGGTCTGGACGAGAGCGTCGATATGGGGCCGCTCATCAATGCCCCGCAAATTGACAAAGTGGAAAAATATGTGAATATCGGAAAAGAGGAAGGTGCAAGGCTTGCCCTGGGGGGCAACCGGACCAAACCCCTTGCCGGATATTTCTTTGAACCAACCATATTCTCGGACGTGACCGCAGATATGAAAATAGCCCAGGAAGAGATATTCGGACCGGTTCTCTCATTGATAAGCACGGAAAGCCTGGATGGGGCCATAGACATCGCCAACTCAGTGGCCTATGGACTGTCTGCCTCTATTTATACGGAGAATATAAAGAATGCTTTTCTGGCTATCGAGCAGATAGACACAGGCATCACCTATGTCAATGCTCCCACGATTGGAGCTGAGATTCATCTGCCCTTTGGCGGAGTCAAAGCCACCGGCAACGGCACGCGAGAGGCCGGTACCACTGCCATAGATGAGTTTACAGATCTGAAAACGGTTTATTTCGACTACAGTGGCAGGCTGCAAAAGGCGCAGATAGACACGTAGACAGGAAAATTGAAAAGGAAGTATGAGAATGAGGAGAATAGGCGACAGATCCCAGGACATCCTGCGCCGGGATGATAAGGTCATGCCTTTGCTTACCCGCTCCTTTGAGCTGGTGGTCGACCATGCAGAGGGCTCGACTGTATACGATGTTGATGGCAACAGCTACCTGGATTTTGCCGCAAGCGTGGCCGTGATGAACATTGGCTACAACTGCAAGAAAGTAAAGGATGCGGTATGCGCCCAGATGGAGAAGATGGTGCACTGCGCTTTTTCCGATTTTAGCGCCGAAATGCCGGTCAAGCTTGCGGAAAAGCTTTGCAGGATGACGGGATACGAGAAGGTCTTCTTATCCAATTCCGGGGCGGAGGCAGTCGAGGCTGCCATGAAGCTCGCCTTCTGGCGCACCAGGAGAAAGGGCATGATCGCATTCTATCAAGCCTTCCACGGCCGGACGCTGGGCGCACTCTCCCTCACCAGCTCCAAGGTCCGTCATAAAGAATATTTCCCGTCCTTGCCGGTGGTACACACGCATTATGCCTACTGCTATCGCTGTCCTCTCAATCTTGAGTATCCGGGCTGTAGCATTGCATGCGTATCTGAGATTGAACGCATCATATTCAAAAGAGAGCTCTCTCCAGCAGATACGGCGGCCATTGTTGTCGAGCCCATACAGGGTGAAGGCGGATTCATAGTTCCCCCGCCTGAGTTTCATAAAGAGCTGAAGAGGATTTGCACAGAGAATGATGTTCTGCTCATAGCCGATGAGATACAAAGTGGAGGCTTTCGAACCGGGAAATTCATGGCCATGGAGAATTTTGATGTGAGGGCGGACATCGTCTGCATGTCCAAGTCCATCGGCGGGGGAGTACCGCTTGGCGCCACTCTCTCCAGCAGCGAGATAATGAGCTGGCCGCCCGGAACTCATGCCAATACCTTTGGAGGCAATCTTTTGGCTGCTGCAGGAGGGCTGGCCACGCTTGAATTTATGGAAAGCAAGAAGCTGGGTGAAAAGGCTGCAGAAAAGGGCCGCTATCTTATGAAACGGCTGGGCGAGCTGACGGAAAAGCACCCCATCATGGGGGATGTGCGGGGAATGGGGCTGATGATAGGCGTGGAGCTGGTGGAAGAGAATAAAGATCCTGCGGTAGAAAAGTGCAAAATGACAATCAAGCGTGCCCTGGAAGGCGGCCTGATTTTGCTGCCGGCAGGGGATTCGGTCATCCGGTTCGTGCCACCGCTTATTATCAGCAAGGACGAGATAGATAGAGGGATGGAGATATTTGAGCATGCTTTGAAGGGGATATGAGCAAAGAGAGAACGGGCAGGAATATTGAGCGAACAGGTAGATTGACCTGATCGGAGGTTTTCTTGACAAGTCCCTTTTATTTCCCCCATCGCCGGTGAAGAATATCTTCTCTCCAGGCAACCAACCGCTCTGGCTGTCGGCAAATGCCAGGGCAAAGGCTTTCATCAAGGAATTTTACGCCGAAAAATTCCAGACCCCACTGGCCATATAGATTGCTACCTTGCTCTGCCATATTGCCGGCAGGTGCCTGATTGTCGTTCCAAGAGGGCGCAGATGTGCCTGCCGACCATTCGTTTTGTCGATCGATAAAGATATGCTGCTAAGGCGATGATTGCCTAAAGTCCCTAAAAAATTCACAGCGGCCAATTGTTATCGAGCCCATACAGGGAAAACGAAATTCTAGTTGCACCGCCCGAGTTTCGGATAAAGAGTCTCTCTAACACCATTTTTCTCAATGATGATGTGGTACGAATTTTATTCTGCTATTTATATATGTGGTTTTCTGAAGCTCTTTGACTATATGAGCAGCGTCGACATTATATTTAATATAGGCTTTGCCATTTACCTCATCCACATGGATCAGTTTATAATCTTTTAGGTTTTTTATGACCTTCAAAATCTGTTCCTCAGAAAGTCCGTCTTTCTTGGAGTATTTTATAACTTCAGTTTCGGTGCTCTGGGCATAGGGATCTTCCTCACTTCCCAGGCTCCACATATCTATGATTCGGCCAAAGACCTTTTTCTCTTCCACATTCAAATCTTTCTCGGTTAAAACATTGTCGCGCAATTTAAATCTTCCTCCTAAGGACATGAATCTCTTTGCATCAATTAATTAATAATGTTTTCCCTATCTTAGGCTGACTGATTATGCTGAATTCGACTGAACCATATAAATGCTTGTAGATCCCGAAAAAAAAGAATATGCTTGCATGATTTAATTCAAAATCTCAGATTCAAGCGCTTACAGGAAAATTCCTGCCCATGCCCAGACGGCCAGGGCAAACAATATTGGTATTATCAGGAAAAATGCTAACATCAGGACTAAACCGAAAAAATAGCAGGATGGCTATGAGGACATAGCACAAACGGGTAAAATTATGGCTCTTCGTTGTTTAGTGTGGGCAAAGCGATAATTCGATTCCATTCAGACCCTTAATTGCTCTGTGTCTTCGGTGACTCTGTGGTTAAATTTCGTAACCGCGGTTTTAATTATCGGTAGCATCTCCAACAAAACCACAGAGGCACAGAGGCACAGAGATAACGGAACCACTGTATCACCCACACGAAAACAGCGAGGAACCAAAATTATTTAGATTAATATTGCAAATCTCTGTTCGAACTGGAGAAATTGGAAGTCATCCTGCGCGCTGCGACTTCAATGCAGCATTCTCTCATGATGCACCGCGATCGTGGGATTGCCTCTATGGTCTCAATGAGAAGACCATTGCCCTTCCGCGACTTTCCAGCAAAATCTTGTTTTCACGAGCCAGCCAGCCCAAAGCTCCGTAGATATGTTCGCGCTTAAGATTCGTGGCTTTCACAAGATCGGTAATGGTACTCGGACCATTCTGATTGAGCGCATCCCATACATTGCCAGCTTTCATGCCAAATACCGATTCAATCGTTGGTTCTGTCATTCGCCATACGCCTCTATTATAAATCTACTTCATTTGGGATATAAATAAGATAACTATACCTTTGAACGGAGCAAAAGTTCGAAATTTGAAAACAATTTCCCAAAGACCCAGGTTCTTCCAAATGCAAAGAAAGAATCTCTAATATTTATACCGAGCTACAGATGGTGTTAAATTCCTTGTGTGCAAATAGTATTTTGTGAAATCGCATGATATACAGAAGAATTTTGCCATATATAACCGTGTTAGCCTTATGTTTGCTGATCAGTATTGCAAGTGGACAGGAATGGCTTGAGGGAGGATATGTCAGAAGCTACAGTGGTGATATCGCTCAATACTTCACAGATCCAATTTTTTCCCCAAATCAACGACAGAGCTGGGAGATGATGTACTACCCCTACTTTGGCGCGGAGTTTTTCAGGGATTATGCTTACCCGTATCAATTCAGGAACGGTACATATCCAGGCCCCTATGGAGTATACCCATTTTATCAAATGCCCTATTATTCCGACTTTAGGTTGAATTCATTAGCTGGAATGACGTGGGAGCCATTCCAGAAGGACTGGTCGAAAACTATGGATTATGCAGAAACAAAATCATCCTTCAGGGTATATCCAAGATCCAGCTACACATATCCGCCTACCCAGATTCTTTCTCCCACGAAAACAGCTCCGACAGCTCCATCAGCTACGGGAGATACACCAGCTACAATAATATCCCAGGGCATGAGGGGATATCAGGTATTCCTGGACGGAAATTATATAGGCACGGAGGGAATTGGCGGAGATGCACTTGACGGAAGGTTCAGCTTTCGTGTCGTTGGCAACCAGAACCATGATGTCCGGGTCTATGATGGTCAGTTCAATTACCCGAAGACAATATTCTTCCAAAGAGGGGTCCAGAAGATAATCTACGTCGAGCCGGGAACGGCGGTCTATATTTAAGCCGTCATATCTTTTTTTGAACTGCGAAATAGAAAGCGATAGAGCTTTCAGAGAAATTAGCAGAGATACTTGCAGTTCTGATTAATTTAAATCAAAATAATGGCCCCAGAATAATAATAACTATAATAACAAACAATTAGAAAGATCTTTAGGAAGATTTGGCAAATTACTTAGCGAGTGATTGAATATAAATGATTAATATATCAAATATTGGTAAATATATATCATTTTCTAGCAAAACCCTTTTATAAATACTATGATTACTAACAGTAGTATGAATAAACTGAATGCATCCATTTTGGATATATTAAAAGCAGTTTCTATGCAGATTTCTATTTGGCGATGGGATATACATATGATCAGCAAATATGGTTTTGATTGGCGATACAAGAATTTTTGGCAAACAAATTAATATATGCAGATACTATATACCCATTAATCATGGTGTATGAAGGGACGCGATCATGATTAACTTGTTCAAGAAAGATGCAGGAAACACGGCAAAGGTGAAAAAGAAGAAAGAGAAACAAGAGGCTCGGAGGCAAAGAGCGGAGGCAAGAGGACAGAAGCCGATAAAATAGCTTATCTACGGCAGAATCTCCTATTCCAGAGTAGAGATATCCTGGCCTTTAGGGATTCCTTTTCCGATAAAACGTTCATGCATGTGGAGCAACACTGTAGGTCTTATTGGATGAAAAATGGTAGGTGAGACAAATGGATAACACTGATTTAAAGATCATTGAAGCCATTAATACCGTTTCCCCTGAGTATTTTGTCAGTCCAGTCAAGGTCAATGAGATCTTAAAGCTTAATGAAACAGAACTTGGAATTCGTCTAATGCTCCTGAAGAAATCCGGGCACGTAGACATTATGACCAGCGAATATCCGTCCAGTCTGACACTTCCCAATGCCATCTCAAAGGTTCATCTCACTGAATTGGGACGGAAAACCCATGCAAACAGATTTTAAAAAATAATTTAAAAACACATTGGTAATCACTTCATCAATCAGAAAGATTAAAGGCCGGGCGAAGGCCGAGGCGAAGCCGATCGAGCCTAGACGGGAGGTCAAAAACCGGGTCATTGAGCTGGGGACGGCCCGGGAGATCCTGGCAGAGATCTATGGTGCCCTATCTCGTGAGCTTATTTGATAATGGATTCTCTAAGTTTAAGTCACGCGCTTGGCTGAATCTGTCCTCAAGCTCCTTGATATTGAGCGATGTAAGAGGTACAGAGTTTGTCTAAATTTATTTTTAAAATTCAATATAAATATAGAAATTATAAGACCGAAATGAATATTAATGAATAACGAAGATTGGTTTGGTCTGCAATTCAATTCATGGCAAATATCTGAGAATAGTATGCAGGAATAAGGAAAGGGACGTCTGTAATGCATTCTGAGCCACATAAAGCCAATGAAAATCTCCAATTACTTCAATCTATTGTCGAATATGCTCCATTTGGAGTAATATTGGTCGATAAGAATGGAAATTTTTGTCAAACCAATCCCAAATTTAGAGAACTATTTGGTTATGGCCCGATTGAGGTCTCAACCGGAAGGGAGTGGTTTAAAAGAGCATACCCCGACCCGACCTATAGACATCATGTTATCTCATCATGGATTAACGATTTGAGAGACGCCTTGCCAGGTGAGAAAAGGCCTCGAACTTATGCAGTAACCTGCAAGGACGGTACAGAAAAGATAATAAAATTTACTGCAGTGAAACTTGAAAATGGCGATGATCTGGTTACATTAGAAGATATTACTGAAAGGAAAAGGTCTGATAAGGCTTTGCTAGAAAGCGAAGAACGGTATCGTTCATTCTTCAAGACATCAAAAGATTGTGTTTTCATAACTTCCAGAGAAGGAAGCTGGATCGATTTCAATGATGCAGCCGTAGAGTTGTTTGCATTTGCCAATCGTGAGGAGTTCTCCAAAGTCTTAGTCATTGACATATATGCCAATCCAAAAGATAGAGAAAAACACCTTAAATTTATAAATGAACATGGCTTTTCAAGAGAATATCCACTGGATTTAAAGAAAAAGGATGGTACTGTATTTCATGCTTTGGTAACTTCGGTCGGATTGCGGGATGAGACGGGTAAAATTGTAAGATATCAAGGAACTGTCCGAGATATTACGGAACGCAGGGAATCAGAGAAAAAGCTAAAGAACACCCATGATCAGCTACTTGGAATCATAGAATTTTTACCAGACGCAACATTTGTCATTGATCTCGATAAGAAAGTAATCGCCTGGAATCGATCAATGGAAGAAATGACCGACATAAAAAAAGAGGACATTATAGGCAAGGGGAACTACGCCTATGGCGTTCCATTCTATGGAGAGCCAAGGCCGATACTCATAGACCTCATAGATAATTGTGATGAAGAGATTGAATCAAAATATTCAAATGTCAAAAGAAGTGGCCGAGCTATATTTGGAGAAGCTTATGTTCCATCTTTATTTGGCGGCAAAGGGGCTTACGTCTGGGCTACTGCATCTAATCTTTATGACAGAGATGGCGTTTGGATGGGCGCTATCGAGTCGATACGTGATATCACTGAGCGCAAGATGGGGGAGAAAGCTCTACTGGAATCAAGAGAATATTTACATAAGATCATCGACTGCATAGCCGATCCCATCTTTGTTAAAGATAGTGAACATAGACTTGTTCTTGTTAATTCTGCAGAGTGTGCGTTAGCTGGAAAGCCTCCCCAAGAACTTATTGGGAAAATGGACTATGACTTCTTTCCACTGGAGCAGGTGAACGTTTTTTGGAAGCAGGATGATCTCGTCCTCAAGACCGGCCAGGAGAACGTAAACGAGGAAATGATCACCGATTCTCAGGGAAACATTCGCACGATAGTGACCAAAAAGACCCTGTACAAGGACAAGTCTGGAGAAAAATTCATCGTAGGAGTAATACGGGATATTACCGAACGAAAGAATGTGGAACAGGAGCTACGAGATAAGGACTATCTGCTGGCCGGAGTTGCACTTGCCACAAATATCCTTCTTACCGAGAAGGATCTGGAGTCTGCGATCAATCAAGCTCTGGAGCTCCTATGTTCTGCTGCCAGTGTGGACCGGGTATACGTCGTTAAGATTAATGAATCCGATACGGCCAAGTTCACTTGTAATCTGTGTTATGAGCGGGCAAGAGACATAACAAAAGACGCCAGGGATAAATCCAATATCTTCAGTCCTTGCAGGTATCCAGTCACGTCTCGTTGGTATGAAACTCTTTCTTCAGGTCATCTGATCAAAGGTGCGGTTCAGGATTTCCCTGATTCTGAGAGGAGAGTACTTGAGTCTCAAGACATCAAATCTATTTTGGCTGTGCCTATCTCATTGGAGGGGCAGTTCTGGGGATTCGTTGGTTATGATGACTGCAAAACAGATCGTACATGGAAGGGTATCGATATATCAATTCTTCAGGCAGCAGCAGCCTCTATAGGCGGAGCTATTGCCCGAAAGCATGTGGAGGACAATCTCAGAGAAGCCAAAGAAGCCGCAGAATATGCAGCGAAGGCAAAATCAGAGTTCCTGGCCAACATGAGCCACGAGATACGAACTCCTATGAACGCGGTCATAGGTTTAACGGGCCTTCTCATGGAGACTGATCTGACTGTGGAACAGCGCGATTATCTGGAGATGATCAGAAGCAGTGGAGACTCGCTACTATCGGTCATAAACGATATTCTCGACTTTTCCAAGATCGACAGCGGCAAAATGGAGATGGAATCCCGGCCATTTAATCTTAAAGCGAGCATAGAAGAATCCCTAAATCTCGTTCGCCCCTTTGCATCTAAGAAAAACCTGCACATGAGTTATGCAATAACAGAAAGCACTCCGCAAGCGATCATCGGAGATCCTACCAGGATTAAACAAGCCCTGACCAATCTGCTCAGTAATGCCGTTAAATTTACCGAAAATGGTGCGATATCAGTCTCTGTCTCCAGCAAGAAACTGGAGGGCACATGTCATGAGATCTGCTTTTCAGTAAAAGACACTGGAATTGGAATTCCCGAAGATAAGATGGGCCGTCTTTTTCAATCATTTACCCAGATAGATTCATCGACTACGCGCAGGTATGGAGGCACGGGACTTGGTCTTGCCATAACCAAGAAGCTTGTCAAAATGATGGGGGGAAAGATCTGGGTAAAGAGCCAATTAGGTAAGGGTTCAACCTTTTGCTTCACAATATTGGCTGAATCTACCTTTATCAAGCCTGCGAGAGATGTAGAGGGTCGGCAAGAGAGAATCAAAGTAGCGGATCTAAACCATGTTCCCAGGATATTGTTAGCCGAAGATAACCCTGTTAATCAAAAAGTTATGTTAAAAATGCTGGGTAAGCTGGGATATCACGCTGATGTCGCAGCTAACGGTATTGAGGTTTTGCGTTCCCTGGAACTGCAGCCTTACGACCTGATTCTCATGGACGTTCAGATGCCGGAAATGGATGGCTTTGAAACTGCCAGGACAATTCGAAGGCGCTGGGCCTTTGCAGATCAACCAAAGATAATTGCCATCACCGCCTATGCACTCAAAGGTGATCGAGAGAATTGTCTTGCCGCAGGCATGGATGATTACATCAGCAAGCCAGTGACGCTGGAAGAGTTGCGGGATATCATGGAATGTTATGTTTGAGTGCTGGCGCAATATCATCCGTACATGGCCCAATGTTTTCGCCAACTCAATTGTCTATCTCATCTTGGATTCCCAGCTACAGGGATTTGTCATTCATGCAGGGAAAGGTTTATGTGGTAAATGATTATGAAAATAACGTGCTTTATGGCTAAAAATACTGGATTTCCGATATTTCAGGGCCAGCAATGAGGAATTGGTTTTGGATCCAAGCACAACTGCGCTTTTAGCATTACTCGGCTTTCTTCTCTGCTTATCGGCTTTCTTCTCTGCATCTGAGACTGCATTAATGTCACTCAGCAAAATTCGACTTATTCATATGCTGGAGGAGAAGGTAAGGGGCGCCAGCGTAATAAAACAGCTGAGGGAAAACCCCAGCAAACTGCTGGGCACTATCCTTGTAGGCAATAACCTCGTGAACATCGGCGCGTCATCCATCGCTACTGTCTTGGCGATTAAGCACTTCGGAGATACCGGCATAGGAATAGCTACTGGAATAATGACCGTTCTGGTGCTTATATTCGGAGAGATGACTCCTAAAACATTAGCCGCACAGAAGTCGGAAAAAATCTCGCTAATAGTGGCAAGGCCAATTTCCATTTTAACATACCTTCTAAGCCCGATCGTATTTGTCTTCGCGCAGATTGCCAGTCTTTTTATGCGGCTGCTGGGCTGCAAAAGTAATGCGAACTTGCCCTCTATCACTGAAGAGGAACTTAAGTCGATGGTGAACCTTGGCGAGGAAGAAGGTGTCATCGAAGATCATGAAAAGACAATGATCTGCAATGTCTTCGATTTTGGGGACCAGTTGACCAAAGACGTTATGATACAGAGGATGGACATAGTTGCCATCAACATAAATGCCAGCTATGAAGAGATCATCAAAATAATAAAAAACGAACAGTACTCCCGTTATCCTATATATAATAAAAGGATCGATAACATCGTAGGCATACTAAATGTCAAAGAACTGGTCTACCGAGATTCCGAAGAAGTCTTTGACATAAAAAAGTTTGTGAAAAAGCCCTATTATACATTCGAGTTCATGAATACAGCCGAACTATTCAAAGAAATGAAAAAGCATAGGACACACATGGCGATAGTCCTGGATGAATATGGGGGCACAGCCGGAATCATCACTATAGAAGATCTGGTCGAAGAAATCGTCGGCGATATCTCAGACGAATACGATATGCATACCCAAGAGATCGAAACGATCCGGGAAGGAGAATATATCGTCGATGGAAGTACCAGGATCGAGGAACTGAACGACCTAATCGGGACCAAGATCGAATCAGAGCACTATGACTCCATAGGCGGATTCGTAATCGAGGTGATAGGCAGACTGCCCAAGCAAGGCGAATCTGTCGAGTACATGAGCACGAAGTTCCTCATCGAAAACATGGAAAGAAACCGGATTAAAAAGATCAGGGTATTGATGACGGAAGCTATAAATGATGACCAAACATATGTGTATCCGCCGATCCAAATCTGACCCCTCACGCCGATCCGATTTTGACCCCCTAAGATAGCTAACCTATCTCATCGAGTATAAAGCTCACGTCTCTTTACTTTCTGCGGAAGCTCTTTCCGTTCATGTTCAGGATCAGTGCATGGTGTGTAATCCTGTCCAGAATTGCTGCTGTTAGGGTCCTGTCATGAAACACCTTCACCCAATCCGAGAATCCCAGATTTGAGGTAATGATGGTACTCATATTCTCATATCTTGT
>JAFGNK010000017.1 GCA_016927055.1 Methanotrichaceae archaeon | reverse complement strand
GAAGTCGGATGATTGGCTGCCCTGCTGCTTCGGCGGCTTCGAAGATATGCATACAAGCGATGCGAAGTACTTGAAGTCCGCTGCGGGAGTATTCGACTGCACCTGCTTCAAGGCACCGACCCAGGCTCAGTTCCCGAGAATCTACTAAGAGAGAGGGTTATCCTTTCTCTTTTCATTTTTCCTTGGTTTAGACGCAATATTTTCCTTTGTAGCAGCACAAAACATCTACGGCTCTTCGCTGTTTATTGTGGGCAAGGCTATGATCCAATTACATCATCTACAACCAAACCACAGAGGCGCAGAGACACAGAGACGACAAGACCTTTGCTTCACCCACACGAGATAGCGAGGAACCACGCCGACCTTCAGGCCGGAGGGGTATGCGTGCTTAAAATTAAATAAAAGCCACGGCCTTCAGTTGGTTAGCAGTTGACTTGAGCGTATTGGGTACAAATATATGGTTGCAGCTAGCAATACGGATGCATGCAATTTGCGACCTGGGAGCCCCTTTATCAAGCCATCCTGGACGACTTCGGCTTTTCTCCTGCCAGGGATGAAGAAGCGGCAAAGCTTCTGGCCGAACTCTTGCAAGGCCGCGAGCAGCTGCTCTGCGCCGCCGAGGCGAAAGTGCGTGGGCAATGTGTGATGGTAGCAGGCAATGCCCCCTCTCTGGAGAAGGAGCTGGGGGGGCTGCAAGAAAGAGATGCCGTCTTTATAGCCGCGGATGGGGCCACGGCCGTTCTATTAAGGCACGGTATTGTGCCCGATATTGTGGTCACTGACCTGGACGGACCATTTTCCGCCATTTTGAAGGCCAATAGGGAGGGTTCCATCGTGGTGGTGCATGCCCATGGTGACAACCTGGATGCCCTGAATAGATATGTGCCGCAGCTTGAGAGAGTCATTGGCACAGTACAGTGCCAACCGCTCCCCGGGCTCTACAACTTTGGTGGGTTCACGGACGGAGATCGATGCGTATTTCTGGCCAAAGGGCTTGGCGCTGCCGGCATAAAACTGGTCGGCTTTGACTTTGAGGATGAGGGCGTTACGCCTCGCAAGAAAAAGAAGCTATCCTGGGCCAAAAAGCTGATCGGCCTGGCTTTCGGCAAATAAAAAAAATCATTTGCATGTTAGATGGAGGATCGCTTTTATGGCCTCTTCCGCCACGTTTTCTGCGTCCTGCCCGGCGTCTATCTGCACAAATCGCTGTGGCTCAAGGGCGGCCATGCGACGGAAGTTATCATCCACCGATCGCAGGAACTCGAGCCTCTCGAATTTCTCCCGTCCCTGACGCGACTGCATTCTCTCCAAGGCAGAGCGAGGATCCAGGACGAAGAGGAGTGTTTTATCCGGGGGCAAATTCCAGGGGCTGTAGATGTTCTGGATCCATTGCACCGGATCGGGCACGATTCCTCGCAGCGTCACTCCCTGGTAGGCGGCTGTAGAGTCGGCATATCTATCGGACAGGACAATTGCACCAGCCTCCAGGGAGGGAAGCACTGTTTTAGTGAGGTGCTGAGCGTGGTCTGCCATGAAGAGAAAGAGCTCTTGCATGTGCTGGGCGGCAGAACTCTCGGTCTCGATGTTGTTTGCTCTTGCCAGCTCTTCTCTCAGGATCTGCCCCACCTTTCCGGCTGTCGGCTCGGCGGTAAGCACCAATTTTCTCTCGGGCAATGTCTCGGCTAGCTTTGAGGCAATATGCCTGGCAGCGGTGCTCTTTCCCGAGCCGTCGATGCCCTCCAGGGTAATGAGCTGGCCCTTCATGCTTTCAGGGTTCGGGCAGGAGAGTGATTAAATTATCGCTTATAATGGAAAATATGTGCTGTCGCCCGATACTAACTCTGGCACGTCATCCGATGGGTATCCGCAGTCAGTCCAGTAACCCTCGCAGCGGGCGTCTGTACCGCATTTGGGTTGTCTCATGGTCATAGGTAGACAGATAGTCAATATCCTACCATAAGGACCTATCAACGCGGCCTGTAGTCCCCTTCTTGCACCAGCATTCACAGCAGAACAAATTCTAGGCTCATGCCAGCCCTCTAAAGGGACATTACCTGAATGCAGCCAGTATTTATAAAGTTTTCTAAGAGAAATGTATTAATTTCTGGATATGTGGCCCTGTTGCCTGAGTAAGCTTTAAGTTGAAGTTGTACATTAACAATGCTGAGGTGCTTCGTTTGACCGACAAGATCTATGTAGTTGGGCACAAGAGCCCAGATACCGATTCCGTAACATCTGCAATAGCTTATGCTAACCTGAAGAATGCCATGGGAATGAAAGAGGCCGTCCCCGCAGCAGCTGGAGACATCAATGCCGAAACCAAGTTCCTGCTGGATTACTTCAAAGTTCCCTATCCTGAGAAGCTCACCGATGCCACCGATAAGAAGGTCATTCTGGTAGATCATAACGAGATGGCGCAGGCTGTGGATAACCTGAACATGGAGAACATAGTGGAGATCGTAGACCACCACAAGATCGGCGGCCTCTCCACCGGTAAGCCCATATTCTTCCTCAATGAGCCGGTGGGCGCTACGGGCGGCATCCTCGCGAACCTCTATGAGCAGAACAATGTCGCCATCAGCAAGGAGATGGCCGGCCTGATGATGTCTGCCATTCTCTCCGATACCGTGCTCTTCAAGTCCCCAACCTGCACTCCTCGCGACAAGGCTGCCGTGGAGAAGCTGGCCAAGATCGCGGGCGTTGATCCCATGGCGTTCGGCATGGAGCTGCTCAAGGCCAAGAGCAACATGTCTGCCAAATCTGCCAAGGAAATTCTCCTGGGCGACTTCAAGAAGTTCGACTTCTCCGGAACCAAGTCCGGCGTGGGCCAGGTTGAGGTCATGGATCTGGCTGATCTCGCACCCAAGAGGGCCGCCATACTCGATGAGATGAACAAGATGAAAGAGGCCGAGAAGCTGGATATGATCGTGCTCATGCTCACCGATGTCATGAAAGAGGCCAGCGATTTGCTCTTCGTAGGAAATGAAGCTGCAGCAGCAGGCTTTGAGAAGGCCTTCGGCGGCAAGCTTGCCAACAACTCCATCTACAAAGAGAAGTGCCTCTCTCGCAAGAAGCAGGTAGTCCCGCCTCTGGAAGGCGCCTTTAAGAAATAATCCTTCCTGGATAAAGGTTGAAGGTGGCTCTTGCCATCTTCATTTTCCTCTATTTTTCGGATTTTTATAATTGCTGCAGGTACAAGCCAAAAAACCGCAATCATTTCTCTATCGCGCGGGGTGTACCTTCTCCCCATTCATGCGCACCAGCGGCCTCGAGAGATGGCGGCGGGCGCAGGGCGGCACCTCAAAGTAGCCCGTCTCCAGATCGCGAGCCAAAAGCTGGCGCTCGCGACCCTCGGCATGTGTCTTGCAGCGTCGACAGCGGTACCCCTGACCTTTGCCTGCAGACTCCATGCTTCTCTGGCACCGGGGACAGAGGGGCACTACCATCTCCGCTCTCTCTGCCAGATGAATGATGTTGATCTTCTCCAGGTTGAGCGTGCCTTCTCGCACCGATCCATAGACCTCCAGTTCATCGCCTAGAGCAAGCTGCTTTACCACGGCGCGAAAGTTCTTGGTGGGCTCAAAAGCGGCGCAGTTAATGCGGCCAGCGCCTTTTTGCAATGTGATAAAGAGGTGGCCGCCAGCAATAGCCTGCGCCGGTTCGGCCACAAACCCGTGCAGCCGGTAGCTCTGGCTGTCCAGGACATCAGAGATCTCGCCTGCCAGGATGTGGGCATCTGTACCCTGGTTGGTCTGGTAGAGAACGCTTCTTTCCACCGGCTCCGATTTAATGGTCTGGAATGCTTCTAAAATGGCTTTTTCATCCGAGCCTCTTATGCCGAACAAAACGGGATCTCCTGAGTGAGGGGCAAAGACGACTCTATTATTATGATGATCTACCGTATCCCAGGTGCGCGGATAGGTCAGGGCATCTCCTCTCCAAACGGACCTCTCATCGATGCTGCGCGGCGTGCCCCAGCGGGAACGCTCTCTGTAGGCGACCAGCTCATAAGTGTAATCAGAAAGATCTGCCCCAATTGCCGCCAGGGCTCCGATCAGGCCGCGCCCCTTCTTAAAGCCCCGGTACCAGATTCCCTCTTCATCCAGCAGTTTTTTGGCCTCTTTTATCTCGAGAATCTCAGTGACCGCGCGCCGGTAGAAGGCCGTCATCTTCTCTGTCACCTCCTCTGCGATCACCAGGCCGGGATTGGTATTCACCCCGGAGAAATCGGAAAGCTCCAGGACCGTTTTCAATGCCAAATCCATAACCTCTTCCGGGCGGTCGCTCTCCAGTTGGAAGGCCAGAGCAGCATTGCCGCGCGTCTTATATCGGGCGCAGGGGTTGAGGCGAATCAGTTTTGGCCGGCCGACAAGCTCTCCCAGAGGCTGCAGCTTCTCCATCAGCACTGCGGCCAGGTAGGTGGTGCACAGACCCCTTTCAGAATCAGTATCATCAATTCCAATGAACATGGTCAACCTTAAATAGCCGTCAAACCGACATATATAATGATGGATAAGGAACTTCTCGCCGGGCGCGTGGAGGAGGTTCTAAGGCAGGCCGGGTTCTCTACATCGGATCGCTGCTATCTCCGTCCCAGGAGCTTCGATCTAGCTGCCCGAAAGGGAGATTTTTTCCTGCTCCTCAAGATCCTCTCCAACATCGACGGCTTGAATGTGCAGACAGCCACTGAGGTGCGCCGTCTGGCCAAGCACCTTTTTGCCAGTCCCATACTGGTGGGCGAGAAGACCCGCGATCAATACCTGGAAAGGGGTGCGGTCTACTTTCGCTATGGGATTCCTACGCTCAGTCTTAACACCCTGGCGGATTGCCTGATAGATGGGGCCTTGCCGTTGGTTTACGCCGCGCATGGAGGGCTCTATGTACGCATTGACGGCGCCAAGATGAGAGACCTCAGGCTTGCGCGCGGCATATCGTTAGGAGCGCTGGCGTCTGAGCTTGGCGTCTCCCGCCGCACTATAAGCAAGTATGAGGTGGAGGATATGGACACATCGGTGGATGTGGCTATTAAGCTGGAGGAGATCTTTCAGCAAGAACTGATTCAGCCCGTGAATCCCTTCCATCGCAGGAATGCGGTGGAGGATATGGGACAGGTGACTGACAATATCCTGCGCCTGCTCCTGGAGATCGGCTTCGATGTAGTTCCCACGGCCCAGGCCCCCTTCAATGCCATAACCCGAACTGAGGATCTGGTGGTGCTAACGGGAGTGAGCAAATTTTCTCAGAGCATGCTCAAGAAGGCCCGGCTCATGAGCAGCTTTTCTGCCGTGGCCAGGACCAAGTCGGTGGTAATCGTGGATGGCGAGACCAAGCTGGAGTGCATCGAAGAGACGGTCTTGATTGAGAAGCGGGAGCTGGAGAGCATCGATGCCACCTGCGAGTTCGAGGATCTGGTGGCCGAGAAGCAGAATAAATAATTTTTCATTTTCATATATTTATATTTAAAATATTTTAACTCACTAAAATATGATCCTTATCGGAAATTGCTAAATCTTTTCAGGGCTGAGGTGAGGTGGGAGAATGATGAAATCGATCATGGACAGGATCAAAGAGTCCGGCAGGGTATTCGTTTTTGGAATTGCTGGAGACAGCGGCTCCGGGAAGACCACCATCTCTCGCGGCATAAAGAGGATACTGGGCGGGGAGATGATCTGCTCCTTTTCCATGGACGACTATCACAGCCTGGACCGAAGGCAGCGAAAAGAGCGAAATATTACGCCTCTGCACCCCGACGCCAACTACCTGGAGCTGCTGGCAGATCATCTGGAGATTCTCCGGCGCGGGGAGATGATCAACAAGCCCGTCTACGATCACAGCAAGGGCGAGATTGCCGGTACAGTGCCCTTCGGCCCGGCTCCCGTGATAATCGTGGAAGGTCTGCATCCTTTTTTCACAGAACGGCTGCGCCGCCTCATCGATTTCAAGATCTTTGTGGACCCTTCCCGCTCCGTGAAAAGACTCTGGAAGGTGCGTCGCGATGTGGGTGAACGGGGCTACCGCCCTGCCCAGGTTATGGCCGAGATTTTGCAGCGCGAGCCGGACTACAAGCTCTATGTGGACATTCAGAAGATCTATGCCGAGATCGTGGTCAAGATTCAGGATACCCGGTTTCATCCACCTCTTCCCGAAACAGGACCCAAGCCCGACTGGTATTCGGTGCGGCTAATTCAGCAGATGCTGGATCAGCCCGTCTCCAAGGTAGATCTGACCATCGATTTGAGCAAGATTCTGAGAAGCTCGGAGCACGAGTTTTCCATCGAGTTTCAGCGAGACGACTACTATGGGAAAAAGGTGGGCATCATAACCTCGGATGGCGAGATTCATCAGTCCATGATTGCCGATCTGGAAACGAAGCTTTGCGACTCGCTGGGGACCTATGCCGTCATCAGTGACCGGCGTGAGCAGTATGTCAATGCCATCGGCCTCTCTCAGTTGATCTTGACATGGAGTTACCTGGAAAAGCTTGAGCATCTCCTCAGCAAGGGCAGGAACTAGTACAGCGAGGCCGAAATAAACCAATGTTTTGATTTTGACTTCGCGGCTTCGCGCCTTCGCGTGAAGCCGGACCCGGTTGAATCTCACGCGAAGCCCTACCAGTGCTCACGAGCGATAATCTCATCCAGGCTTTTGCGGCCCCGATTCCCTGGGGCACGCTCAGGATCTCCCTCACCTTTTCCTCGTAGAAGGCGCCGATCCAGCAGGTGCCGAGATCCAGCGAGGCAGCGGCCAGGGTCATGTGATCCACAGCAATGGCTACATCGATAACATATGCCGGCTGGCCGCAGGTCATGACCAGATCTGAGGTTTTGCAGGCGGCGATGACCACGGGCGCCTGGGCCACAAACTGCTGATCTCGTGCCGCTTGTGCCAGCCTCTGGCGTGTGGCATTATCTTTTACTACTATGCTCCTCCAGTCCTGCAAATTCTTAGCGGAGGGCGCCAGTCTGCCAGCTTCCAGAACCGCTAAGAGTTTCTCCTCTTCTACAGGCCTGTCCTGGAATTTTCTTATGCTCCGGCGGGCCCGGATGCTCTCCATCAGCTCCATGGCAGATCAGGATCTCTTCTTCATCTCTCTCTCGATCTCCTGGCCGGCCTCGGTCAGACACCAGATGTCATTATTCTCGAAGACGAGGCTTCTCTCCGCCATCTCTGCCAGGATCTTATTGACGGAGGGTGCCGGGATGCGCTCGAACTTGGCCACCTTTTCTGCGGACAGCCTGCCCTTGGAGCCAAGGACCTGAATCACCCTCTCGCGATGCTTGTTTCCCATGATGAATCCCATGTTGCCGGCTAAGTCTGCTGCCATAATTTTTTCCCTCTTTTTGCGTTAGCTTTATAGCTACTCACCTCAATGTTAAAAGTGGCGGGCAGTCCGGGTGGTTCGGCGTCACCTATAACCCGAAATCGTCGATACGCGGGGGGCGAAGCTGACGGAAGACTCTGAGCGCTGTGTGCTCAGTCCAGTTGCTGACTATGATTCTCCGTCCTGCAGGGATGGCACCGGTCCATGGACCTTCCTGAAGGAAGCTCTGTGTACCATAATTGCGGGAACCGGTTCAGGCCCGGAAGGGAGCAAACCCACCGCGGGTAACTGTCGCTTACAGGTTTAAGGGGGGGAGAAGGCTTCGGGATTAACTGGCATGCAAGCTCGTTGGCAACCGTCGGCGTGCTCGCCATTTAACATACTTTATATTTGATTTCAGTACGGTCATCTTAGCGGGCACAAGTGGTCGAATAGCAAACAAACCTCGCGAAAAATCATGTGAAGGGAATTCCTGGCAAGGATGCTAATTTTGCAGGATTTTG
>JAFGNK010000129.1 GCA_016927055.1 Methanotrichaceae archaeon | reverse complement strand
GAACAATGAGGACAACGACATCACCCTCAGCAAGAACAAGGAAATCTCCCTGATGCCCGGCGTGAGCATCAAGACCGCTGATTCCGATGACCTCAGGTACTACATCTACAAGGAAGTCACCATCGAGGGCGCTGCTCCTGCACCCGCTGTTGAGGCTGCCCCTGCTGTTGAACCTGCTCCTGTAGAGACTGCCCCGGTAGAAGAGCCCGCCGCTGAGGCTGCCCCCGCAGAAGAAGCTGCTCCTGCAGAAGAGCATGCTGCTGAGGCCGCCCCTGCCGAGGGCGAGGAAGCAGCTAAGCCAGCCGCAGAGGAACAACCCGGATTCGAGAGCATCTTCGCTATCACCGGCCTCCTGGCAGTTGCCTACCTGGTACTTGGCAGAAGAGAGTAAGAACAAAATAGCTGGAGGGCCTAGGCTCTCCAGAACTATCTTCTTTTTAGTCAGTTTTACCGTTATATCCCACTTGAGTTCTTCTTTAACGTCAGGGACTTTTCTCACCAAAAAAGGTATATAGGATCTTCTGCGACAGCAAACTTGTCTGATTATCTTTACCAAGTAGTGGAAGGAGGACTTTGAGGCCGCATTCAGCAACAATGTCAAATTCCTTGATTGTTGCTTCAGAGATATTTTCACGGATGATCAGTAAAAGGAACGAAAAGGAGGTCCAACAACAATGAAGTTAGTATCGATCATGCTTGCAACTCTGATGATGCTATTGACAGCAGCAATGGTTGTAAATGCGGAAGAGCATGCTGCCACAGAGGCAATGGAAAGTGGGATCACTGCTACAGAGCACGCTGCAGAAGAAGCAAAGGAAACCGTAGTTGCCGTCTCTGAGAATGCAACCGCTAAGGCGGAGGCTGCAACGGAGCATGTCGCCGAGGCTGCCAAGGAGGATGTCGCCGATGCCACCAAGACTGCAGAGAAGGCTACGCCTGGATTCGAAGGCCTCTTTGCCTTAACCGGCCTTCTTGGGGCTGCCTGCCTGCTGCTTGGCAGAAGAGAGTAAAGGGCATTTTATTTCTCCCAAAGCCATTTTTTCTAACTAAAATTTTTATTAATTTTTGTACACCAATGTTATACATACCATGAGAGCCATGAATACCCTGGTGAATATTTATGGCTTCAGAGACGATTAGAGAGGCCCAGTTCTGGAAAAAGCTGGACGGCGACGTAGAGTGCAGTCTGTGCCACCAGCAATGCCGTATCCGTCCCGGCAAGAGAGGAATATGCGGCGTGCGAGAGAACCAGAATGAAAAGCTGATGACCCTGGTATATGGAAGCCTGATAGCTGCCAATTCAGATCCAATTGAAAAGAAACCGTTCTTTCATTTTCTGCCGGGAAGCCTTGCCTATTCCATAGCTACAGTAGGCTGCAACTTCCGCTGCCTGCACTGTCAGAATGCAGACATCTCTCAGCTGCCTCGGGAAACCGGCCAGATACCGGGAGAATTCATATCTCCCGAGAGCATAGTTGCCGAAGCTAATGCTCTTGGATGTCGGTCCATTGCTTACACCTACACTGAGCCCACCATCTTCTTCGAGTATGCCTTTGATGTGGCAGCACTGGCTCATGAAGCAGGTCTAAAGAACGTATTTGTCAGCAACGGCTACATCGGCGAAGAAGCCGCTCAAAAGATCATTCCCCTTCTGGACGGCATAAACATCGATCTTAAGGGTGATGATCAATTCTACCGCAAGGTCTGTGGAGCAAAGCTGGAGCCAGTCGAGCATAACATAGATCTATTCAGCAAGAGTGGCGTTTGGGTGGAGGTCACAACTCTTCTCATCCCCGGCTACAACGATTCCGATGCAGTACTACAAAACCTGGCCGAATTTCTGGCCGGCGTGAATCCGGATATACCCTGGCATGTCACAGCATTCTATCCCACGTACAAGATGAAAGATGTTCCCAGGACTGGGATAGAGTCGCTTCGCCGGGGCCTAAAGGCCGGTCGCAAGGCTGGTCTTAAGTACGTCTACGCGGGAAACATTTCCGGCGAGAGCGAGAATACCCTCTGCCCTGCCTGCAAAGAGGAACAGATTGAGCGGATGGGATACAGGATCATGAGAAATTCTGTGATCAACGGGCATTGCAGTAAATGCGGCAGCGCATTGGCTGGCGTCTGGTCCTGATTGCCATCTACTCAGTTGCATAATCTGCAGTTTAATTTTCCGCGCCCTATATTTTACGGGCTCTACACTATTTTGCGGTCGATGCAGATCGGTACAAAACTCTTAAGTATCCGGCAGTACTTCTTTCGTCTTATATGCCATTTTGCTCTGTAGAAGATGCGATTTTAGATATTCAGTCAGGCCGCTTCATCATAGTATTGGATGATGAGAACAGAGAGAACGAGGGCGACCTCATGATGGCCGCAGAAAAGGTGACACCAGATGCCATCAACTTCATGGCTCGCTTTGCTCGCGGCCTGATCTGCATGCCCATGACGACCGAACGGCTGAGAGAGCTGAACCTTCATCTTATGACTACCCAGAACACGGAGTCCATGGGCACAGCATTTACGATATCTGTAGATGCCAAGGCCAACACCACTACCGGCATCTCCGCTTTTGATCGAGCTGTAACTGTGCAGACCCTCATCGACCCCAGGACCAGGCGCAGCGATATTGTCACTCCCGGCCATCTTTTTCCCTTGCAGGCCAAGGAAGGGGGTGTCTTGCGACGTACAGGCCACACCGAGGCTTGTGTGGATCTGGCCCGGCTGTCTGGCCTCTATTCAGCGGGCGTCATCTGTGAGATCATGAATGATGACGGCAGCATGGCCAGGCTGCCCGAACTGGAAAAATTTGCAGAGAAGCACGACCTGAAGATGGTGACCATAGAAAGCCTGATCAGCTACCGCATGCAGCGCGAGAAGCTCATTCGCAAGGTTTCTGATGTGAGCATGCCCACTGAGTACGGATACTTCCGGGCCATTGGCTATGAGTCCATCTTGAACGGGCAGTGTCACGTCGCCTTCGTGTCCGGCGATCCTGCCGCCCCCGACGCCCTGGTCCGGGTGCACTCTGAATGCCTCACCGGCGATGTCTTCTCTTCCAAGCGTTGCGATTGCGGCGAGCAGTTGCGTAGGGCTTTGCATCTTATCAGCGATAATGGAAACGGAGTACTGCTTTACATGCGCCAGGAGGGCAGAGGCATTGGCCTGGCTAACAAGCTGCGCGCCTATGCCCTGCAGGACGCAGGCTCAGATACGGTTGAGGCCAATAACGAACTGGGCTACCCGGCCGACCTGAGAGATTACGGCATTGGCGCCCAGATTTTAGTCGATCTGGGCATCAAGGAGATTCGTCTGCTGACCAACAATCCCCGCAAAGTGATCGGCCTGGAAGGTTACGGCTTGAAGATCGTAGAGCGCGTGCCCCTGGAGATTGAGCCCAACAGTGTCAATAGACGATATCTGGAGACGAAGAGGGACAAAATGGACCACATTCTTCTCCAAAATGACGTGCCTTAGTTAGTCAATGCTTATGCGCTTTCTGGAGGTTACGACCTCTTTGGGAATAGTAATTTGCAAGACTCCATCAGCCAAACGAGCCTTAGCCTCGTCCATTTTAACGCCGGTGGGAAGCGATACGGTGCGCTCGAATTTTTTATAAGTGCGCTCGCGTTTGTGGTATCTTTCCTCTGCGGTTTCCGTCTCCGTCTTCCTCTCGGCCACTACGGAGAGCTCTTCGTCCGATATGGTAATATCAACGTTCTGCTTGTCTATGCCGGGCAGGTCCATGGTTACGATTATCTCTCCATCCGTCTCCTGTACATCGGCTAAAGGCCGCATCTTGCGGCTTACATCCTCGCCCTTTTCAGCCACTTCCATTAGATCGCCCATACGCTTTTGCATGTGCTCCATCTCTTCGAGGTACTTGGATTCCAGATTGGTCAGTCCCAGATCATCCATGAGTCGGTTCATTTTCTTCTGCAGCTTCTTAAGCTCATCTGCCGCTGTCAATCCTGTCATAGAAACACCATGACATAATGTTCAATCACCACTTATATTTATTCCGATAGATAAGCCGCTTGAATTCTCACAACCTCGGCCGAGTTTTTGGCTGCAGCGTACTCCTGCAAAGGCTCTTTATTCAGCTCCAAAAAGACATACCCCCAGTTGAATTTGGATAATATCAATTCTGCCTGGGCCCTCTCTCCCAAGATGATGAGCCCCGCTGCTAAGGCCTCCACCGTAGAGAGCTTGAAGGGCTTTCCAAAGTTAACGGGATTGGCAGCCACTAGGAATGGCAGTGCCCTCTCAATTAGCTTAAAGCGTGAGAAGACCTCCTCGGCATGAGCCCAGCTGCAGTCCAGGGCAGCAAGTCCCCTTGCCCCTCTGTCCTCTGGAGAGAGCGCCTTTTCCGAAAAAGGACTTAAAACCAGGAAAGTCTGGAGCTGGTTTATGCGATGGGTTAAGCGAACCAGATTGAAGCGGGCCAGCTTTTTGCCCGAGCATTTCTTGGGATCGCATTGATCGGCATGATAGATCAAGAGTTCCATATTGCTATTGGTCCACCGATAATCCTATTAACATTGTGTTCAACTGCTCTAGCAGCCAATAAGCTGGGAGCTTTCTGATGAGCGAGGTCTCCAAAGAGTACAACTTTAGTCAGGTGGAAGAGAAATGGGTGCAAAGCTGGGACAGTTCGATCTATCACTTCGATTGGGAGTCAAAGAAGCCGCAATACATCATTGACACGCCCCCGCCATATCCTACGGGAAACTTCCATATCGGAAACGCTCTTAACTGGTGCTATATCGACTACGTGGCACGCTACAAACGCATGCGGGGCTATAATGTCATGTTCCCGCAGGGCTGGGACTGCCACGGACTTCCTACCGAGGTCAAGGTAGAGGAGCTAAACCATATCACAAAAAACCAGGTCCCCCGAGAAGAGTTTCGCAGGCTCTGCGAGAAGCTGACTTTTGAGGCCATAGACCGTTTTCATCAGTCCATGGGCAGGCTGGGCCTTTCCATAGACTGGTCCAACGAGTACATAACCATGAAGCCGGAGTACTATGTCAAGACGCAAACCTCCTTCGTGCGCATGTATGAGAGCGGTCTCATCTATCGGGAGGACCATCCCGTCAACTGGTGTCCCCGCTGCGGCACAGCCATAGCCTTTGCGGAAGTGGAATATGATTCTCGCACTTCGACTCTAAATTATATGCGCTTTTCTGCGGAAAACGACGAGATGCAGATCGCCACCTCCCGGCCTGAGCTTCTGCCTGCTTGCGTGGCCGTAGCTGTGAATCCCGATGATGAGCGCTATCGCCAATATATCGGCAAGACGGTCACGGTTCCTATATTCAATTACGAAGTTCCCGTGCTGGCTGATCCCGTGGTGGATACAAGCTTTGGTACGGGTATCGTCATGATCTGCACCTTTGGAGACAAGCAGGATGTGAGATGGTGGATGGAGCATCATCTCCCTCTACGCCAGGCAATAGATCGCGGGGGATTGCTGACTGCATTAGCCGGGCCTTACGCAGGCCTCTGTGTGACGGATGCCAAGAATAAGATCACCCAGGATATGGTGAATGAAGGGATAATCTTCAAGCAGGAGCCTCTGGAGCAGAATGTGGGCCTTTGCTGGCGGTGCAAAACACCCATTGAGATATTATCCGAGCGGCAATGGTTTGTCAAAATCAACCCCGAAGAGATCAAGAAGACTGCAGAGGAGATCGATTGGGTACCGCCCCATATGCAGGTTCGGCTCAAGAATTGGGCCGACTCTGTGGAATGGGACTGGTGCATCTCCCGGCAGAGGATATTTGCCACGCCCATACCCGTCTGGTATTGCCGCCAATGTCACGAGGTAAAAGTCGCCCGGGAAGAGTGGCTTCCCCTGGACCCTAACCAGACTCATCCGCCCGAGAAATGCAAATGCGGCAGCGATGATTTCATCCCAGAACAGGATGTCCTGGACACCTGGATGGACAGCTCCATCTCTGCTCTGGCGGTAGCAGGCTGGCCGGATAGAAAAGATCTGCGTATGCCGACGCAGCTGCGGCCGCAGGGGCATGACATCATCCGCACCTGGGCTTTTTACACAATACTGCGCACGAAATCCCTGGAGGGCATGAAGCCCTGGGACACCATTCTCGTCAACGGCATGGCTTTAGGGGAGGATGGGCATAAGATGTCCAAGTCCCTGAACAATTTCATACGCCCCGAGGAGGTCTTCGAGACCCATGGGGCCGATGCGCTCCGCCAGTGGGGAGCAATGGGCGGATCTCCTGGAAACGATATCCTGTTCCAGTGGAAGGAGATAACGGCAGCCAGCCGCTTCCAGCAGAAGCTCTGGTCGATCTTCCGTTTCTCTTTGCCCCTGATTGCTGAAGTTGATGCAGTTCCCAGTCAAGTGGACCGCTGGCTCCTGGGGGAGCTGGATCAGCTGATCATGAAAGCTACCAACGCATTGGACGCTTTCCAGTTTGATGAGACCATGAAGGCTATTCGCGGCTTTGCCTGGGAGGTCCTGGCTGACAATTATATTGAACTGGTCAAGGCCCGGCTCTACGGCCCGGACGGGCCAGAGAAGAGGGCCGCCCAAAATACCCTTTTCACGGCTCTGGAGACGCTCTCCAAGCTCATGGCGCCCTTCACTCCCTTCATCTCCGAGGAGATCCATCATACTCTCACGGGTGAGAGCGTGCATGTGCAAAGCTGGCCAGAGCCTTCCGGGATGGTCATCGACCCTGCCGGACAGACCATAAAAGAGATTGCTGCAGCGCTTCGTCGCTACAAGGCAGAGAAAGGCATGGCCCTCAATTCGCCTCTGACTGGGATAGTAGTATACTCCGATCTTGCCCTGGAGACCTTTGATCTTGCAGGCGTGGCCAACTCCCAGGTGGAGAGCCGTATCGGAAGCCCCAAAATAGAGATGAAGCCCGTGGCCGTCAAGCCGCAGATGAAGATAATCGGTCCCAGTTTCAAAGACCGGAGCGGCAAGATCATAAAAGCCCTGGGTGCCATGGACCCAGCCCTGGTTGCCAGCCAGAAGGCCAGGGGATCGATTGCCGTCGAGGTAGAGGGCGAGAGCATAGAGATGCCACCGGAAGCAGCAGAGATAGTTATGGAGACTCTTTCTGCAGGCGAGGCCGTGCATATCCTGCACCTGGAGAAAGCTACCGTGCTGGTCCGAAGATGATCGAGGTCGAGGTCAAGGCTCGCGCCCCAGAGGACATGGCCGGGAAGATCGCCGCCCTGGGGGCCACATTGCAGGCGGTGGAAAACCACCACGACCTTTATTTCAATTCGCCTCTGCGTGATTTTAAAAAGAGCGATGAGGCCCTGCGCATTCGTATCAAGGAAGAAGGGGCGCGCCTGACCTACAAAGGCCCCAAGCTTGACCAGACCACCAAGTCGCGCCTGGAAATGACTGTGAAAATCGACGACCCTGCACAGATGGAGAAGATACTTTCTGCTATTGGATTTGTGTTGTCGGCTCAGGTGAGAAAGCGCAGGAGCAAGTATTCCTATGAGGGCGTCATTCTCGCTTTAGATGAAGTAGAGGGTCTGGGCAGATTTGTAGAGGTGGAGGTAGAGGGCGTTGGCGACTATGAGGAGCAGAGGCAGAAGGTGCTCACCATATTGAGCCGGCTGGGTCTGCACGAGTCGATTAGAAGCTCCTACCTGGAGCTATTGGAAGAGAAAAAACGGGGGCTTTGACCAAGCGCAAGAGATATCAAAATAAATTTTACTCCCGTAGTTATATTAATCATCTATTATTAATAATATGATAATTAATGCGGGTATTGGGCCGTGGTATTTATGTTTAAATTCAGTTATCTATATAAATACCGATGGCCGGTAGAAATAAAATATTAAAAATTTAGAAACTAGTAATATTCATCATGTCCGAGAGTTCAAGGGTCCAGGTACTGGTGATGCTGCTCTTCGTGGTGGCCGTTCAGCTTTTAGCTCTAGCCGTCACCCCAGCCATCTCTGCCAGTGACAACAGGGTCTTTCAGGACCCGGCATCGACCTCCAATCCCTTTGTCTATATGCTTCTCATTCTGGCCTTCACGGCCCTTCTTCTCGTGGCCATAAAAAAGAATAAGGGCTGGATTGTCAGCGGATTTATACAACTATCTATTGCCGCGAGCATTTATTATCTGATGGTGGCCTTCATGTCACCTTTGCTGGCGCTGCTGCCTACGCTAGCCGTGCTTCTTCTGCTCCGCTACTATCCGGAGTGGTATATCATCGATGCCTTCGGCATTGCCGTCTGCGCCGGAATCAGCTCGCTATTCGGAGTGAGCATGACTCCCCTCCCGGCACTCTTGCTGTTAATTATCCTGGCAATCTACGATGCCCTCTCCGTCTACAAGACCCGCCATATGGTATCTTTGGCGGAGGGCGTGATAAAGATAAAAGCTCCTCTGCTCTTTGTGGTGCCAAAAAGCCGAGACTACAGCTTCAGGAAGGACCCAATGCCCGTCCCTACCCAGGCCGATGGCAACCAGGCGGGCGTCAATCCCAATAGCAAACAGGCAAGCGGCAAGAAGGGCGCTTATTTCCTGGGCCTGGGAGATGCCATCATACCCACCATTCTGGTCATATCGGCCAATACGTCGCTTCCTGCCGGCGGCTTTCTCGGCGCAAATCTTCCGGCAATAGGGGCCATGCTGGGCACATACCTCGGCTTTCTCCTCTTGATGACCACCTCACGGGATCGGCCCCAGGCGGGACTGCCCTTCCTCAATTCCGGAGTAATTTTGGGATTTTTGGCAGGCTGCGCTCTGGCTGGCATCCGGCCATTCTAGCACCCGACATTTCTAGAATCACCGACAACTTTTTTGCCATGCCCGACTTTTCGAATTGATGAGGAAAAGGTGATGGCTGACGAGGACCTGTCCGTTTTAGAACGCTATGTACCCTATTGTCCTAAATGCGGCAACGAGTGCGAGCAAAAGGAGCTCCGGCGGGCACTGGATGCAGATAGCTGGAAGAAGATCGTAATCGAGACCATCTTCTACTGCAAGAGATGCGACAACTACTGGAGCGACGGCCTGGTTGAGAAAGGCTACAAATGACCCTTCCATAGAAACCACGCCAAGATTCATCCCAATTATTATGATCTATCTTTATTACAGCGAGAAATTCCAGAACTATAACTTCGGCCCGGAGCATCCCTTCAATCCGGCTCGCTTGATGCTGGCCTACAAGCTCATGGAGGAAGAGGGCCTGATGGACGATCTGACTTGCAGGGTTGAGCCGCAGCCAGCGGGGGAAGCGGATCTGCAGCGCGTCCATACTCCTGAATATATTGCCTCTGTGCAGGCGGAAGAGCCGGATTTGGCCTTTGGACTGGGCAGCGATGACACACCCGTTTTCCCAGGCATTTACGAGGCTTCGCGACTTCTGGCCGGCAGCAGCATCGATGCAGCACGACGCATAATTGCCGAGGACTGCAAGGCCTTTAACATCGGCGGAGGACTGCATCACGCCATGCCCTCCCAGGCATCGGGCTTTTGCGTCTTTGACGATCCGGCACTGGCTATCAGCGTCCTGAAAGAGCGTTTTGAGAGGATTCTATACATCGACATCGACGGGCATCACGGAGACGGGGTGCAGCAGATATTTTATGAAGATCTCGATGTTCTCACCATCTCCATGCATGAGTCGGGGTTGTACCTCTTTCCCGGGACCGGTTTTATCGATGAGATCGGAGCAGGACCGGGGCTGGGACACAGCGTGAACATACCCATGCCCATGTATGCCGGGGACGAAGAATACCGGCGCGCCTTTGAGGAGATCGTGCCCAGGCTCTTTGAATGGTTTGAGCCCCAGGCGGTGGTGGCCCAGCTGGGCGTGGACACCCACTACTCCGATCCGCTTACTACCCTGAACATGACCCTTACCGGCTATACCTATCTGGTGCAGCGCATCATTGAGCTGACAGAGCAGCACGCGAGAGGCAGGCTCCTGGCCCTGGGAGGAGGCGGCTACAACATGGAGGTGGTGCCTGTGGCCTGGGCCAGCGTCCTTCATCTCCTGAGGCACGAGCCCCTGCCCGAGTATCTGCCCCCTTACTGGGTGGAGTTTTTCATGAACCTGGTAGGAAGAGAGCCGCTGACGTTGCCGGACATAGAGATTAAGGTAGGCAGTGAGACCAAGAAGAGGATCAACGCCGAGCTTGACGTGACACTTCAGGGGCTGAAAGAAAAGATAAACGAGATTCATAAGGTATACTAGGATAAAAAAAACTTTTTTTTTGCTTCAAGATCCTGAGAGCGAACTACGCGAGGGCTTGGTAAGATCATACTTGATGGCCCCTGGCGCGAGTATGACAAGACGCGCAATGTCCGCCTGAGGAGAGCCTGGAATATTGATTCCGAAGAGCCCTGGTAGAAATCCAGGAATATAAAAGAGATGATAAGATTATTGCGCGCTGCAAAAAGTCTTTTTGTCGTGCTTGTCAGATGGCATGAATATGGAGGATGAGGTCTATTAAAGGGAAATTTGTTTTCGTTTTGATATTGATAGCGTTTACGTCTACTCCCGTACTTGGGCAAATGACTGCAATTGACTGGAACAATATGGGCATGGATCTTTGTGATCAGAGCAAGTACTATGAGGCTACTAAAGCATTCGATGAAGCCATCCTGATCAATCCCCGATATGCAGATGCCTGGTACAACAACGGTTTTGCTCTTAGTAATCTAGGAAATTACAATGAATCCATCGTGGCTTATGACGAGGCTATCAGGCTAGATCCCAAATTTGCCATTGCCTGGAACAACAAAGGCTTTGCTCTCGGAAAACTGGGCAAGTACGATGAAGCCATCGCGGCTTATGACGAGGCTATCAGGCTAGATCCCAAATTTGCTATGGCCTGGAACAACAAAGG
>JAFGNK010000128.1 GCA_016927055.1 Methanotrichaceae archaeon | reverse complement strand
GACGAAGAGGTGCTCTTGATCATCAAGACCATGAGAAGCCAGCTCGAGCCGCTCAAGAAGAGGATTTTAGAGCTGCACAGCAACGCCGTTCCGGAGATCATCGCTCTTCCCATCATCGAAGGCCATCAGCCTTACCTGGACTGGATTGCTCAATCAATCGGTTAACGCTATATTTTTGCAGAACACTATTGCCTGCATGGCCCGAGATCTAAGCGATAGGGACCTGCAGATTTTATTCAAGCTGGTTCCGGAGCTGGAAGCGCTGCAGAAGAAGGGAATTGAGATCGAGTACATGAACATTCTGCCCCCTGTGGCCAATCACCACTCCAGGAGCGTGCAGGAATTCGAGCAGCGCTTGAAAAAGCTCTCTGTCGAGGATATGCGATATCTGGCCGACCTGGTTTTAGATGGGACGGAGAATACCGGCTGCCTTTATCCCGAGTTTGCCGAGGTCTTCTTCACAGTGGCCGGGCAGAAGCTTTCAGAGAGCGTGGCTGACAGCCTCCGGGAGGCGTACGAGTCCGGTGGGGAGTGCGGGGAATAAAAAAAACATCCGATGAAAATGCATTGGCTAGCGTCCGGCAAGCTCTCGGGCGGGCCCCTGCTCGCGGGATGCGGCTCCAGGCCAGTGGGGGAACCGGTGGCCTTGCTGCAACGTCTCCGAGATTCTAATTAGGGGCAACCATTTTCCGCCATCAGCAGTCTTTGTCATTTCAGGCAGCTGAGAACCACTCATCGCGGCTGATTCCAGAGTCCCTTAAAATTCTGACCAGGAGATCCACGCCGATATCCTGGCCATGGTGCCGATTTGGCAGTTTTACGCGGACAGCTCCCTTTGTCATAAATTCATGGTCAGTGCCTGTGAAAAGGTCCGGCAAAGCCCAGATCACCTAGCCGCCGGATCAGCTCGCGCCTGGATACGGGAATAAGTTTACTCGACAACCGCCACCGGCTCCAGAGACACATTAATTGCGTGGCCATCGATCGGCGGGATGGGATGCCCCATTCGGAGGCCCAGCACTATCCATCCTTCAATTGTGCTGATAAGCTCCCTGCGGCATTCTTCAACGGTCTTGCCGGTGGCCCACACTCCTGGCAATCCGGGAACTGAGGCATAATACGGCTCAGGGTCATCGATTATTTCATATTTCGCTCTTTCCAAGGCGGCTGCGATGTATTCAGCGAACATGTTAAGAGACATATGAGCACTAAAAGGATTTAACCTTTCTTTTTGGCATGACGACTGTCATCAGAACCCACTCCTAGCCCGCTCGGACGTGCCCGTTTGTGTGTGCGCGCGTGGGCGGGAGCGGGCGCTTTGTAGCAGCCTTGCCGGGGTTCAGGCAGGGGCGATCTAGATTACCTACAGTTAGTGTCCACAGCATCGCCAGTCGTCCATGTGTGCAGGGGATAGGATAGCCTGCCAGCAAGGCGAGCGCCAGCTACAGTTGTTGCCCTTTTTTCGAAATGCGGCGATCTTTCCGGAGATTTGCAGTCGCTTTTGGCAAAATCATCAATCGAATTGGGCGAGCAAATCCTTGTCCGGCTCTTGCTTCGCCTTTTGGCAGGCATCGACGTAATTCCGCCGCAAGGCATGGGCCAGGCCGGTGAATGCCTGGGGCAGGTCCCGGTAGAATGGGACCAGATGCTGCAAACCCTCGGCGAAGGCCGGGGCGGCGTCGGTGTGGCAATCCAGAGCCTGTAGCACGCTGCCGTAGGCACCAAGGCTCATCGCCAGGTCGGGCAGGAAGGCCTGGGGATTGGCCTCGGCCAGCTTACGACGGATGTCTGCAGCCTCTTGCGCCGCCTCTAACGCCTGCTCGCGCCGCCCCAGAGCGGAAAGCATGAGCCCCTGGTTGTTTAGGCTCGCCGCCAGGTCGGGCAGGAAGGCCTGGGGATTGGCATCAGCCAGCTTACGACGAATGGCTACTGCCTCCTCAACGACTGCCAGCGCTTCCCTTCGCTGGCCTAGGTTGGAAAGCCCGAGGCTCAGGTTGTTGAGGCTCATGGCCAGGTCGGGCAGGAAAGCCTGGGGATTGGTCTCGGCCAACCTGCGATGAATATTAACGCACTCTTGGGCTGCGGCCAAAGCCTCTTCTCCCCGTCTCAGAAAGGAAAGCGTTTTGCCTAGGTTGTTTAGGCTCGCTGCTAGGTCAGGCAGGAAAGCTGGGGGATTGGACTCGACCAGCCTGCGACGAATATTAACGCTCTCTTGGGCTGCGGCCAACGCCTCTTCCCACCTACCCAAATCAGAAAGCCTGCCACCCAGATTGTTCAGACTTGCCGCTAGGTCTGGCAGGAACGCCTGGAAATTGGACCAGACCAACTGCTTGTATATATCCACAACCTTCTGGACTGCATCAAGAGCTTCTTTTCTTTGATTCAGTTCGGAAAGTCTGCGGCCTAAGGTGTATAGGCTTACTGCCAGATCTGGCAGAAATATCTGGGGATTGGACTCGGCCAATTGCTTGTTTATAGCTACTGACTCCTGAGCTAGATCTAGTGCTTTCTCTTTTCGTCCCAGAGCGGAAAGAATGGTGGATAGATTGTTGAGACATCTCGCCAGACCTGGCATGAATACTTTTGGATTGGTTTTTTCATCGAATTTGCGTTGAATGTCTACTGCTTCCTGGGCTGCGTCGAGTGCCTTCTCTCTTGCCCCTTGATTGTAAAGCTTAATGCCTAAGTTGCTGAGGGTCGTGGCTAGATCAGGCAGAAATGTCTGGGGATTCGCCTTGGCCAGACCACGATAGATTTCTGCGGCCTCCTCGGTTATGCATAGTGCTTCATCTCGTCGCCCCTGATTGGAAAGTGCATTGCCTAGGTTGTTGAGCAGACCTGCACGCCTTGCCTCTTCTTCCAGTGGGAGGATTTGCAGCATTGTCCTCCAAACTTCTGCCGCCATCTCCTTGAGTGTCAAAGTGCGATCCGGCAAAGGCAAATGCGAATCCAATTCCTCAAGGAAAGCATAGGCATCATCATACGAGGAAGAGGGACAGACCACCACCTCTGCCTCCAGATCGGATCGAACTGCCTCAAGCTGAGAGGAGGCCGCACCCTTTCCTGAAGGAAGACGACTCAGCCATTTAGTCCAGGCTGGCAGCAGCGCAATCTTGCGGCCTTCCAGCTCTTTCATGGATAGAGGCCAGTGACGTTGGGCGTATTCGGCAACAGTTGCATGCCAGCGCCATACCTGCCCGGCTGCATCAAAATCTGCCAAGGCCGCCTCTCGCAGCTTCTCTGGCCCTTTTTGTCCTGCTGCCGCCTTCAGCACCCTCTCAGGAGCGCAGCCTGCAGGAAAAAGCGGTAGACATGCCCACGCCTCCTTTCCTGGATCCTCCAGCCTGCCTGCGCACCAGACATAGACCTTCTCCAGGCACGAGTCGTAGTCTCCCTGGCTTTCTTCAAGCTCATCCAGAAAATCCACCAGATCTCTTTGCCCGGCTCTTGCTATCAATAGCTCCAGCATCCTGGGATGGCCCCCCGCTGCCCTGGCAATATGACTGGCTGCTTGATGGCTTAAGGAAATTCCCTGCCCTCTGGCCAGCTCCTGAGCATAGCGGACTGCTTCCTCTGCCGAAAGACCGTGGTGGAGACGAAGAGGCCTGATTGTGGGTATCTCCCCAAGGGCCTCAGAGGACGGACGCATTGCCAGCAAGGCTGCGCTCTCCCCGCCCAGGTGCCGCAGGAAATCGGCCAGAATGGCCATTTCCTCATCAGGAAGCGATTCCAGGTTGTCGAAGAGGAGCAGAGTGGGCTGCGTTGCAGCATAAAGCAGGAGATCATTAGCCTGCTTCATTCCCAGGGCACCGGCCAGAGCCAGAGTCAATTCCTCAGCCGTCGCCCGGCGGTTCTGCTCCGGGCGGGGTCCCTCTGCTATTGCCACCCCACCAGGAAAGCGCCATGCATTGCGCAGGGCAGCTTCCCGCATCAAGCTGCTCTTGCCGATTCCAGGAGGCCCGTAGATCACGGTGGCAGAGGGCGGATGAGCCAGGGCCTGGCTGATCTCCACCAGCTCCCGGCCCCGCCCCAGGAATAATTTGTTCTTCCCGGTCAGATTTCCGCGCGGCAGGCCGCCGTCCACTACCGGCGTCCCGCCGCTAAGCTTATCGAAGTGCAGATCCTCCTCACCCAGAGGAACGACCTGGTGAGTTGTGACCTCCTTCTGGGCCCTGGCCACAGCATCCTTCAGAGCGTAGCCGTTGGCAAGTTCAGCATAAAGCCGGGCGGCAAAAGCCACCGCCTCAGTGTCAAAGACATTTTTTTCGTGGCCTACAACAGCTCTGGCCAGGCCGCCATTTAATAGAGCCTGGGCCACTGAATTGACATCAGCCGCGCTCTCGCAGCCGTTTAGCACCACCAGGTCCAGAGGAGGGGCAATTTCTTTCAGTGCCTGAAGTATCTTGGCAGTGCTGGCATGATGCACCTGGCCAACCTCGTCCTCCAGGAGCAGCCCCTCTCTCCAGGCATGGCCGGAAAAGTGCAGGATATGGGGAAAGAGGTTCTGCTCCTTCGCCCTGGGCGAGAGAGCAGATCGCAGTGCATCCAGGGTTGGCGGCGCTAGCCTTGCCAGAAGGACCGGGGCCTTGCTCAGGCGCACCCCCTCGGACAGGACATGCCACTCCTGTTGCAGGTCCAGTGTGGCAGGCACTCGATCTGGGGAGCATGGGTCGTAAACCGGAGCTGCCATCAGGACCAGTACCCGCAGCATGCAGGCAGGATCGTGCTTATCCTCGGCGGCCTGCTGCGCCGCCTGGAGCATCACCTGCTCTGCCTGGATGATGACGTTCTGCGAGCCTGTCACGAGCACGCTGTCATTGACATCGCTTCCGATTTGGATATCCGTGCGGGGGTCTTCCTTCATTTGTCTATCTCCCAGGGCCAGCCTGCTATTCCCGCATGACACCTTCAATGTTACGGCCAAGTGCCCGGTCTAAACTGAAAGCTGCAAGCGGATTGCATCAGCCGACTTGATTGCCGTCTCCTGTTACGATAACGCTCTTGCTGACGTTCCCGGAAACTGCCACCGATCGTTCTCCCTTGGCGACAGCTCCCGCATTGCGGGCCTTTGCCTCTTGCCACAGCCCCAGAATTTCCTGCACCAGGGTTTCGTCCTCCGCCAGGATTTTCTTGAGCTGCAGACGCAGCGCAGCCTGCGCATCTTTGTCTTCAGGAGACGCTGCTACATCCATCACGGCTTCCTGTGCAGCGGGCTTAGCCTCGACCTTGGGGCGCAGCCGTCCCCACAATCCTTTGGCGCTTTCAAAAGCATCTGACCCGAGCTTCTTGCTCGCCTCCTCTGCAGCCTTTCCTCCCAATTTGGCAAGATCTGGCAGGTAGGGGGCGAGGAAAGCGGCTATTTCTGCTGCAAGTATTGAAACGTCCATCCGTCATCCCTCAACAATGCTAATCAGCTCAAGGCTGCAAACAATTTTGAAATAGAGCCGCTGAGCTTGTTGAAATAGTGCTATTCCCGGTAAATTAAAAAGCTGCCGATAAAAATTAATTCTTATTTTATGGATGCTAATTTTCAATACTCAATCAGAGTGGTAAAAATTGGGAAAAAGAGGCAGGAATTTGCCCGCCGCCCCCAGGCCCCGCCTCAATCATTTGCAGAAAAATTTTAAGCCCAATTTCAGTAGGTGCTCAGCTCGCCTCTAAACAGCATCTGCTGCAGCTTGGGAATATTGGCCAGCCAATCATCCAAAATCTCCGTGGCCCCAGCCTCCAGGCTCTTCATATCCACGCCTTCTTTGGGCACGATCTGCACGCTGGCAATATGCGGCTCATCGATGGGCTTGCCGATCTGCGACAGCATCTTGATGTAGACCTCATCGATGCCCGGCACCTCGGCTGCAATCCTTTTTGCCGCCTCCGAGCTCAGCAGGTTGTAAATCTTGCCCACGTGGTTGATGGGATTCTTGCCGCAGGTAGCTTCCAGGCTCATGGGCCGATTGGGTGTGATCAGTCCGTTGGCCCGGTTACCCCTGCCTACTGCTCCATCGTCTCCCATTTCTGCCGATGTGCCGGTGACGGTGATGTAAACCGATCCCTGCTCGATGTTGTCGGCCACATTCATCTGGGCGTTTACCTTGCGAGTTGTGAACTGCTTGGAAAACTCAATGATGTGATCCACGATATCGCTCTTCGTGTGCACATAATCCTTGAGGCTCGCCACATGACGGTCGACCATGGCGCAGGCAATGGTCAGATTAATGACGTCCCCCTGGCGCATGCCCATGACCTTGATGTCCTCGCCTATGGCGGGGATGCTCTTCTTGAGCCTCATCAGCTCGCGCTCGCAATTGAAGACAATGTTCTCCGTCTCGGAGAGTGGCGCATATCCCACGCCAAAAGAGGTGTCGTTGGCGGAAGGGACCTTGCGGCCGAAGACATCTCGCAGGTCCGAGGAGCCCATGCCGATCTTGGCATCAAGAATGACGTGATTGTTGACGTCCAGGTTGGAGAGCGACTCGCCCAAAAGCTTTCTCCCGGCCTTGATGGCGATGGTGTCCACAGGAATCTCCTCTTCCTTGAAGACCCTGGTGGCGCGGCCGGTAAGAAGAATGTAAAGCGGACAGATGACCTCGCCCCCTGCAAAAGCGGGCTTGGACCTTCCTGCCACAATCTGCGTCTTGTCGGTGTTGTGATGCAGCACCGCTCCAAATCTATCAAGGTATTCCTGGCAAAGGGCCCGGCTGATGGACTCAGCGAGGCCGTCCGCCACGCTATCCGGATGTCCAATGCCTTTGCGCTCTACCAGCTCTATTTCTTGCTGCTCCAATGGTCTTTGATTGAGGCGTTCGACCTTGATATTTCTCTTCATGACCAATCCTCGAATACGATAGTATAACGAACCAGAACTTAGATAAATTCCAATATCTTATTAAGGCTTTGCACTTTACTGCGTGAGCCCCACGCGCCACTTCAGCATCTTGTCTTCTACTACATAGCGAAAGGTGCGGTCGATGGCCAGGCCCAGTAGACCCAGCACAATCATGTACATGAATACCTCATCCATGCGGTAATGGCCGTAAGAGTCCCAGATCTTGAATCCGAGACCATTCTTGCTCACTCCGAACATCTCGGCGGCCACAAGACACATCCAGGCAATTCCCATAGCAATCCTTATGCCTGCCGCAATAGAGGGTAGAGCGAAAGGCAGGGCTACATACCTTATCAGATCAATGTCTTTGGTTGCACCCAAAACTTTTGCCGATTCGACATACACTCTGGGCAGATTCTTAAAACCCACATAAGTATTGATCAATATGGGAAAGACCGCTCCTATGAAGATAATAAAACCGGCAGCAGTATTGGTTATGCCAAACCAGATAATGGCAAATGGAATCCAGGCCAATGGGGGTATGGGGCGCAGTATCTCCACGATGGGGTCCAAAATATTGTCAAAAAGCTTGAACCACCCCATGATCATTCCGACGGGCAGAGCAATTATCAGACCGCCCGCCATGCCGATAGCGAAATGAAGAGAGCTGACCGGCAGATCTTCAGTGAAGATCGACCGCCAGTTTTCCATAAAAGCTGAAACAACCTGGAAAAAGCTGGGCAAAGTCAATTGGTCGTTGACCAGAAAGGCAGCCATCTGCCAGATAGCTATCAATCCAAAAATGGAAAGGGCGGAAATGCCCTGATTCCTCAGGACATTCAAGGTCCGGCTAGCTTTCCTGAGCACCTTTTGCCCTCTCGTAGAGACTGGTATCGAAGAGATCCTTCTCAGTCAGTTCTCTTTGGGTATACTTCATCTCGTAGTCGACTCTAGCAAACTCGACTGTCGAAGGTATCTGAATATTGGGATCGCTGACCCACTTGCCATCCCAGTTCTCTATGGAATGTTCGATTTCCGTAAGGTTTGCTTTGGTCTTCTTGGCGTATATCTGGGCGGCCTCATCAGGATGAGCATTGATGTAGTCGGTCGCTTTGATATGGGTCTTGATGATCTGCTCTACCAGCTCTGGCTGCTCTTTGATGAGCTTGTCCGTGACCACCAGGCAGCAGCAGGCATGGTTCGGCCACATCTCGCCCGAGGCTACAGCCTCTATGCCCTTGCCTTTCAGCTCAATTATTGATGGCGCTGGATGGGGCAGGAAGGCACCATCTATTTTGCCTGCGGACAGGGCACTGATGGCCGGTCCCGGGTCCATGGCCTTGATATCCACCTTGGAGGCATCCACCCCGTTTTCCATGAGCCATTTCTTCATGACTGTGTCCTGAATCGATCCGGGCGGAAATGTGCCAATAGAAAGACCCGTTAGAGTTGCCGGTCCATTGTAGGCTAGGCCCGGCCTGAGGACCAGATTGGAGCCGTTGATGTTCACCGCAGCCACGATCTTGGCCGGCAGTCCCGCTGAGATGGCAGAAATGGGCGGAGCGCTTCCCACATACGCGATATCCAACTCCCCGGCGACCATGGCTTGCATCTCCGGGACCCCGGTGGGGAACTCATACTCCTTGATATCTGTTATGCCGAAAGGCAGCAAGTCTTCGGCCCACCAGCCCTTCTCGTAAGCGACCATCTCTGCGATCTGATGGGTACTGGGCTGATACCCGATGTGTAGGGTAGAAATCTTGCTTGCCATCTTCTCTTGGGCAGAGACGTTCTCTTCCTTTATCTCCGTGGAGACGTCTTCCTCTTTCTCCGGAGCCGAGAGGCAGCCCAGCGACATCACTACCACAGCCGCCAGGATGGCCATAATTATGAAATTTTTCAAATGCGATCACCTGAGTTGCGACTTTGCCTATTTCAGAGAACGATCGGTATAAAGCAGTTTCCCGTCATAGGGCATTATTTTCTCAGATTGGATAATATGCAAAAAAAATCCTACAATAGTATTAATATGACTTGCAGCAGAGCGAAAAGCGTTTCTAGAAATAGCCGTCCGAATAGAATAATTGATATAACGACTAAGTCATGGTTCCTTCCCGAATAAAT
>JAFGNK010000127.1 GCA_016927055.1 Methanotrichaceae archaeon | reverse complement strand
CTCTGCAGATCGATCTTGCCCGTACTCTGCGCGGTGGCCAGGTCAGTTGTCCACTGATAGTCGGTGTTGTACCAGATGTCCGATTCGGTTATGGAATAGTATCCATCCACCTTCTGTCCATTGCTCCACCAGCGATTGAGTCCCAGATAGCTATTTCCGAAGTGCTTCCAGCCGCTGACACAATAGCCGTCACTTTTTTCTTGACCTGCCGCCGGGAAAGGATTGTCCACTACCTTGTTATAATCGACTATCACCGTGCTGCCATCGGCAAAGATATTCTGAGCCACGGCATCGTCCCAGGCATTGGCCGCCGCAGATATGGCGCTTTGCGAGGCAGCAGTCGTGACGCCTGAGGGAGCGCCGGTCGGGTTCAGGTAGAGCTGCACCTTGGGGTCCCTGGTATTCAAGCGGTATCCTGTCAAGGCATAAGATGAATAGGAACCACCGGATGTTGCCGCCGCCGTCTGGGAGGTCTGAGCTGCGCTCTTCTCTTCCGCCAGATCAAGGTTCATCACCGTCATGTCAAAGCTGCCTATGCCTTTGCCGTCCTCTACCAGCCTCATCCCTGATGCACCCATAATCTGGCTTCCCCCTTCCAGAGATACGGCCTTGAAAGAGTCGTCGTCCAAAATTAGCACATTATCTATGGCTGCCGAGCCGCTGGAAAAAGCACGCTCTGACGCTGCCGATAAGAGATTGGCTTGCATGCTGCCCTGGCCGGAAAAGCCGCCTTCCGCCAGCATTACATTCTCCTGCCCCAGGGCACCCGAGACCACCTTGCCCCCCAGGCCCTCCATATCTGTACTCTGGTAGGCGAAAGCAACTCCACCCACAGAGAGGCTCTGCGCGCTGGTCAGGGTACCGCAGGCGACGCTCGCCTCCTGGCCGGCCTCGGCGCCCTCCTCTTCGCCCCGCAAATTGAGGCTCAGGCTGCCCGAACCGGCCACATCCTGACCGATGCTGGCCGACTGACCCGAGGCATGAGAAGAGGTCGAGATGGAAAGCGCCCCATCGCTCTGAATGTCGTTATGCAGAGAGTAATCATTTCCGGAAAGCGATTGCTCAAAACTGTTGTTTCCAGAGCCGCCTGCCTTTCGATCTGTTGAGATGCTCCCTTTATCAAGAGCTACCTGTTCCAGCATATAGGTAGAGCGATCAACTGAAAAGCTGTCCACCAAACTGGCCGATTCGCCTCCATCCCCGGAGGAGAAGGTTACGGTCCCCCCCAATGCAGGCGCACCCAGCATGCCCAGGATCATGAGGCATACAAATATTAGTACGGAAATACTTCCCTTCATAATGATACCTTCTGATCAAAGATAGGCCCATATTAATGATGCTTCGTATTAGAACATGTCGGGCCCATGTATGATAAATTTACCACGTAAAAATTAAATATATATGCACAGCAAGTAGCAGTGAATATTCAAAAAGAGAATACATCGCATGAACAAGTCGGGAATTGAGCACTTTAAAGCTCATAGACCCATATCTAGTTTACGGATAACTTAGCAATCCATTATGCAGTAACCATTAACAATAAAGACATTCAATGCAACCCTATTTGCCGCACTCAGGAAATAGATGATAATATCTATGAGAAATATTTTTAATTAAGCGGGAAAGTTTCACGACACATGCACAAAGATTGGCCTAATACACAAAAAATTTAGAAGGTTTTTGGGCCGCAATACTTTGCATCAGTACAGTCCGCGAAAAATCCACTATTTCAATAGCTTGGATTCGGCTTGGACCTGGACCTGGACTTGGGGAACGGATTCTAGCCTTTGCGGGCCAGAGCCTCGGGTGAAACAGCATAGCAACTGCAATCGAAAACATCCTCCGCGCTAATCCCCAAGTTCGCCCTTTCCAGTGGAGCGATGTCGCTGAAGCCGGCAAAGCAGCAGGGAATCCCGTATTCCACGAAAGAGGAGTTCCTGAAGTCTGATTTTGTATAGATGTGCCTAAAAACACTGAAGTTGCCAACGTACCTCTCTTCACCCTCGCTTAAAGCAGGATACAGGGAACGTTTGAAATCGTAATTGAAATCAGTCAGCCTGTACCTCAGATCGGCAATTCCGGTAGTGTCTGCCCAAATCCTGTAGCTCGTCTCGCGGTTGGGCCTGAATTGCGCGTAGATCAGAGATTCTTTAATTCTCGACGACGTCTCCGTAGTGTTCTTCCCCAGCACCGTTGCATTCATATTCGTCAGCAACATACCCACGTTTGTCTCCACCGAAAGATTCTTGTTATATAGAAGCTTCCTCCCCATATAGTCCAGATTGTTCATCGCCAATTCCCTGTCGTTTATCTCCTTGCCTGAATACTCTATCCACTTGCTGGACTTGAGAATCACAGGCCAATTCTCAACGTAATTCACAAGAAAGAAGGGGCTATTAGCCTCCTTGGTGATGGTTGCGGAAATCACATCAGTAGTATCCGAGCGCAGGTATACGCTCTCCTCTGAGCTGTAATTGCCCTGGAGTGCAGAAGTCCTGCCCCCCAGGCGAATATCATTTTCTTTCATCTCCCGATAGCTGGAGTGGTAAGGGCTCAATGATCGACCACGGTAGTCTACGGGCGACACAGTCCCCTGAACGGACTGGAAGTAATCAAAGCTCAGGTTCTGGCTCTGGCGGTGAATGGACCACATAGAACTCGAGTTATTCGCTTTCACACTGGAAGACCAGAAGGTTGCATCGGCGCTGATGACGAAAAAGAGGGCGATCGCCAATGCAACTGCAATCTTCAATTGGTTTCTGGCTCTTGGTTTTTCCATTTTTCCATACCTCAGCTTCCCGTTTTAAATCCAGTTT
>JAFGNK010000016.1 GCA_016927055.1 Methanotrichaceae archaeon | reverse complement strand
CACAGGTCCACCTGCTCGCCGAACAGATCGGTCTCAGTCTCCTCGGTAAAGGTGGTCTCGATGACGCCGGCCCGCGTGCCGCCGATGCCCTTGGCATAGGCCAGTGCCCGCTTGAGAGCCGCGCCGGAGGCATCCTGCTCCACAGCCACGAGGCAGGGAACGCCCTTGCCCTCCTGATAGGTGCGGCGCACCAGATCGCCCGGACCCTTGGGGGCCACCATGACCACATCCACGTTCTGGGGCGGCACAATCTGGAAGTAGCGAATGTTAAAGCCGTGCGAGAAGCCCAGGATATTGCCCTCTTCCAGATTGGGCTCGATCTGCTCCCGGTAGATCTTGCCCTGGTACTCGTCCGGCAGAAGGATCTGAATGTAGTCGGCGGCCTTGGCTGCATCGGCAACGCTCATGACCTTCACTCCGTCATCCTCTGCTCTCTTCCAGGCCCGAGAGCCGGGAATATCGGCGGCGATGACATCCAGCCCGGAGTCCTTCAGGTTCTCTCCCTGGGCATGTCCCTGATTTCCCCATCCCACTATGGCGATGGTCTTGTCTTTAAGCACCCTCAAATCTGCATCCTTTTCATGGTATATCTTAACCATATTTCATTCCTCCAATTCTCTATTCTTAAAGTCATAATAATCGCGAAAATAATGGATCCGAGACTATGCCTGTTTCTTTTGCAGGCCTCCTCGAATCCAAATTGATCCGAATCAAGCTGATTAAGCCTTAACTACCCTCGCGCCCCTCACCATCGATACCTTGCCGGTGCGGGCCATCTCTTTTATGCCGAACTGGCGCAGCAACTGAACAATGGCATCGACCTTCTCCTCGTCTCCCGTAACCTCGATGATCATGGACCTGTGCGAGACATCGATGATCTTGGCCCGGAAGATATTCACAATCTGCATGATCTCGCTCCGGCTATCTTTGTCTGCGCTCACCTTGATGATGGCCAGCTCCCTTTCCACAGACTCGCTCGCCCCCAGCTCGCTGACACGAATGACATTGATGAGCTTGGAAAGCTGCTTTATGACCTGTTCCAGGACATCTCTGTCACCATGCACGGTGATGGTCATGCGGGAATAGTCGGGATTGTCCGTTGCTCCCACGGAGAGGCTGTCGATGTTAAAAGACCGGCGGCTGAACAGGCCGGCAATGCGCGTCAAAACTCCGGACTTGTTCTCCACAATGACCGCAATGGTGTGCTTCATCTAAAACTCCTCCTGGCCCAGGACCTCTTTCCTTCCCTCTGCATAGATCTTCTCCAGATGGCAGGATTGGGCAACATCGCACCACTCCAGCTCGAGGATTTCGCTGAGCGTAGCTCCAGCCGGCACCATGGGCGAGACTTTTTCTGCGGGACTGACGATAAAGTCCATAACAACCGGCCTGTCTGTGGCCAGTGCGGCGCGAATGACCGGCTCGACCTCAGAGGGCTTCGTTGCCCGTAGGCCCACTGCCCCGTAGGCCTCGGCCAGCTTAACAAAATCAGGACTGGTGCGGCCCAAAATCGTTGCCGAGTACCTCTTCTCAAAGAACAGCTCCTGCCACTGTCGAACCATGCCCAGACAGCCGTTGTTGAGCACCGCCACCTTCACGGGGATGTCATTGACCACGGCCGTGGCCAGCTCCTGGCTGTTCATGAGGAAGCTTCCGTCGCCAGCCACGTCGATGACATCGCACTCCGGCCGGCCCATCTTGGCTCCGATGGCTGCGGGAAAGCCATACCCCATCGTGCCCAGACCGCCGGAGGATATAAACTTGCTCGGGTCCTTGTGCACAAAGAACTGCGCCGCCCACATCTGGTTTTGCCCCACCTCCGTGGTGATGATGGCGTCGGGTGCAATCTCGCACAGCTTCTCAATTACAAACTGGGGCTTTATGACATTCATGTCCGGAATATAGCGCAGAGGATAGTCCTTCTTCCAGGTCTCCGTCTTCTCATTCCATTCGCTCCTGGCCTTGGGGCTGACCTCCTTTAAGAGCCCATGCAGGGCATTTTTCGCATCCCCCACCACGGGGATGTCCACCCGCACATTCTTGCCCACCTCCGCCGGGTCCACATCGATATGAACGATCTTGGCCCGCGGCGCAAAGCTGGAGATCTTTCCGGTCACTCGATCATCAAATCTGGCACCGATGGCCACAATCAGGTCCGACTCCTGAATGGCATAGTTAGCATACTTCGTGCCATGCATTCCCAGCATGCCCAGCGAGAGAGGATGGTCCTCTGGAAAGCAGCCTATGCCCATGAGTGTGGTAGTTACCGGTGCGTTGATCTTGGTAGCCAGCTCGAAGAGTTCGCGGTGCGCGCCGGCATACCTCACTCCGCCGCCCACATAAATAACAGGCCGGCTCGAATCCATCAAGGCCCTGGCGGCTTTCTTGATCTGCATCTCATGCGGCTTGACGGAAGGGTGATAGCCTGACAGCTCAACCTCCGGCCAGGAAAATTCCACCTCATCCACGGTCACGTCTCTGGGCAGATCGATCAGCACCGGGCCGGGTCGGCCGGTGCTTGCGATGTAGAATGCCTCCCGGAAGACGCGCGTGATATCCGTTGCGCTTCGCAGCAAATAATTGTGCTTGGTTATAGGCAGAGTGATACCGGTTATGTCCGCCTCCTGAAAAGCGTCCTTTCCAATCAGCCAGGTGTTCACCTGCCCGGTGATGGCCACCATGGGCACGGAGTCCATGTAGGCATTGGCGATGCCGGTGACCAGGTTGGTAGCTCCGGGCCCAGAGGTGGCGATGCACACACCCACCTTTCCTGTGGCTCGGGCGTATCCATCCGCCATATGTGCCGCTCCCTGCTCATGGCGCACCAGAATATGACGGATATCAGACTGGTAGATGGCGTCGTAAAGAGGCAGCAGCACCCCACCGGGAAGCCCGAATACTACATCTACTCCTTCTCTCTTCAGGCACTCCAGTACTGCCTGAGCCCCGGTCATCTTCGACATTTGGCTTTCTCCTCCTCTTCCAGGCGCATCAGCCGGTTGATGCCCTCCAGCACCGCCTCGACTGATGCCATGATTATGTCAGCGCCAGCTCCTCGAGCCGTTATCTTCCTATCTGCCATTGCCATCGTCACCCATACTTCCACCAGTGCATTCGTTCCGCCTGTTATGGCGTCTACATGATATTCCTCTAGCCTTACGTCCGCCACGCCCGATATGGCCCGTCTTATGGCATTTATAGCAGCATCCACCGGCCCGACACCGGTTCCTGCCTCCAGCTTCTCAGCCCCGTTAAGCTGTATCTTCACCGAGGCCGTGGGTGTTACCGTATTGCCGGCCACCACCGTCACCTCTTGCAGCTTTACCTTGGGCTCCATCTGAATGGAGAGCACGATGTCGGCTATGGTCTGCAGATCGGCATCTGAGACCCGCTTGCCTTTGTCGCCCAGCTCCTTTACCCTGGTTACTATCTCAGCCAATTGCTGCTCTGTAGCCGCCAGGCCGAACTCGCGCAAAGCCAGCTCGACTGAAGCGCGACCGGCATGCTTGCCGAGCACTATGCGCCTCTTCCTTCCTACAGTCTCTGGATGCATCGGCTCATATGTCTTTGTATCGGCTAAAAGCCCGTGCACGTGAATGCCTGCCTCATGAGTAAAGGCATTCTCGCCCACTATGGCCTTGTTGGGAGCCATAGGAAGACCGGTCATTCGCGAGACCAGTCGGGAGAGCTGATAGATATCCTGGCATTTGATCCCGGTGTTGATCTTATAAAGGGATTCCAGGGTCATGACCACCTCTTCCAGGCTGGCATTGCCGGCTCGTTCACCAATACCGTTCACGGTCACGTGCGCTTGGGCCGCACCGGCGCGAAGAGCCGCTACTGTGTTGGCGGTAGCCATGCCAAAGTCATTGTGGCAGTGTACGCTGATAGGCGCGCCTAATTGAGACAGCCGAGAAAAGATCTCTCCCGTAACCTCAGGAACCAGCACGCCCACCGTATCGCAAAAAGCCAGCCTATCAGCTCCTGCTTCAATTCCCGCTGTGTAAAGGCTGACCAGATAATCCTGATCGGCACGGCTGGCATCCTCCCCGGAGAGCTCCACGATTAGGCCGTGATCTTTGGCATACTCTGTCACTTGCACGGCCTTGTTCATCACCGATTTTCGATCGGATTTGAGCTTGCACTCTATATGAAGATCCGATACAGGTACCACAAGATGGACGGAATCTACATCGCAGCCTAAAGCTACATCAATATCTGCGGTCAAAGCCCGAACGTAGCTACATATCTCCGCCTTGAGGCCAAAATCAGCAACTGCTTTTATCGAGAGGCGTTCTCCCTCAGAGGTCATGGCAGAGCCGGCCTCAATTACATCCACTCCGAGGGCGTCAAGCCCTTGAGCGATGGCGAGCTTCTCATCCATGCCGAGTGAGACGCCCGGCGTCTGTTCCCCGTCACGTAAGGTAGTGTCTAGAAATCGTATTTTACCAAATAAATCGATCCCACGCATTCATGCTCAATCACCCACGGCCCCACGGGCCGTTCTAACCCTAGGATCTTTAATGATTGATAAAGCTAACGAGGGATTGACCAAGATGCATTCAATCATACCTCTTGAAAGGCCCAAAATCGCAAAATCACAAAGTATGAACGATCTGCTCCCCAAACAGGGCGAACAACCCTGCAAGAGAAGATATATTCGTTGAATGACGTTCCAAGGGGAAGCTTTAAACCGTTGCAATCCGATGCCATTTTGAGAATGGTGGAGGTTTAGAAAAGATGAAGTGTAAGATACTGTCTCTTTACATAGCTGTGCTATTTTGCCTGATGACTTTGCCCTTTTTGGTCGGTTCTACGGCTTTAGGAGCAGGATGCGGAACAAATCCCCTGGGCGATACTTCTGGGGATACTGACTTTTATGTTAGCAAGAACCAAAATCAGGGCGGGTCCGGCATATCGCCCTCTGTACCATCCGCTCCTGCAAAGGCTGCTGTAACTCTGGGGTCCGTAGCCACAGCTGATAAGAATGCCACGATCCAGAGCATAAATCCGGATAAATCCAGTCCGCAAAGCCCAGGTGAGGCCATAACCTGGAAGGTAGAGGCATCCAATCCCGACAATGTTCTGATGCTCTACAATTTCCGGCTCATGGGACCATCAACCGACGGGCAGCTTATAGATAAAACGGGCTGGATAGCCGAAAGCTCCTGGACCTGGAATACCACAGAAGCAGATGTGGGGGAAAACCAGATAGAAGTCCGGGTAATGCGCAATGGATCTGTTGCATCTGAAGACAGCAACGCGCAAAACTATGCCATTGTCGTTGTTTCTCATAATGAAGATGAGGCAGCGGCTGAAGCAGCAGTTGATGTTACTCCCGGAGCCGCAGCTGCAAATGCCTCCGAATCGACATCCAATACAGCATCCACCGATGTAAATGCTCATCCGGAGTCAAAAACGTCTGATCCTATTTCCAACAGGCCGAGAGTTGCGCCCGACGAGAGGAATCGCGAAGTCCCAGCTATCAGCGGGCCCAATATGAAAATGCCCGATCCGACACCTAAGCCCCTGGCTCAGCAGAGCGGAGCTCAGGAATTGGTTGAGCCTGCATCAGTACCGGTTGAGTCCCAGGAGTCCGAGATCATGGAAGTGGAAGGCAAATGGACGGTAAAGCTGGAGAATGCAGGCATTACATTGAATCCCTTCAGGTTGATTCAGACTGGTGATAGCGTTATGGGCATGGGAACACTCAATGAGCAAAACACAAAACTTGACGTTAGCGCCAAAGGTTCTGTTTCCAAGAATAGCATGAGCCTTGATGTATGGACCATAACGAGCGAATATGGCAACAAGATAGACAAGAGCATCGAGCTCGAACTGGTCAAGGTGGACAGAGTGATCTCCGGAAGCTATGAAATGTATTCAGGCGAAGATCTCATAGGCAAAGGAAATGCTACAGCCACCAGATTTGCGTCTTAAGGGAGAAACAGCCTTCATCCTTCACCAGAACAATTTTTTTCACCTGAGAAAGACATGATCAAAATCAAAAGAGAATCTCATAAATACACAATTAGAAAAAAGCAACAAAAAGCTCCACAGCAAAATCATAAAATGCTGTCAATCTTACTATTAGGAGGACCACAATTGAAGAGTCAGTTAATTGTATGCATGGTATTGATCTTTGCTATTCTCGCTAGCCCGGCCTTTGCAGGCTGCGGAAAATGGGTAATTCGAGATAATACCGATTTTCTGGAAGACCCGATTTTTGACGATGCTGTGGCATCCTCCACTGGGAGCAGTGTCACTGTAAATCCTGACGGCATGGCGAAGGAAGAGAAGAACGAGACAGAAGAGAATAGCGAAAATGGGAACTCGATCAACACGACTGTCGCCCTGAAAGTGGCACCCATTATTGACCTGGCAGGAACCTGGAAGGTCAGGCTGGAAAAGAGCCCGGCAGAGCAGAATACCGGAAAAGCCATTAATTTGATATTGATCCAGACCGGCGATAGGCTGCAGGGTTACGGCACTCTCCTCGAAGACGGTTCCGACATACCAGCCACGGCCATGGGTTCCATATGCAATGAGGGCATAAGCCTGGATTTAAAACTGAGTTCGCAAAAGAAGGTGTACAGGCTGGATATGGCTCTCGTCAAGAGCGAGCTGGAAGGCAGCTACGAGCTGTATGAGATGGAGACGCTGGCGGAAAACGGCAACGCAACGGCCAAAAGGGCCAATTAGCTGAGCTTTCAATTTTTTATTTGAATTTGTTTTCTATTTTCAGGTATTGGCGGTTGTTATTTCGCTATTATTTCTATTATTTGTTTTTATTATTAATCCTTATTTATGATACGGCTCACCATGCATTATTCTAAAGCTTCTATAAATCTGCTCCAAAAGAATTATTCTCATCATCTGATGGGGGAAGGTCATCTTGGAAAAGGAGAGAAGCAGGTCTGCTCTCTCCAAAACCTCAGGTGCTAATCCCAGCGGGCCACCGATCACAAACGCTGCCTCACTCTTACCGTCCAGAATATTCTTGTGCAGCCAGGATGCCAGCTCAGGCGAGTCGAGGGCCTTTCCCATTCGATCCAGGACAATAACCGGGCCGCTGTGACGCTTCAGCTTCCCGAGTATGGCCAGCGCCTCATCCTGCATGGCTTTCTTCTCCTCAGCCTGTGAGGCCGCCTCTTTAATATGCGCCTCAGGCACCTCTGCCGTCTCCAGGCGAGTGTAGAGACGAAGACGGCGAGCGAAATCCGCAGCCGCATCCTGCCAGTATTTTTCCCGAAGGCGCCCCACTGCGATGATGCGAATAATCAACGCCTGGCCTCATTTTTCTCGTCAGAAGACATTACATGTCCTTTTTATTGGCCATGTTTAATGCCAAAGTCAGACTCAATCCTTCTTCTCGCCATGTATCTCGCAGGCGCCACTTTCAATCTCGCAGACCCGGCAGACCTCCCGCTCCTCATCCAGATGGCGGGTGGCCGTAGCCAACACACTGGCATTGACCAGGTTTCCTGCCAGAAATACAGCGGCTGCAATCTGGTCATCCGGAATGCCCAGATTGGAGGCGATGCGAATGTGCAGCTTCAGGCAGTGGCTGCATCTCATGGCCGCAGATACGGCAACCGAGATAAGTTCGATCGTCTTGGCATCCAGAGCAGAGCTTCTCTGGATGGCATTGTTATGCAGCACCTTGGTGATGAAAATCTCTGGATTGTCCTTCATGAACTGGAAAACATAAGGGACTTCACCATAAGTGCTCTCCACTGCCTTCAAGATATCCTGCGCTGCCTTGTCCTTACCCTTGGCTAAAATGGCGTCCAGTTCATCTTCGAAGCTCATGATTCTTTTCTCTCCACACCCTGAAAGCCCCTCAGGCTTTTCGCATCTGTGCATCTATCATTGAGGTTTTGGCCTATAAACCAGTTTAGCCTTTGCCTTAGAAAACGAATCCCGTCTCAGAAGCAGGCAAGATCCTCACCAGTATATAGTCTTTCATGCGCGACGGCTTGATGGTGGCAATCTCCCCCAACTTCACACCCTCGTCGAAGGTTACAGCTCTTACGGCATCCTTGTAATCCTTGTAGGGCAGCTTTACCCGTACGCCGTTTAAATCGAGGGCTATTGGAAGGGGTGAATAGGAGAACTCCACATCCGGCACCTGCTCGCGTACGGCATCCATGACCCGAGGCGGTGAGGTTGTGAGTGGATCCTTGGCAATGGCAGCCCTTGTCTTATCCAGGGCTCTGCCCACCGCTTCAACGATCCGGTCCAAAGATCCAATCTCCGTAGCCTTTCTAGACCGGTGAGCCATCCGCCCGATGGACGGGACATAGGCAAAGGCGTAGGGAAGGTCTTTGGCCTCCATCTGCGGCCCGCCCGTGATCACCACAGGCACGCTGATGTTCCGATATAAGCTCTCTTTCTTCTTGATGCAATCCTGGAAGTTGCCAAATATGAATACTGCAGCATCATGCTCGTTTATCAGAGCGGTCTCATACTCATCTATCTGGGCGATCTCGCGACCGACGCCTCTGGCCAGTCCCAGCATGTTGGTCTTGCAGCCATGGCGGCGCAGGTACTCAGCTATGTCGCAAGCGACATGTGGCAGATGATGAATAGCCAATGTCGGTGTTACTACCGCCACCTCTGTTCCGGCCAGCGGTGCCCGCACCAGCTCTCCTCTCAGCTCCTTGGCGAGTGCTTCCAGCGACGCCTTGTCCTCAGATGGAACTAATATCAAAAGGATGATCTCGGTCTGCGTAACATTCTTTTGCAGGATGTAGCCGCCCAGGTCTTCTACCAGCTCCACGACCAGGTCGTGCTTGTACAATCCCCCCGTGAACATCACAGGCTCAAGCATTCTCCATCTCCCGGATCTTTTCTTTGATCTCAGATACCATTTCCGGCGTCAAGCTCTCCTCGGCAGCGATGAATAAGAAGCTGTCTTTGGTCATTATGTTGCGCCTGTTGCGAAAGCCTTCCGGTGCCACTCTTACCAGGCCATCGGTCAGGTCTTGCAAAAACTCTGCTTCCAGGTCCGCCACCACAAGTTCGGAGGGCGATGTATCCGAGGCTATGATCACAATATCTCTTGCCGGTTGTTCTACCCTCTCTCTTCCATAGCGTTCCCAGAGCACACGGAACAGATCAGCCATATGCTCTTCATCATTGATCTTGATCTGATAGCCGCCCTGCACCTTCAGCACATCGCCCACATCCTTGACGGTGAGCGGCGGAATTCCGGAGCGAAGGAGCCCATAGACGGCAAAAAACGGCTTTAGTATGTCCACGTAAACATACAGCCTGCCGATGGACCGGATGAGGCCGAGGTCCTGCAAAATATCCATGATGATCTCTCGATATTTCTTGGCCCCATACTCCTCCTGGCCTGTGACCTCAATCTTGAAGACCTCCATTGGGTCCATCTCAGTCCTCCAGCAGCCCCGAAACGAGCAGCGCAGCCCCTACTGCCCCGATGTACTGAGCGTATTTGGGAACAGACACCTTGACCTGAAGAAGCTCTTCCATGGCTTTCGGCAGCCCTTCTATGAGAGAGGTTCCGCCCACCATGATTACCGGCTCCTTGACTTCGACCTCTTGCAGTTGCTGCTCATAAACCTGCTCAGCTACAGAATGACAGGCGGCCATGGCTACATCTTCCGGTTTGCAGCCCATGGACAGGCTGTTGACCAGGCTTTGCGTTCCGAAGACTATGCAGTAACTATTCATGGCTACATTTCTGTAGTCGCCCTTAAGTGCCAGCTTCCCCAGCTCAGTGATATCGATGCCTAAACGCCGCGCGGTGAGCTCCAAAAACCTACCTGAGGCTCCTGCACATATTCCGCCCATGGTGAAACCGCCCGGAATCCCATCCTGCACGGATATGGCTTTGTTGTCCATGCCCCCAATATCGATAACCGTTGCCGGCCCTTTCTGGGCATCGGCCAAAAATACGGCGCCTTTGGAGTTGACGGTGATCTCCTCCTGGACCAGCTTGGCATTGATGTGCTTTCCTACCAAAAAACGGCCGTAGCCGGTTACACCTATCGCAGAGACATCTTCCTTTTGCACACCTGCCATCTTCAGGGCGGCCTGCAGAGCATCCTCAGCACTCTTCAAGACCTCAGTAGTAGGAACCCAACCGGTGCCTACTACCTGATTGTCTCTCATCACCACCGATTTGGTAGTAGTGGACCCAGAGTCGATTCCGGCGGTAAGGCCCTTCTGTTTTTCCCTGGCCAAAAGGCCCCGGTACTTGACAGTGGTAACCAGCGCTTCCATCCTGGTGAGCAGGGTCTCTGCCGTCGTCCTCTCCGTGAAGGAGTAGCTGAGGACGGGAATCTTGGAGTTCTCATGAACGTACTTTCGAATCTCCGATCGGATGATGGCAGCTTCAGCGCAGCGAAAGCAGGTCATGACAATTACGGCATCGGCCAGATCCGGGTTCTGCACGATCCGAACCGCACGAGCCATGGCCAGGTTGAGGTCACCTGAGGAGACGGAAACGCCAAAAGTGTTCTCCACGTTGAGAATATCATCCAAAGAGACCTCAGGATAGATGATCTTTGCTCCTACCGTTTCTGCAGCGCGCTCGATCTCTTTTTGAATGCCGCTGTACTCCGAACCGCAGGAGAGCTGAGCAATGCGAATCACTTTAGACCCTCCAAAAAGGCCTTGATCTTCTGCACAAAGACCTTAGCCTCTGCATCATTTGTGGGATAAGATAAGTCGAGCACGGGAACTCCTTTGGTCCTGATGAGCAGCCTCACCAGCTCATTGGTCCGAGAGCAGCCCGCACAGCCCGTCAGCCATCCCGGATCTTCCACTATGATGGCCGCCTCTGCCTCTTCAATGATTGGTCCAATCAGAGACATCCGACCCCGCACGCCGGAAGGGACATCCACCGCCGCATAGCGCAATCCCTTCTTCGGCTCTTCGGGTGTGATATTCAAAGGCGGAGATTCAATCTCATTTGCTGTAACGAGCCTGCGCACCACTTCAGGAACCACAAGCGCCTTGTGGCCGTTCCTCTCCACGAGATCGGAGAGTATCATGCTGGTGGGAGGATAAACGATAACTTTTGCCATTGATTTACCTCAGGATAAACCCTCTTTTGCTATCTCTTCCAGCCTCTTGATGGCAAGAGGTTTCTTCTTTTCTGGAATGGCCGGGATATCGCCCTCCCAGGCCAACGCCCTGGAGATCAGTGGTAGCATCTTCGATTCGGCCTCGATCATGTAGAAGCCCGGCCTTGCTCCTCCGCCTCTTCGACCGCGACAGCGTCTGGGGTCGCCCGGTGGAAAGCCCCGGTCCTTGATGAATATGCCAGCAGGGTCAAGAGCCCTGATCTCCTTTATGAGCGCATTTATCACTTCCTCTTCGCCATTTACGATGACTCCAAAACATGTCTCCTTGACATTGACATCATATTTCGAACCATAAATCTTCATGGCGATGTCCGAAGGAAGGACATTCGACTCAGAGGATGTTATCACATACTTCGTGACCAACATCATCGCACCTCCTTAATGTAAATCGTCTCCCCTTCAGACACATCTTTGAGCTTCTCCGGCTCCAGCACCCTGCCGATGATATTAGTAGCTTCGAATTTCTCGCCCGATGGACCGTACCGCTTATCTTCCACGAGCTTTACACCCACCAGGCCGATCTTCTTGGAAACCTGGTTGGAAACAGCAATTGACCCTGCCGGCACAGAGCCCGCAGGCTTGTTTTCAGGCAGCAGTTCCTTATAGCCGACTGCCTGGATCTCCGGCTTGAAGAGCAGAGTATTCTCATAGACAAAATAGACAGGCAAGGGACCTACCGGCCTCTCTTTAAGGCCGGTGACATGCCGGAAATAATCCAGAGTTTTTGGAGCCTGATCGTAGTAAAGCTGTACGGCCACAAGACGGCTGGAAGGCATGGAAGAAAGGAGCACTTTCTTGTGCTTCAAAATGTCCATCGTCGCTCTCGGCTCCTGCTTTACAACAACGGCATCCTCACCCTCGTAGCCATCCACCTCTGCCTCTATGCCAAGAGCTTGCATCTGCAGCAGGGCATCTTTCAGGCTGCTGCCCATGAGCATGATGCGTTCCGGCTTCACCCTTATCGTTACCAACTGTCCAGGACCGGCCAGCTTTATCATATCCATTCCTGCAGTGACTCTTGCCACGACAGAGTGCCCGGGATTCGAGGTGCGGTCTTGCTTATAAATAAAGACCCTGCCCAGACCTCGCCCGCTAGTTCTTACCGTCACCACCCCTTCCAGGCGAGGTTCACGGTGCTCGAAGACTATGGGCTCTTTCAAGAGCAGATCTGATGATATGTAGGAACTGGTGACAGAATCGACCTTAAAAGTGACATCTCTTGTCAGGGCCAGGAAAAATTCCGCGCCTATTGGTGCATCTTCAATGAGCTCTGCCGAGACAGCTGTGAAAATCTCCATTCCATCTTCTAATGGCAAAGTCAGATCCTCTGTGGCCTGCTTCGAAGTTATGTCCTGCCATTCTACAATGGGCTCGATACCCTGTATTTCGTCGCCTGTTTGCAGCCGATCCAGAGTGTTTTTTCCACCCACAACGTGTCCTAGCACCCCACCATCCTTGGGTGTGCCATAGGCTGACGTATGCCTCCTCCTGACGAATATGATCTGAGTGTTCTCTGCATCAAACCCGGCTGCACCAAGCACAACCTCCCAACGGCTGTATTCATTGGCATCACGTCCAAAAGAAAGGGTGGAAGCAAATGGCCCGAAGGCTATGCCGTCTGCTGAGGCCCATCTAACTGTTGATCCCGGTATCTTGTCTATGTTTTCGTGCCAGATCTTCTGCAGATCATTTTCCAAAAGCTCAATTCTCAGTTTGCCCTTGGTGGTATTGAGCCAATAGGAGTTGGTCTGGCTGGACTTCTCGCCCCGGCCTTTGACCACACCGACTATTGTGCCGGCTGCTGGATTGGCGCCAGCCTTGCCCAGGGCATCGACAAGCTGCGCCCTGGGCAATAGCTCAATCTCTCTGCCATCAACGAAGACCCTCAAATTAACTCCCCAGCAACTCCTTCTCTTCCTCTTCTGTGATCCTGGCTAAAACTTCACTGGGAAGACCGGAGAAAATCGCCTGTCCATTGCGCATAAGCAAGGCTCGGTCGCATATATTTTTTACGAAGTCCATGTCGTGGCTGACAATGACGAATGTCTCTCCCAGCTCCTGGCGAGCATTGAGGATGGACCTCGTAACCTCAATCTTGGTAATGGCATCCATAGTTCCCGTAGGTTCGTCCAGGATTACTATCCTCGGCTCCTTTATCAATACCTGTGCCATGGCCACGCGATGCCTCTCTCCCTCAGAAAGCTCATCTGGCATCTTGACCAGGACCGCTTCTGCCTGCTCCTCCGTGAATCCCACTGTCTCCAGGGTGTGTATGGCTTTCCTCTCCGCCAGCTCAAAAGGCAGAGAGAGGCCAATGGCCTCCGTCAGGTTCTCAATGACGCTTCGGGAGGGGTAAAGGGTATACTCCTGGTGGAGAATGCCGATGTATTTGGTGGCGCGCCCGCGACCATTGGATCCGAGTACTGTCATGTCCACCCAGTCGTCTCCTACCCGCACCGAGATGCTGCCACCAGTAGGTGTGATAATGCCGCTTACCATCTTGGAAAGGGTGGTTTTGCCGCCTCCGGAGACTCCAACCAGGCCAAAGATCTCACCCTCATTTACTTCCAGACTGACATTGTCCACGGCCTTCACCACACCCCGGTCGATGCTTATATACCTCTTTGCCAGGCTGTTAGCTTTGATTATTGGCGCTCCTATTTCAACATCTTCACGCTTGCCCAGCGTTCCGGCCATGGCCAGGAACTGAGCTGCGATGTCTTTCGGCTTGCCTTCTGCCTTTATCTCTCCGCTATCCAGCAATATGGCTCTATCGGTGAGTTCGACCATGACATCTTCCCAATGGCTGGTGATGATCAGGGTCATCTTGAAGTCCTTGACGGCGCGCTTGATGGATTCATGCACAACTTTAGCCGTGGCCGGGTCGAGGGTTCCTGTCGGCTCATCCGCCAAGAGGACCATGGGAGATTTAGCGAGCTGACGGGCCAGGACGACGCGCTGCTTCTCTCCACCAGATAGCTCTCTGGCTACATGCATCAGCCTGTGGGACAGATTTACCTCATCCAAAAGGTCAGCTGCGTGGTGAATACTCATGGTGTCACCCTTCTCTTCCACAGCCCGCATAACATTTGTTATCACACGCTCATCGCCATAGAGAGCAAAGGTCCTCTGCAACATGATGGCAATCCTTTTTACTACGTCGCGCCGAACAGGATCGTTTATATCCAGTGCCGCAAAATCGGCTTCTATTGGCCTCAGAACTCCGCCACACCTGCACGTTTCCCCAGCATGGCTGGGCGGCTCTACATGGCGGCATTTCTCACATCTGACCACGTGGAAAATCACGCTCCCACTCATGCCAGGAAATGATTCTACCCCGCGCAGGACATGCATCAAGACGCTCTTGCCACAACCGCTCCTACCTAAGATCCCTACTGATTCGCCCTCTTCTATAACCAGATTAATATTGCGAAGAGCTACAACATCACCGAATCGAACTGTCAGATCCCGTATCTCGATAAAAGGTGCCAAATATATCATGCCCCATAAATTCACTGTAATGTAAGGTTGATTCGGTACCAATCCTGGCATAATGCTACTTAAGTTTATCCGAAGCTTCGAATGTGTCCTGCTGATAACTATTGTTAAAGAATTGTCACGAAAAAAAGGCAGGAGCTTGCTAACTTCTGCATTAATCTTCTTTCTCAATATTTCGACCTACTGACTTAAAGCCGTTATCTGTATTTCTATCTACCAACAGATGGCGTTTCTCTGTGTATCTATTTATCAACTGAAGACTAACTGAAGGGCAGCACAGATTTATAAGATCAATGCCATAACTATCGAATCGAATTAAATTGAAGGTATTTTCGATGGAAACCCTACAAGCAATAAAGACTCGGCGAAGCATAAGAAAATTTTTGGATAAACCTATCACCAGCGAGATCGTAAGAGAGCTCCTGGAAGCGGCTATGTTTGCGCCTTCCGCCGGAAACGAGCAGCCCTGGCAGTTCATTGTACTGGATGATCGCAAGTTTCTCGATGAGATACCAAGAATTTGTGCCACTGCTTCCATGTGCCGGCAGGCGCCTGTGGCGATCTTGGTCTGCAGCGACTCATCTCTAGAAAAATACCCCGGATTCTGGGTACAGGACTGCTCAGCTGCGGTAGAGAATCTCTTGCTGGCCGCGCACGCCCTGGGACTTGGCGCCGTCTGGGCGGGAATCTATCCCATGAAGGACCGGGTAGAGGGTTTTCAGAGGCGTCTGTGCCTGCCAGAGGAGATAACTCCATTTGCCCTGGTGGCGTTGGGACACCCAAATGAAGCTCCTGATGTCCCCAAGAGATACAAGGAAGAGAGGGTGCACTACAACGGATGGTAGGAGAATAATCGCGTAATCGCGGATAAAGATCTTGGAAAAAAAGGAAAAAAGGGACTGGCCTGGCTCTGGAATTGAAGAAATTCCTTACTGAAGAAAATTTGTTGATCAGATCTTATTTTTATCCGGTGCATAAGAAGGAAAATATCAATGGAAGGTGGAAATAATGAAAAAAGTAAATCTGGGGAAGAATGTTTCAATCTACCCAATGCCAGTAGCTGTAGTTGGCGCAAGTGTTGAGGAAAAGCCGAACTTTTTAACGGTAGCCTGGATTTGCAGGGTGAATGGCTCGCCACCAATGCTTGCAATTAGCCTGAACAAGCTGCATCACACGGCCAGAGGTATTAAAGAATGCCAAAGCTTTAGCGTTAACTTTCCGGGAACAAACATGGCTGAGCTTGTCGACTGTTGCGGGCAGGTCTCAGGAAAAGAGACTGATAAATCAAATCTCTTTGCCGTCTTTTACGGCGAGCTAAAAACGGCGCCTATGATAGAGAGCTGTCCTCTTTCTCTGGAATGCAAGCTCACTGATATTCATGAGCTGCCCACAAATGACCTCTTCATAGGTGAGATCATAAATTCCTATGCCGATGAGGCCTGCTTTTCCGAGGGAAAGCTTGACATTAAGAAGATGGACCCATTGCTTTTAAGCATGCCAGACAATCGCTATTGGAGAGTCGGCGACTATGTAGGGGATGCTTGGAGCATGGGCGGAAGAATGGTCAAACAGTTAAAAACTGCCCTTCATTAACCTCTCTTCTTCTTCAAGCTTAAAAAGGGCTTTTTTTCTTTTCCGGTAAGTAACAAAGGAAATTACAACAGCAATCCCTATGGAGCCGAAGAGTGCTGCCAGGGAGATCATAACTGATGATAATAAGCCTTCAACCATTCCTTTTCCTACGGCCAGTACGACCTCGGGCCCAAATCCCTCTGAATACGATGTAATAAACTGATAGGTCCCTGCACGCGGTGCTCTGAAAGCCAGGATGGCCCGGCCACTGCGATTGTCCAGGGTATAGTTGAAGCTGCTTTTTGCCGGATAGGTGACCAAATCGACGCCTATGTCTTTTTCCCGCACGCTGATTTCCAGACCCGGTATTTGTTCGCCGGTGCTGTAGAACTTGCCATCGAGGTAGCTGTGCTCCTCGTAGAAGATGAGGTATTCACCCGGCTCCGAGAGAAACAATTCAGCACTTGCCGGAGCTACAATCTGTTGCAACCTGCTCTCTGCGTCAGAAATTCCGAAGTAAATGAATCCGGCAAATGCGGCAAAGCCTATGACTATTATCAGCACGGCCAGGCCATAATACCAGATGCCGGGCGAAACATTATTTCCATTCATGAAAGAGACTCCAGACCTCTAAATTGCAGAATCATAGTTTCGGTCTACATTATTGGTTATTCCCGCTGTGTATTTAGCTCTAATGCAGAATTCCAGGTGTTTATGTAGGCCTGCACATCGAATTTGCTTTTTGCGCCGTTGTAGCTCATGTAGCGCACCTTGCCGAAGATCGGCCTTTCCTTCCAGGCCCGATCATGAACGCCTCCTAAGCTCCAGGCAATTCCCACATAGCCGTTTGGATCTCTGCCGTCCAGCTCATAACGGTCGTTGAGGTAGATGGCAGCCTGCAGCGCCGCCGCGGGCGACGGTGTCCACTCCAGGATCTTCTTGGCCCAGTACATCCTCATGTAGCCGTGCATCTTTCCCGTGAGAAGCATCTCCTGCGAGGCTGCATTCCACAGATCGTCATGAGTGCGGGCCCGCTCCAGCTCTTGCAGAGTATAGAGGTATTCCCTTCTGTCCTTTTCATGCTCGCTTAAGCTCGCCCTTGCCCAGGCCGGAAAGCTCTGCATATCATCGTAATGCCGGCTATAGTAGCAGAAATTGTCAGATAATTCTTTTCGCACGATAAGCTCTTCCAAAAATGCGCCGGCCTCCTTCATGCTCCTCAAAACCTCCTGGGCGACACGCTGAGAAGAGATCTGGCCGAAGTGCAGATAGGGAGAAAGGCCGGACTGGCCGCCCTTGTTGGGATCATTTCTTTTTGTTTCGTAACTTGCCAGATTATGCTCCAGGAAATTGATTAGTAGCTTTATAGCGGCCGCCTCTCCTGGCAGGATCCGATTTGCATCAGGAAAAGCATCGATATCATCATCAGTTCTGATGCTTCTTTTTGCCGCCTGCCAGTCATTCTCTTTAACACCATTCCCAAAGAGGGAATTGCTTTTTTGGCTCTTTTGCAGGGCCGGGAATTCGTCCAGAAACTCGGAGAGAAGACGGTGGATCTTGGGACGAAAGCTATAGGCGGCCCACTCTTGTTTTTGCGAGGCAAACCAGCAAGGAATGATATTGTGGGCATCTACCTCATAAAAGGGAATTTCGATCTGGACGGCAACCGCACTCTTCCATTGCTGGCTCTGACGCAGTGGGGAAAAATCGGAGACCAGGGCTCCGGCACCCATTTCGCTCAGAAAGCATGCCATCTCTTTGCCAGGATCTCCCCGAAGAAGAAAAAAAGGAATATTCAGATCCAACAGGTTCTTTTCTACCTCTTTTAAACCCTGTAGCATGAAACGGTACTGCCGGCTCACGGCTCCCAGAAACTCAGAAACCAGGCAAAAGGCCACTACCAGAGGGCAGTTGTGTTTTTGGGCCAGTTCCTGGGCATAAAGAAGCGCCCAGTTGTCGTTAACACGCTGATCGCGGCTCATCCAGTAGACCACGGGGCCTTTCTTCTGCCCTATTTTTACCAAAGTTCTTATCCGCTTAGTGTTTACGGGCATAACTAATGCTTATTGTATTATTGCTCCTACTATTTATAGGACTAATTTATTGAATTGAACGATTTTGCAGGACTATTTTTTAGAAAGAAAAATTAAGAAATCAAATAAGATAGAGTTATCTTGGCACCATTTCGGGTCCGTAAGATGCACAGGGTCAAAAATTCTAATAATGGAATGGTAAATTATCTCAACATTTGCAGCCGTTCTTCGACAAGCGACTGGATCTGAAAATGACCATCAGTAAAGCTGCAGGAATCTATCCTGAGCATGAGGTAAAAGAAAAGAGACGAAGGCTAAATCCTGGAAAGATCTTCCGAAAGAGGTATATAATTCCGAACTATTCATTAGTTACAATCATGGGCAATGATATCAAAGACCGCAATCAAGCCGAGGAAGCTGTGTGGGAAGCCAGGCAAGCTATGCAAGAGAGCAAAGCCCAGGGAGCTAATGCCGTGAAGTTTACTGCGCGAGGTGAGATCGTGATTCATGCCGGCCTGGACAGTGAAGATGAAAGAAATGCGACCCTTCGCTTCTGCGTTAGTGACACAGGAATCGGTATCCCAGCAGACCGGCGGGATATTCTTTTCACCCCTTTCACACAGGCAGACGTCTCCACCAAGCGCAAATACGGGGGAACTGGTCTGGGGCTGGCCATCTCCAAGCAGCTGGCGGAACTGATGGGAGGGCAGATCGGCGTAGAAAGCAAGGAGGGCAAAGGATCCACCTTCTGGTTTACAGTCGTGTTTGAAAAGCAAGATGAGGGCTTTAAAAGTGGGGACCTCAAAGTTCAGTTGTCAGGGCCAGATCAACCTGGCCGATTTGGCGAGGGTGCTGCAGAAGTCTCCGCCGCCTGAGCTTGCCTTCCTGAAAAGGGCAGACGCAAGATCCGAATTCTGGTGGCGGAGGACAATCCCCTAAACCAGAAGGTGACACAGGCTATGCTGAGAAAGATGGGGCTCCATGGGCATGTGGTGGCTAATGGTGAGGAGGCCGTCAATGCGCTTAAGACCATTCCCTATGATCTGGTGCTGATGGACTGCCAAATGCCCGAGATGGACGGTTTTGAGGCCACTCGCTGCATCCGCCAGGATGGTTCAGGTGCCTTAAATCCTGGAATTCCCATCATCGCCATGACAGCCCTTGCCATGCAAGGAGATCGAGAGAGATGCATTCAGGCAGGAATGAACGATTTCATTGCCAAACCGGTCCAGAAAAGAGAACTGGCTGTAATGCTGGCCAGATGGCTGGATTTAGCGATTAATGGTGACATGTTGGCTTTGCAGCCGGAATTTATCCTGGATTGCGCGACAGAGAGACTGAGCGGGCGGAGGTTTATCTAGCCTTTTGCATTGCAGCCTTCTTTGCCTCATCTTTGCAATAAGGTTTTCATCAAGGTTTTTCATTCTCGGTTCTTCTTTCTCAAATTCGTTTCCTCCAAATAAAAAAGGATCCAGCGATCTATTGATATTCAATTAGGCTGAATTATTCTCTGTGAATGGCTTGCAAGGGCTCGACCGGTCGCAGAAAAAGAGGTTGCTCGATTTAGCATCAGACATGGATAGAATAATCCTTCTTGGCTCTTCGCCATTTCCAGTGGCTAACCTGAGGTTACTGTAGTTTCCATCTGCAAGTTTAGTCGCTTTGTGCGTCCTTTGTGAGCTT
>JAFGNK010000015.1 GCA_016927055.1 Methanotrichaceae archaeon | reverse complement strand
TAACCTGCCACCCACCATCCTTACCCTGACGGCAAATCCAGGCAGCCCGCAAAGAGTGGGCCAGTCCATAGCCTTGACTGCTACGGCAACTGACCCGGAAAACAATCCTTTGCAGTACAGATTCGTCATCCGGGGCCCCTCGCCAAGCAGCCAGGTTCGGGCCGACACAGGCTACACGGCAAGTGCCTTCTGGGCCTGGAGCACTATAGGATATGTGCCAGGCGACTATCAGGTTGAGGTCTGGGTTAGGGACGGACTGCATTCCGATCCGAATGGCTTTGATGCCAAGAAGGCGATCACCTATAAGCTGACGGTCGCTAACTTGCCGCCAAGAGTCAATGTGCTTTACTCTGATCGGCCCGCTCCTCAGTTTGTGGGAAGCTGGATTAGGTGGACAGCGCTGGCCTCTGATCCGGAGGGCAATCCCCTGCAGTACAAGTTCTATCTGCGCGGGCCTTCTACGAATGGATTCTGGATTGATCAGACGGGCTGGGGCAAGAACAACCGCTGGACCTGGAGAACAAATCCCATGGATGTCGGCTACAGCCAGGTGCTGGTGGCTGTTCGGGATGGCAGTCATGCCGGACCGGGTGGCTCTGACGACTATGAAATAGCCGCCTACTCCATCATCAACCTGAACCGGCCGCCGGTTATCACCGGTCTCTCCAGCAATGTGAACAGCCCGCAGCCAATAGGGGCTACAATCTGGTGGAGAGCATCAGCCATGGACCCGGAGGGCAACTCTGTGTTCTACAGGTACTGGGTAAAGGGACCTGCGACAGGAGGATTCTGGAGGCTGGCACGGGACTGGTCCACAGACCCGACATGGATATGGCCCACCTCGCCTGCGGATGCAGGAACAAGCGAGATTCAGGTGCAGGTGAGAGACGGATTGCATTCCAGCCCATCCGGATGGGATGACGATGCGGGTGCTCTGTTTACAGTGCTCCGGCCTAACCAGCCGCCTGCTCTTATCTCCCTCAAGCCGGACAAGCCCGGCTCACAGGTTGCCGGTACGCCTGTGAAGTGGATGGCAGTAGCCTCTGATCCGGATAGAGAGCCGGTATTCTACAAATTCTGGCTGAAGGGCCCTTCAACCGGAGGCGCCTGGAAGGTAGTGCAGGATTGGTCGACAAAGAACCAGTGGACATGGGCCAGTTCCGGCAACGATGGCGGGGCTTATACAGTCTATGTCTACGCCCGGGACGGAAAGCATAATCCTGCAACCGGTTACGACAGCGCACTGGGATCACCGTATCTTCTCACACCCAATGAGCCGCCCAAGCTGACGGCTCTGACGTCTGACAAGAATAGCCCGCAGAGTGCAGGAACGGCAGTGAAATGGACTGCAAAAGCGTCCGATGCCAATAAAGATCCGATACTCTACCGGTTCTGGCTGAAGGGTCCCTCCACAAGCAATGCTTGGAAGGTAGTGCAGGATTGGTCGATAAACAACCAGTGGACCTGGACCAATTCCGGCAGCGATGGTGGGGCTTATACGGTCTATGTCTACGCCCGGGACGGAAAGCATAATCCTGTAACCAGTTATGATAGCGCTTTGGGTGCCCCATATCTGCTCACACCCAATGAGCCGCCCAGGTTGACGGTTCTAAGCCCCGACAAGCCCAGCCCGCAGAGTGCAGGAACATCAGTGAAATGGACTGCAATCGCCACTGATGCCAATAATGATCCCATACTCTATCAGTTCTGGCTGAGGGGCCCTACCACGGGAGGTGCCTGGAAGGTGGTGCAGGATTGGTCGACGAAGAACCAGTGGACCTGGAGCAATGCTCCCACTAATGCCGGCCGCTACAGGGTTTTTGTCTACGCCAGAGACGGCAAGCACGCCCCGGTAACTGCTTATGACAGTGCGGTAGGTCAGGACTTTGAGTTGCTAAATCTGGTGAGCAAGAATGTAATTGTCATAGGAAAATCCAGGTGAGGGAATTCATGATAAGTGAAGCTTAGCGCATCGACTGGAAGGATACAATTGAGATGGAGCAGAAAGGTCCGGTCCATCTCATATCTTTTTTAATCTGCTTGATTGCTATTCGCTTGACAACTGGAAAGTTTTATATTATTCCGAGATCAATTAGTGATGGGATTGGGTATGACAAAAATCGCAATGGCCTTGTTTCTTATCTTTCTCTTCATAACCTGCTTCGCGGGTGCAGAGGAATCAATCAATGATGGGGCAGATCGGGACTGGATGGGGGTATGGCCTATCTATAGCTATGGCAATTTTATTTCGCCGTATTATCAATATTACCCGTATTACACATACGATTCTCCTGCCTACAGTTATACTCCGCCAAGATACAGCACCTGGCCGAAGTATAGCGAGACTTTCTGGTATTATCCCAGGAGCTATGCAGAGCCCTACTATTACTATCAGCCATATTTTGCCTGGAAATACCCGACAAGTGTGTGGTGGATTGGCACTCATGGGGATCTGCCTAAAACGCTTGATATCGCCAGGTCCAGCTCGTCTGTGAGAGTTTATTACAATGGCTATTGGCAAACACCTTGATAGACACGCATACAAAGGAGGAAAGGGGGGACGAGAAATCAGGAAAGGAGATAGCCTTAAATCCAACCAATGTCAGGGGGAGAATCTATGATGAAATACACAATTGCTGTAGCTGTGCTCCTTATGCTGGCAGGCACCGGCCTGACACAGATGTGGCTTTACGATGACCCCATGTTCTTCCAGATGAGCTACCCTGCGAAGGCAGCCTCCTTCAAACCTGCTGACATATCGATTCTGGAAATAATAGACTCCCCCTATTTCCCTCTCCTGGGCCAGAGCTTCTACACCAATGCGATCCCCGTTAAGCTCAGCAACAATACCAATACCGTCCAAATCGGCAGCAAGAGTCCTGGATCGTTGTCTCCCATCCCGGTAACATTCGGCGGACATCTGGAGAATAACCTGAAGTATGCACAGAGCAAATCCTCACTCAGGATCGGTCAGGAAGGTTCCTGGGGCACCTTAAACACTCCGGGAGTGCTTTAGGAGAATGGCGGACAGAAGGTTCCGATACATTCAATTTTTAATTTATTTTTTATTTGTTTTAATTAGTTCATCAGACTCTCGGACGATCAGAGTTCCCAGGGTTATGACTATAGCCAATATTGTGAAGGCATAGACCGCACCCATAACTCCATGCAGATCCGCCGTCAATCCCGCAATAAGCGGCCCTGTTACTACTCCCGCCATGCGGGCGGTATTGAATATGCCGTAAACCTCCCCCCTCCGGGCAACGCAGGTGGTGTCAGCGATTAGCGCCGCAGCTGCCGGGCTTGCCATGCCCAGCCCCATCCCCAGGCCGGCGAAAAGGAATGCGACAGGGATCATGGTACTTGCCAGAGGAAGGAAAGCGAAACTGATGGCCCCTGCCAGGCAACCAGCGAAGATGAGCTTTTTCCTTGTTCCCCTGTCGGCCTGGCGGCCAAAGTAGATGTTGAAAAGAGCGGTGCAGCCTCCATAAACCAGGTAGATTATCCCCACATCCGTAGCATTAAAGCCAAGACCTGCCGCGAAACTGGGCAGCATGGTGAAGTTGAAGCCGCCCACTACACCTGTCCAGAGGACGACGGAGGAGCAGGCCAGAAATGTGAGCCGATAGCCGGGGGCGATGAGCGCTTCCTTTCCCCTGGGCGCTGCCAGCCCTATCTGCACCTTTATCTTCTCCGGCTCAGTAACCTTAAGATGGACTATGAAAAACGATGCCGTTCCCAGAATAGTCCACAAATAAAAAGGTGCATTTAAGCCCATGAGGTCGTAGAGCGCTCCACCCAGCAGCGGGCCCAAGGCTAAAGCTGAGAAGAATGCAGCGTTGTATAAACCCATGGCTGCGCCTCTGTTTTTTGCTTCGGCCTGATCGACGATCAGTGCCATGGCAATGGGCCAGACGGCTGATGCCCCAACACCACCCAGTGCTCGGATGAAGAGAAGAGAATGAACGCTCTGTGCATAGATATAAAGAGGCGGCAGAATTGTGAAGGTGGCAAGACCTAAGAGCATGATCTTTTTTCGTCCCACCTGGTCGGAGAGGCGGCCCATGGGTATCTGGGTGAGAAGCTGCACCGCCCCGTAGATAGAGACGATAAATCCAAGCATGCTGTAAGATGCACCCAGATCCATGACATAGCGAGGGAAAAAGGGCGCAATAAGAGAGAACCCTAGGACGGCAACGAAGACTGCCAGATAAAGGGAGGCAAGCGAGCCGGAATTTTTAAAAGAAGGCATCAATCTCTAAAACTTCAGCTCCATACCAAGGATCGTCTGAGTATAAGTCACTCCATTGATCTCCCTCACGCTCAGCACAGCTCGATTGAGGTCGGATATGCCCTCCACGTCGGCTATGGCAATGAAGTCTCGCTCTCCGTAGACCGGCACAACCTCTTGAATACCCTTGATGCCCGCCAGACAATCGTGGACTGCTTTTTCCGTTCCCGGCTCAACGTTAATCATTATGAAGCCTTTCAGGACTGTGTCCTCCTTTATGCTTTAAGATGCAGAAAGCAACCGCAACCTTACATTAATTATCTTCCTAATGATATCACTCTTTCCCCTGAAGGTTCATCTCCTGGGTGGCCATATCTGGCGTTTCTCTCTGCGGAATTGGGATGCCTTTCTTCTCCATGAGGACCTTTACCATCCCAATCTCATCCTCTAAGCGCTCCAAAGGCAATGCATCCCTGGCCAGGTACAGGCAATTCAAAGCCTCCTCAAGCCGCCCTAGTGCTGTGAGCACTGCGGCCGTGGATTCCATGTCATAGGCATCGCCTCCCTTCTGGAGCACGATGTCATAGACCTCCAGTGCCTCTTCTAGCTTTTTCTGGTTTCTCAGCAAAAAGCCTTTGTTTCTCAGAGCATCAATATTTTCAGGATCCAAGGTCAGGCATCGATCGTAGCTTTGCAGGGCCTCTTCCAGGCGGTCCAAGCCATAGAGCGCCACTGCCATGTTGTTCCAGACTTCCGGGATATCCTGGTTCATATCCAGCACTCGCTCGAAGATCTCTAAAGCCTCCTCAAACTTCTTCTGCCTGACCTTATCCATGCCTCTGTGTAGCAGTATCTTCTCTTTGTTGTTCATCGTCGCCTCATATATGCTTTACATATATCCCTGAATAGCGGCCGGCTCGCTGCTTTTCGCAGCATTGGCGGAACCCTGGGATCCTGTTCCGGGCCTCTTGACCTCTCCGAAGACCTTCTCGTAGTCCTTGATGTGCTCGGTCAGCCAGTTGGCCAATTCCTTGGCCGCCAGGGGTGAGAGAATGATCTCTATGTCGATCTTTCTCTCCATGACCGTCACGCTCTTGTCGCCTTCGACCAGAGTCTTCGGCGAGTCGTTGTAAAAGGCGATGCGAAAGTCGTAGGGGCTGTGTCCACCGATCGCGCCGATGGCATAGACCTGCTTGAAATCTGGACCTTTCAAAGTCTGCACTTTAACTTCCATGCATGCGAAGTTAGGTCTCCAGCTTAAAAAAGATGATGATTCTACAAGACCCCAGCAAATTGCCAGAGGTCATTTCCCTGCATCGAAATGTATTTAGGTGACTTAGCTTCTTGTGTTGCCGATACTATGATTGGGGTCTTAGGGTTAGAAGACGGTACGAGGGTGGAAGGTACCGGTTTTGGTGCGCCCGGCGTGGTTTCGGGTGAACTGGTCTTTACTACCGTTATGTCCGGATATGAGGAAGCATTAACAGACCCCTCTTACCACGGACAGATGCTCATGTTCACATATCCTTTGCAGGGTAACTACGGCATAAGCGGTGAGGATTTTCAATCTGACAGGATGTGGCCGCGCGCCATGGTCAGCCGGGAGTACTGGGACCGGCCAACACATCATCGCCATGCAAAAACGCTCAACCAGTTCCTTATTGATGAAGACAAACCGGGACTATGCGGCGTCGATACCCGCATGATCACTTTAAAGGTAAGAGAGCTTGGCGTGATGAGGGCAACGCTCGCAGTTGGTGAAAAGAGAGATGTGCAAGACCTGGATGTGGTGGCAATGGCCAGGTCCCAGGCGGATATCTCCGCACTGGATCTTCTGGGGGATGTGACATGCAAAGCTCCCTATAGCATCGAGGGCCAGGGCCCTCGCATGGCGGTGCTGGATTTAGGCATTAAGAGGAATATTCTAAAGAGCCTCTCTTGCCGCGGATTCGACATAACCGTGCTTCCCGCTCATGCCAGCATCTCCGAGATCGAAGCAGCAAGGCCTCAGGCCCTCTTCGTCTCCAATGGACCTGGAGATCCCGAGAGAGCCAAAGAGGCCATCTCTGCCGTCAAGCACTTTGCCGGACAGATTCCCGTCTTTGGAATATGCCTGGGACATCAGGTCATTTCCCTGGCCCTGGGTGCCCAGACCTTCAAGCTCAAGTTCGGCCACCATGGAGGCAATCAGCCTGTCAAAGACCTGGAAAAGAAGATCGTCTATATCACCTCACAGAATCACAACTTTGCCGTGGTCCCGGATTCGGTAGAAGGCACTGACCTGGAAATCACTCAGCTCAATGCCAACGACGGCACTGTGGAAGGCATAAAGAGCGACAAGCTCAATGTTCTGGCGGTCCAGTACCACCCCGAAGCCAATCCCGGACCGCTCTGCACTGAAGACCCCTTCTTCGGATCTGTATTGAGAATAATGAATGGCCGGACAGGCGTTGCCGGGAGGCGATAGAGATGCCCAAGAGAAACGATATTCATAAGGTTCTTCTCATCGGCTCGGGGCCTATTCAGATTGGACAGGCCGCTGAATTTGACTTCTCCGGCTCACAGGCCTGCAAATCGCTACGTGAGGAGGGAATCGAGGTAGTCCTGGTCAACTCCAATCCGGCCACCATCATGACCGATCCGGACACCGCAGATAAGGTCTACATTGAGCCTTTGGTGCCGGAGATTTTGGCCAAGATCATCGAAAAGGAGAGGCCGGACGGAATTATTGCCGGCATCGGCGGCCAGACAGGCCTGAACCTCACATCCGAGCTGGCGGAGATGGGCGTTTTAGAGAAATTTAATGTCGAGGTTTTGGGCACGTCCGTAAGGTCCATTCGAGAGGCAGAGGATCGCGACCTCTTCAAGAAGGCTATGGAGAGGGTGGGCGAGCCGGTGCCGAAGAGCAAAGCTGTCAACACCTTGCAGGAGGCTCTGGCGGTCATGGCGGAGCTGGGGCTGCCGCTGGTAGTCCGGCCCGCCTACACATTAGGCGGCTCGGGTGGAGGCATTGCCAAGACTCGCGAAGAGCTGCTCTCCATCTGCGAGCTGGGGCTGAAGAGGTCCCGGATCAGCCAGGTCCTGCTGGAGGAGAGCGTAGGGGGCTGGATTGAGCTGGAGTACGAGGTGATGAGAGACTCGAACAATACCTGCATCACCATCTGCAACATGGAGAACATGGACCCCATGGGCATTCACACGGGCGAGTCCATTGTAGTCACGCCTATTCAGACCCTGTGCGATAAAGATATACAGATGCTGCGAAGCTCCGCCATCAACATCATCCGCGCTTTAGGAATTGAGGGCGGCTGCAACATCCAGTTCGCGGTCAAGAACGGAGAGTACCGGGTCATAGAGGTCAATCCCCGTGTCTCCCGATCTTCGGCCCTGGCCTCCAAGGCCACTGGCTACCCAATTGCCCGGGTCACCGCCAAAATCGCCATCGGCATGACACTCGACGAGATCAGAAACGATGTGACCAAAGAGACGCCCGCCTCCTTCGAGCCCACCGTGGACTATGTGGTGACCAAGATACCTCGCTGGCCTTTCGACAAGTTCGTCAAGGCCAACAAGACTCTCACCACGGCCATGAAATCCACCGGCGAGGTCATGGCCATAGGAAGGAGCTACGAGGAGTCTCTCATGAAGGCCATTCGTTCTCTGGATATCGATAAAGAGCTGGGGTACGCAGGAAAGTACACCACCTGGACGGATGAGGAGATAAAGAGCCTCCTGGAAAATCCCACAGATAACAGGCTCTTTGCTATCTACCTGGCCTTGAAGAGGGGCATGACCTCTGAGGAGATCTCCAAGATCACCGGCATTGAACCCTACTTCCTCTACCGCATTGAGAACATCATTGCCATGGAAGAGGAGATAAAAGCGGAGCTGAATGCCGAGACGCTAAGGAAGGCCAAGCGCACCGGCTTTACCGATGACCAGATAGCCCGCATCGTGGGAAAGAGCCGGGAAGAAATAACAGATATGCGTATCTTGCAAGGCATCATTCCCACTTATAAGATGGTGGACACCTGTGCCGCCGAGTTTGAGGCCAAGACGCCTTACTACTACTCCACCTACGACACACAGTGCGAGCTGGTGCCCTCAGACAAAAAGAAGGTTCTGATCTTGGGCTCGGGCCCTATTCGCATCGGCCAGGGCATCGAGTTTGACTACTGCACAGTTCATGCCGTGATGGCGCTACGCGAGCAGGGCATCGAGGCGCACATCGTCAACAACAATCCGGAAACCGTCTCCACCGATTACGACACCTCGGACAAGCTCTTCTTCGAGCCTGTTACCTTAGAGGATGTCATGAACATCCTCGAGAAGGAGCAGCCCTACGGTGTGCTGGTGCAGTTCGGCGGGCAGACGGCCATAAACCTGGCCATCCCTCTGGAAAAGGAGATCGCCAGGCGCGGCCTGAAGACAAAGATCCTGGGCACCAGCCCGGACAGCATTGATCTGGCCGAGGACAGGGAGAGGTTCAATGCTCTCATGGACCGGTTGAACATCCCTCAGCCCAGTGCGGGCATTGCCTTCTCTCCTGCCGAAGCCAAGACGGTAGCGGCCAGGATCGGCTATCCGGTACTGGTGAGACCCAGCTACGTTCTGGGAGGCCGGGCCATGGAGATCGTCTACGATGAGGCGGGCCTGGAGGTCTACATGCGCGAGGCGGTGCGTGTCTCCCATGAGCATCCCGTTCTTATCGACGATTTCCTGCAAAACGCTATAGAGATCGATGTGGACGCAGTCTGTGACGGCACGGATGTTCTGATCGGCGCCATCATGGAGCACATCGAGGAAGCAGGCATACACTCGGGCGACAGCGCCTGCATGATTCCGCCTCAGACCCTTCCGGGTGTGGTTTTAGAAGTGGTGCGAGATTATGTGCGCAGGATCGCTTTAGGCCTTAATGTGGTAGGAATTGTGAACCTGCAGATGGCCTACAAAGATGGCGTGGTTTATGTGCTGGAGGCCAATCCGCGGTCCAGCCGCACCATACCCTTCGTCTCCAAAGCCGTCGGTCTGCCTCTGGCCAAGATCGCCGCCAATGTCATGATCGGAAAGTCCCTTCGCGAGCAGGGCTTCCTCGGTGAGCCCAAGACGCCTTATGTCTCCGTCAAGGAGGTGCTCTTGCCCTTCGACAAATTACCCGGCGCAGATGTTCTGCTGGGGCCGGAGATGAGGTCTACGGGCGAGGTCATGGGCATAGACTACAAGCTGGGCCTGGCCTTCTTCAAGGCAGAGCTGTCCGCAGACAATCCGTTGCCCCTGGAGGGTATGGTCTTCATCTCCGTCAAGGATGAGGACAAAGCGGCTGTAGCGGTGGCGGCCAAGAAGCTGCATGAAGCAGGGCTTTCCATCATTGCCACGGATAGCACGGCCCAGTATCTGCGCCGCTCGGGCTTGCCTGTGGTTAGGGTGAATAAGATCTACAACGGAAGCCCCAATGTCCTGGACTACGTCAAGATCGGCGAGGTCAAGCTGATCATCAACACGCCCACCACCAAGCAGTCGGTCAAGGACGGCGTGCAGATTCGGAGAGCTGCGGTGGATTATCACATCCCCTACATCACCACCATCCAGGCGGCCCAGGCGGCAGCAGATGCAGTTCTCATGGCCAAGACAGATGAGATAACCATCAAAGCACTGGATGAGTATCACAAAGAGGTCTACTACACCTAAAGAATGGGCTGAGAGAGGCGGGCGGGCCCGGGCGCTGGGTCCGGCTGGCTTTTTTTTTTACCCAATCGGATTTCCTTTTTGCTCTGTGCCTTCTCTGTCTCTATGGTTAGATTCCACAAACCACGGATTTTATTATCATTAGGCATATCCGACGAAACCACAGAGGTCAGAGGCACGGAGAATATGGGGCCTAGTGCTTCATCCACCGGAAGCGGCGGGGAACCTTGTTTCGCCCCATATCAAGTCAGACCGAAGCCTTTATCTGCGAGAAGGCGATAGGAAAGGTGCTGCGGGCCCGTGGTCTAGCTGGTTATGACGTCGCCTTGACATGGCGGAGGTCACGCGTTCGAATCGCGTCGGGCCCATTTAGCCCAAGTAGCTCAGTTGGGAGAGCGTCAGACTGAAGATCTGAATGTCCCCGGTTCGAGTCCGGGTTTGGGCATTAAAATTATATTCTTTTGTATTGATTTTTTGAAAAATCGTTTTATTTTATTTATCCCGGACGGCCACCAGTTCATCGCACTAGCATCGATTCAACGAGTCCGGTTTCACGCGAAGCCGCGAAGTTAGAACATTGGCTTATTTCTGCCTAGCTGTACTGGATCTCTGCCGAACCCTGAATTTCAGCCACTCCAATGTTCTCTGGCCCGTTTGAAGATTTCTTCTACACCCAGGTATTCGTAAAGTTTTTTGGCTCTTCGCCATTTCCAGTGGCTAACCTGAGGTTACTGCAGTTTCCATCTGCAAGTTTAGTCGCTTTGTGCATCCTTTGTGAGCTT
>JAFGNK010000126.1 GCA_016927055.1 Methanotrichaceae archaeon | reverse complement strand
TCATAAGCAAGGCCAAGACCCCGGCCAGGTTTGTGAAGGTGGGCAGAGACGGATTTTACGCCAAGGTGAAGAGCAAGCTGACCTGAGCCTTTTCGCAGACCTAACGCCGCATTTTTTCGTTCTCGATGCCTCTCTCGGCTCTGTGGTTTCGTCACACATGTTCTGGTCTTCATCCCACCTCTCTTCGCAGCATGAGCGTCGCCGCAGCAAAGAAGATCAGAAAGAATATGCCCAGGGCCAGCAGGTCTGGATAGAGGATATCACCGATGCCAGCCCCTTTAAGCATCACGGCACGCAGGGCATGGGCGGCGTAGGTGAGGGGGAGGATGTAGGAGAAGGGGCGGATGAACTCGGGCACAGATTGCAGGGGCCACCAGATTCCGCAGAGGACGATCTGAGGCGTGATGATGAGGGGTATGAACTGCACCACCTGAAACTCACTACGGGCAAAGTTGGAGAAGAAGGAGCCCAGGACTAAAGCTCCCGCACCCAGGAGTAGGACCACTGCCAGGGCGGTGAGGGCACTGCCCCGCAGGGGCACCCCAAAGCCAAAGGTGACCACAAAGAGGGTGGTGGCCGATTGCAGCAGAGTGAAGAGGGAGAAACCCAGGACATAGCCGGATATCATCTCCACCCGGCTGAGGGGCGAGACCATGAACTTCTCCAGGGTTCCTTGCGATCTCTCCCGGATGAAAGCGATGGCGGCGTTGATGAAGGTGAAGAAGAAGACCACCAGGCCCAGTATGGCTGGGCCCACCGTGTCCATCATCTCCAGGTCGTAGCCGAATATGTAGCGCGTGATTATTGGAATTTCCTTTTCCGTTCCCTCTCGCGGGCTTGCTGCCACCAGGCTAGCCTGCTCCCGGCTCGTCCCCACCTGCACAGCCCCAGCAATGGCCCCCGATATCTGCAGGCTGCTGGCATCCAATAGAACCTGCACCAGGCCCGGCGACAGCAGCACGGCACCGTCCAGCCTTCCTTCAGATATCAGCTTCTCGGCATCCGACTCCGAGCCCAGGTAAAGAATATTGAAGTCCTTTATCGACTCGAGGTGCGCCCGCAAGGCAGCGTGGCCGCCCCCGTCCACCAGACCCAGAGCCACGCCGCTCATATCTCCGGAGAGAGCATAGCCGAAGAGGATCATGAGCACGATGGGGGCGAAGACGATCAGGCCGATGGTGCGCCGGTCCCTTTTGAGCTGGCGAATGACGCGCAGGGCCACCACACCTGTGCGGCCAAAGGAAAGGCTCATGCCGCCTCCGAGAGACGCAGGAATGCCTCTTCCAGCCTGGGCTCGGCCAGCCTCATGTCCAGAGGCGAGACGGCCGCCAGGATCTCTTTGATGAGGGCATGGCTCTCCAGGCGAACCTGCACGACACCATCATCGATATCAATTTCATAGCCCTCGGCTCGAAGAAGAGCGGCGTCCTTCTCCGGCTCAGCCAGCCAGAGCCGCAAGACGGGCTTCAGGCCAGCCAGGCGCAATATCTCCTCCGGACTTCCCTGGGCAGCCATCCTTCCCGCCCGCATGTAGCCCACCCTCTGACATTTTTCCGCCTCATCCATGATATGGGTAGTGATAAGCACCGTCTTTCCTTCCCCAGCCAGGCGATCGAAGTAGTCCCAGAAGGTCTGGCGAAGACGTGGATCGACACCCACGGTGGGCTCATCCAGCAATAGCAGCTCGGGCTCGTGGATGAGGGTGCAGGCCAAAGAGAGCCTCTGGTACATGCCGCCGGAGAGCGCCCCGGCCAGACGGCCGCGGTGCTCCAAGAGGTCGACCATTCTGAGAAGCTCCTCTATCCTCTCCACTCGCTTCTGCTTGGCAAGGCCGTAGAGACCGGCATAAAACTCCATATTCTCCTGCACCGTCAGGTCGGGATAGAGGGCTTTATGCTGGGTCATGTAGCCGATCTGAGAATAGATCTCATTAACCTCAGAGACGGGGCGGCCAAGGACTTTCATCTCTCCTCCATCCAGGCGCAGCAGCCGCACGATGGCGCGAATGAAGGTGGTCTTGCCCGAGCCGTTTGGCCCCAGCAGGCAGTAGGTCACGCCCGAGGGTATGTCCAAGTCAAGGTTATCCAGCACCTGCAGCCGCCCGAAGCTCTTAGTCACGCCTCGAGCAGATATCGCCGCCTGCGTTCCCAACCCAGTACCCCTCCCTGCCATTGAACCTCAGCTCTTGCCCCGTCTCTTGATTATTACGATCAGGCCTGCGGCCAGCACAACCAGGAGAAGGACGGCCGCCCATGAACGGCCTGTGCTCTGCGGCTCGATTATTAGATAGGCATTTTCCCAGTCGGAAAGGTCATCCCGGTAGCTATCGGAAAACTCAAAGAGAACGCGAAGCTGATATCTCTTGCCAGGCACGGCATCCTTGGAGACATCCAGCTTGAAGATCAGCTCCGCCTCCTGCCCCGGCAGCAAAGCCGGGATGGGTGACTCGTCCACGCTCACATAAAGGCCGCTCTCCGGCCGGAGGCGGGCCACCAGATCTCTGGCCGTGTCACTTCCTACATTTTTGATGCCGATCTCAATGACGTTGTCCTGAGACCCCGCCGCCAGGGCAAAGGGGCTGACATCCAGGATCGCGAACTGCACGTCGCTTCTCCGCTCCACGGTAAGGGTTATGGGAATGGCCTGGCCGAGGCTATCGTACCAGTAGAACACATCCGGACTCTCAGGGCGGTCTTCATCCCCTTTCACAGCCACATCTCTCTGGTAGGTGTAATTGGCGATGGCAAAAAGCCGGTATTGGCCGGGGCGGGCATTCTTGTAGGCTTCCAGGGGAAACTCCAGCCGGGTGGAGGTCTGGCCCTCCCTAATGTTACCGGGAAAGGCCACGGCGCGTTTTATGTCTATGGCGCTCTCGTTTTCCGCCAGGAGGCGAATCGAGACATCCTGGGCAATGGTTCTCTGCTTTTCCAGCTCTTGCTCGCGCTGCGCGGCGAGGATCTCCTCTCTTTTGTTGGCAGCGGGTTCCTCGTTGACCTGGAAAGAGGTTATCCTTCCCCGGTTGGTCAGGGTAAGAAAAAGCGAGGTCTGCTCACCTTGATAGACGCGGGCCTGCTCCAGGGAGACGGTCAGATCAGGCGTACCGTAGACCTTGTAGTAATCATCGGAGAACTTCTCCGGAGGAATGGGGGCACCGCTTTCAGCAGCCGGCGAGGGTGCAATGCAGAATATGAGAGCTGCCGTGAGCACGACCGGGACGAGAATACCCCGCAAGGATGCCGGATTTTTCTGCCCGCAATCTTTTTTCTTTTCTGAAAGCTTTAAAATGTTATCTATCATTTTATCCGCCTTTTTTTGCCCTTCTATTTGGAGATTTTCATATTTTCCCGGGCACATTTGCCCTGGCACCGCAATCTCGGCAGGAACATGGGCACTCTCTTTTTGTACTCCTCATACTCCTCTCCGAACTCCTCTCTCAGCGATCTCTCCTCGTGCCGGGCACCGATGTAAAAGTAGATCGTGGTCAGAATGTTGAAGGCCAGCAGATTCTCGGTCATGAAAGGGAAAAGCCAGATGAAAACAGTGGCAAAGAAGAAAAGAGGATTTCTGATGTGGCAGTAAAAGCCGTCCTTCACCAGCCTGCCCTCTCCGCTTGCAAGCTTACCCCTAGCCGCTACGCTCTCTTTACGCAATTGGGACAGGCCCAGGAAATAGGAGACGCCCGTCTGGCGAGTTGTCTGCAGCAGCGCTAAAGCTGCCAAGAGCTGGCCTCCTGCCATCAGCCAGCTCCAGGGTGCGGGGATAACGTAAAGCGTTCTGTCCGGCAGGAAGATCATAATGAAGAAGAAAGGCAGAATCATGAGCAGGGCGAGCAGATTATAAGCCAGCCGCTGCCAGCGGTCAAATGTTTTGCCAAGCGCGCTCCTCGCCAGGCTCTTGAATCCGGGATCGGCCAGGAGGCTATGCACCATGACGAAGACTACAAAGTATGCCCCCATGGCAAAAGCGCCTGATATCATAAATCCGCCCTGCTCATAAATGCACGCCCGGATTAACCCCGGCCCAACGGCATATAAAAGAGCACATCCTCATCGGGCACGCAGGCCACCGCCAGGCCGCGCTCTTTTAATAGAGAGCAGACCGCCACCATCAGCTCCTCCAGGCACTCGTTATGATGCTCTACAGATATGCCCTTATAATTTTCAAAGCCACCTGTGACCATATCCTCCCCAAACTCCGCCTCAGGCAGTGTTATCTGAAGCTTTGCCTGCTCTTCCAGGTTCAGGCCCAGCTCTGAAGCGGCGCTGTCGAGGATGCCGAAATATTCCTCAAAAGCAACTACGCAAATAATGGCTCCTTCCTGGCCATCCTTCCCAAATGCCTGATAGAGCTGATAATTGCCTGTCGAGATCATGTTGAGGGGCTGGCCGATGGCTAATTGCTCCGCTGCCGTTTTGATAGCAGAGATCATGTCTTCCATAATCTCAACTGCTCTGGCAGCGACCTCTTTTGGCCTGGCCTTCGAATTATGCATGCGTATCACCCTGCCGGGGTCAGACCGTTGACCTGATAAATGATCTGACCATCAACCAGAATTTTAAGGCATTCATATTTTATAGACTTAACTTATGCGACCTGTTCCATGAGGTCGCTTAAGAGCCTACAGCCAACTACCCACTGAAAGGCGGGAGATTTTTTGACCAACTTGCCCCAGTTTCGCATTGTTTTTATAGATACAAACGCTAAACCGCTAAAGGTGACCTTGCTTGAAAAAATCTTCGAGAATTGTGATTTTCGGCTTGATGGTATTGGGTATAATAATTGCAGGTGGACTGATTCCTTCGAGTGCGACGGAAATCTCTGAACTCGGCTTCACACCCTCTGGCTGGATAGGGGACTATGAAGGCATAAAGTTCAGCGATACTTACTCCGACCCAGAGCGTGGCCCGTGTATACGGATCGATTATCCTGCAAATGGATCCGAAGGCGCATGGGTGGGCATCTACTGGCTATTTCCGTCCTCCAATTGGGGAGAGCTGCCCGGCAAAAATGTCGAGGGTTACAAATCTGTGACTTTCTTTGCCCGGGGAGAGGTAGGTGGAGAAGAGGCTGAGTTTATGGTTGGTGGCGTAGATGCCGGTGAGGCGAATAAAGACTCGATTCAGCCGCCAAGATCAACGGGCCCTAAAATCTTAAAAAAAGATTGGGAGAAATACGAAATTGATCTAAGTGGCCTAGATCTGAGCAGGGTCATTGGCGGTTTCTGCTGGGTTACGGATATGGGTGATAAAGCGGCCAAAATTTACCTGGACGACATTAACTACATAAAGTAATTTGCCAGCCGGGATGAAAACCCAAGCTTGCGATTGGACTAATTTTTTTTTAGCTTGTTGGCTTAATGCTATCTTCTTTTGGAGCAACGCCCTTTGGCCTTGCCCTATAATTATTATCTGGAGCAGTTTGGTAAACATTTAATACGTATGTGGCAGAACGTTCTTTGCCATCGCCACCTATGCCTTCAATTGTTATCTTTATTTCTTTTTCAGATCCATTTAATTTAGAACGATTCACATATAGAGTTAAATTCCTAGTGAATGGTGGGATGTTATATTTTTCTTTATTAGGAATAAGCGTCACGCTATCCATTGTTTTGAGTCTCAAATAAACCGAGCGATCATATGGACAGACAAAGTTATGGCGATTTTCTACGCTAACATTTATATTTATGTAGTCGTCATTGGCAAATAATTCCCCCCCAGGTGGCTCGGTAATTACGATAAAATCGGCAGAGTCTTCAGGCCCGTATTTTATATCAACGAAAGTATTGGTTAATTGCCCTAAAACCAGAAGCAATATTGAACTCACTATTGGAATCACCAATTTCGGTTCACACCAGGACTGCCACCCCTCTCCTGCCGATTTTCCCTTAATTTCTGGTTCTTTCTTCTCCGACATCTGTCATAAATTGCCTGCACATTCTTAAATACATTTCCCACGCCCTATTCTAGATATTTAATTTTCAAGCATTTATATCAAATCCCCCCAAGCTATTAATACCACCTTGTGCAGCACATCACCTGGGTCAGCAAAAAGAGGGATGCAACGGGTGGAAGAGCTGAATTTCTCAAGCATAAAGAGCCCTCAAAAGGAGGAGCAGGAATTCTGGGAGCGACAGAAACGATGCGGAGACGAGATCGATCTCAAACTGGCACGCGACCTGCCGGACGAAACACCTGATTTCATATTGAAGATCATGGGGGATTTCGAAGAAGAGGCCTCAAGGTTCTGCTTTTCCGGGGCGCAGGGACGGGTTTTGGATGCAGGATGCGGCAATGGAAACCTGCTACTCCGGGCCCTAAAGAATGAAAAGGGCAAAGCAAAGGCCAAGAGCCCGGCCTTGCAGATCATCGGCATGGATTTCTCCGGCAACATGCTGAGCAGGGCGGCTAATCGAGCAAGGGGCGATGGTGGGGCCGGTTTCTTGCAGGGCTCTGTGACCAGCCTGCCTTTCCAGGACCGGTCCTTCGATCGGGTAGTAAGCAGCGGCGTTTTGACATGCCTTCCCAACACCCAGGCAGCAGCAAAAGCGTTGCAGGAATTCTATCGCGTTTTAAAGCCAAAAGGAGTACTGGTGGTGGACTTCTTTTCCCGCACCTCCCACTATACCCTGATCAGAAAGCATCTCTTCCGGGAACCGATTACCCCCCCTGAATACGTCTCGCCTGGGGAGTTTCAAAAAGCACTGGAGAAAGCAGGCTTTGCGGTCCTTTCCTACCGCGGCTTCGACTTCAAACCATGCCAGGGCTACCTATTTTTAAGCCGCTGGCGCCCTTTAGTTGATCCATACTTTTTACAGGAAAAACTCTCCAGCATTCTGGAGGAACGGGTCCTGCCCATACGACCCAGGCTCAATCTCCTTGGCTACAGGATCTATGTAAAATGCATCAAGAAATAGGAAAATCACTCTTTTAGCTCGCCCTTTTCCAGCATACTTCTAATTTGATATTTGGTGGATGAAGCAGGATAGTTAATTATCTTGGCAATCTCTCGCTGTGACGGCCTGGGATTTATGGACCAGAGATCCTTTATCTGCTGTATGGCCTGTGCATTCTCTGATATCCTGGGGCGATAAGAACTGCTGGCAACGGCTTCTTCTTGCCCCTCCGCCTCTTCGCCATAACGGGGTTTGCTGCTTTGCTGCACGAATCTTAAGGCCTTTGCCGATATGCTCCTTAATATAAGGTCGGATGCCAGCTTCTTGAGGGTTTTGCCCTGCAAGACTGCCTCAGCCTCAAGGCCCATATAGGCCTCCTGAGTTATTTCTATTCT
>JAFGNK010000014.1 GCA_016927055.1 Methanotrichaceae archaeon | reverse complement strand
GAAAAAGCATTTATACTTGTTTCTGCGTAAGGGTTGTGGTTTGTTCCTTATCATTTGGAGGATTGAAGGATTTGACAACTGTTTACGACGTACCTCCCCATGACTTGATTGCTGCCGTGGCCCAGGAGCTAAAGGCAGCGGGCAAGGTTCAGCCCCCGGAGTGGGCTGAGTTTGCCAAGACTGGGGTAAATAGGGAGATGCCGCCCACCAACCCCGACTGGTGGTTTGTGCGGTGCGCATCAGTACTGCGCAGGATATATATCGACGGCCCGGTGGGCGTTTCCCGCCTTAGAAGCTTCTACGGCGGAAAGCACCGCAGGGGTGTAGCTACAGGATTCTTTGCCAAGGGCAGCGGGTCAGTGGTAAGAGAGTCCCTGCAGCAATTGGAGAAGGCCGGCTACGTAAGAAAGCTGAAGAAGGGACGCCAAATGACCCCCGCGGGACAGGCATACCTCGATGGCGTAGCCCATAAAGTAAGAAACGAGACGCAAGGCTCGGCTGCACCTGCAGCGGAACCTGCCGTTGATTCGGCATAGAGCTTAGGCGAGGTTAGGAAAGTATGGCTGATGATGAGCTTGCAGATTTGAGACAAAAGAGGATGGAGCAGATCCAAAAACAGCAGATGGATTCGCAGATGGCTGCTGCTCAGCAAGAGCAGGCCCAGCAGGAGATGGAGGCCAAAAAGGCATCCTTGATGAGAACCATCCTCACTCCCGAAGCCCGAGAACGGCTCAATGCGATACGCATGACCAAGCCGGAGTTCGTCTCTCAGATTGAAGGCCAGCTAATCATGCTTGCTCAGAGCGGCAGACTGAGGGGCGCGATCACAGACGAGCAGCTCAAGGCGATCCTCAAGCAGGCCCAGCCTAAGAAGAGAGACATCACCATAACCAGGAGATAAAACGGCCGTAGGCAATTTATGAAGGTTGCAGTCTTATTTTCCGGCGGAAAAGATAGCAGCCTGGCGGCTCTTCTTCTCGAACCATTCTTCGATGAAATAGAGCTTGTCACCTTCAGCTTCGGCCACGATGATACCTGGACAAGAGCGGCTGATGCTGCTTTAGAGCTGGGCCATCCCCACAGGAGGGTGGTCTTTGAAACGGGAGTCCTGGAGAGGGCCCTGGAGTTACTGCTGGCCACGGGCTATCCCAATGATGCTCTGAATTATGTTCATCCTATTGCAGTAGAAACTATAGCCAAAGAGTGTGAATTTGTGGCGGACGGGACGAGGCGGGATGATCGCGCACCCAAAATGGGTTTTAGCGCTATCCGAAGCCTGGAAGACCGGTTGCACATGCAATACTTAAGACCCCTGGCGGGCCTGGGTCAGAAGACCATCCGGGCCATGGCCTCGCGCTATTTGGACTTCGAGGAAGAGCTATCCGAGAGGTATCCCGCCTCGGACTTCGAGGTGGGCCTGAGATATGCGCTAGCAGAGAGGTACGGCCAGGCTAAGATCGAGGGGATCTTCCCCTCCAATCATACGCACACCAGAGTTATCCGGAGGAAGAGATTTGTCCAAGAAATTAAAAGGCAAGAAGATCAGGCTTGCCAAGGCGTTCAATCAGAATCGTAGGGTGCCCTCCTGGGTCATTGTCAAGACCATGAGGCGCGTAGTCACTCATCCCAAGAGACGACATTGGAGAAGAAGCAGCTTAGAGAGATAGACATGGCGGACACAGAAAGAGTTTACACCATACCCCTGGGTAAGGTCAAGAGCGCCCCCATTTACAAAAGGTCCAACCGGGCTATGACTGAGGTTAGAAGCTACCTCGCCCGGCATATGAAAGTGGAAGAGAAGAATGTGAAGATCGACACAGGCCTAAGCGAAGTCATCTGGGCCAGAGGCGATATGAAGCCTCCCCGGCGCGTAAGGGTGCGCGCGGTCAAGTTCGAAGACGGCGGGGTTGAGGCGGAGTTTGCTGGTGACAGATAAGCGATTGAAGATAGCAGGAAGCAGCCTTCTCGGTGTATTTGCCAAATGCACGGATAAGGTTGTACTCGTGCCACATGAAGTGGGCGAGGACGATCGAAAAATTCTAGAGGCCGGGCTGAAAGTGCCGGCTATACAGGTAATGGCCGGAGTAGGCTCCGTCTTGGGGTCCCTGGTCGCAGCTAACAGCAATGGCTTCGTGGTTACCCATCATGCCGGCAATGAGGAACTGCAAATTCTTCGCGAACACGGCCGGGTCGCAAGACTGCCGGCCAGGATCAATGCCACAGGCAATGTGATTTTGGTCAACGACAGCGCTGCCCTGGTCCATCCGGAGCTCTCTAGCAAGGCCTGCGAAACGGTAGAGCAGACTCTAGGCGTGAAGGTGGAGAAAGGCACTATCGGTGGCCTGAAGACCGTGGGAATGGCAGGCGTAGCAACCAATAAAGGTCTCCTCGTGCACCCGCGAATCTCCAAGGAAGAGATAGCGGTCTTAGAGGAGCTATTCAAGCTGCCTGTGGACGTGGGCACAGTGAACCTCGGCTCACCGCTGGTGGGCTCAGGAATACTGGCCAACAGCCAGGGTTACTTCGCCGGAATAGAGACCTCTGGCCCGGAGCTGGGGCGCATCGAAGACGCACTAGGTTTCCTGGTTTGATTGCATGGGCTTAATTCCTGGAATTGTTGATTCCAGTGATTGTTGAAAAGAGTAGGGGTGGAATAGTGATCAATTTCGAAATCAAAGGACAGTATAAGGGAGGACTTGTCGGCAAGACCTGGCTTACCTTCAGCAAGGTTGTAGCGAGCCAGAACGAGAAAAATGCCGTAAATAAAGTCTATTCCCTCATGGGAAGCGAACATGGCCTGAAGAGGGCCCTTATCAAGATAGACGAGGTGAAGACGGTTGAGTAGCGCTCCTGGAGGCGAGGAGGAGGTCAGAAGGCTCCTGGCCGCATATCAGCAGTATCAGGCCCAGGCTGAAGGCATCGTGCAGCAGCTGAATCTGACGCAGCTCACGGCGGAAGGCCTGGAGAGAGCACTGGTTGCAGTAGAGGCCCTGAACACAGCAGAAGTCGGACAGGAGATTCTCGTCCCCATCGGATCTGGGTCATTCATCCACGGAAGTCTCGCCTCTAAGGAGAAAGTAGTCTTGAATGTGGGTGCGGGCGTGAGCATCGAAAAGACCGCAACCGAGGCCAAGGAAATTCTGAAGGTTCGCAAGGCGGAAGTTCTTGAGGGATCTAAAAAGCTCAATGAAATTCTTGCCAAGATCGATCAAGAGATGCAGAAGATCCAGGCCATAATGCAGCAATTTGAAGAGAGCGCTCATCAGCATCAGCACGGCCCAGGGAGCGAAGGGGTTGTTTAGTCGCTTCAAGGAGAAGCTCTCGGGCTTCAAAGAGGCTCTCTCCTCCAAGATCGCGGAGAAGGTCTCCTTAGCCGAGAAGATGGCCGGAAAGAAGGATGAAAAGCTCGAAAAGAATGGAAAGGGCCAGGAGGCCAATTCCAAAGCAATTAGCCCTCCGGCCGAGAAGAATGTAGGCCAAAATATAGGCCAAAAGCCGTCCTCTCTGTCCAGTGCTTCCCCTTCCAGTGCGCCCCCAACAAGTCCTGCCAAAAATGGCGAAGCCAACAGCAAGCCCAAGAACAGATTCTCCTTCCTGGAAAAGGCCAAGAGCCTGATATTTGAGCAGGAAGTAATCCTGGAAGAGAAGGATCTGGAGGAGCCCATGTGGGCCCTGGAAATGGCCCTCATGGAGAGCGATGTGGCTCTGCCCGTGGCAGAAGAGATTGTCAGAGAAGTCAAGAGCGACCTGGTGGGAAAGAAGAAGAAGATCGGCGCGGACACAGGCGCCATAGCCGAGCAGTCCCTCCGAAATGCACTCCTAACGATTCTTTCCAGGAACTATCTGGACTTTGACGAATATATCAAGACCAAAGAAAAGCCCGTCAAGATTCTTTTCGTAGGTGTAAACGGCACAGGAAAGACGACCAGCATCGCCAAGGTGGCCAGGTATCTGATGAACCAGAGCTACTCCGTGGTCTTAGCCGCTGGCGACACCTTTCGGGCCGGAGCCATTGAGCAGCTGGAGGTGCATGGAAATAACCTGGGCCTCAAGGTCGTCAAGCACAAGACTGGCGGCGATCCGGCTGCTGTGATCTTTGACTCCATCGAGTACGCCAAGGCGCACAACAAGGATGTCGTGCTGGCGGACACGGCCGGAAGGCTGCACACCAACATCAATCTCATGGATCAGATGAGAAAGATCGTGCGGGTGACCAAGCCCGATCTGCTCATCTTCGTAGATGAAGCCATAGCCGGCAACGATGCCGTGGAGAGGGCGCGCCTCTTCAACGAGTCGGTGCCCATCGGCGGATCGATCCTCACCAAGACGGACGCCGACGCCAAGGGCGGCTCCGCGATTTCTATAGCCTACATCACCGGCAAGCCTGTGCTCTTTTTGGGCGTGGGCCAGACCTATCCCGATCTGGTGAAGTTCGAGCCGGGATGGCTGGTGGATAGGCTGATGGGAGAAGCGGAAGCGTAAACTTCTTTTTTTTTGCACTTTAGATCTTGATTTTTCATATAATTAACAGATGCTCAAGGCAACGAGCCATTCTCTCTTTTAGGCAAATTTATTTAGCTCGACGTCATTGGTAGTGTATATTAACCATACAAGTAGCCACAACTACTATTCTCACCAGAAGAGGATGCCAGATGAGGCCCCTGATATTTGGAAATGGAAGGATACTGATATGCGAGGATGATAGGGGGATCATCCGGGACATTTACTATCCTCATGTTGGACTTGAGGACCACTGCAACCTCATACGGGCAGGCATCTACGATCAGAACAATCACATATTCAGCTGGCTGGACGACTGGAATATCCAGCAGAGATACAAATCGGATTTTAAAGACGATTTCTTCAAGAACTTAAATAGAACTGCAGTTCCTGGGGAAGATGAAACCGGACAAGCAACCACTCATTTTCATCCATCCAACATAGGCGAGAGCATATTTGATAATCCCTGGCTGGGATTGCAGGTTTTGGTATGGGATGCAATCCATCCTTCCTCCAATTATTTTTGCAGGGTATTTGAAGTCAAAAATCGCTCCGAGTATCCCAGGGATCTCAGGCTCTTTTCCAATCAGAACTACAACATTCTGGAGAACAAGATCAGTGAGACGGCGGTTATTGATAGAGATGTCCTGATCCACTACAAGCGGGACCGCTATATCCTTCATGGCAGCGTTCCTCAATTTGATCAATATGCTGTGGGAATTGCCGGATGGAGAGGCCTGCAGGGCACCTGGAAAGACATGGAGGAGGACGGGCTTTTGAGCGGCAATATCGTCGCTCACGGCTCCATAGACTCAACTCTGAGCTGGACGGTTCCCCGCCTTCTGCCCGGCCAGTTCCAAAGAATTCACATGTGGATGGTGATAGGAAAGAGCTATCGCCAGGTGATAAATAGCCACAAAAGAAAAAAAGAAGAGAAAATGAGCAATGCATACCAGCTCAGCTTCAATTTCTGGAAATCATTCATCGAAAGGATAACCACCCTCCAGCAATGCAAGAATCTTAGCCTGCTTCCGGAAAAGATAAGGCAGATTTTTTTCCGCAGCCTGATGACCACAGTCGCCCACATGGACCTGAAAGGATCTGTGATCGCCTCCTGCGACTCGGAGATAAAACAGTTTGGAGCAGATCTTTATACCTACTGCTGGCCCAGAGATGCTGCCTGGGCGGCTATAGCTTTAGACAGAGCCAGGTATCATCACCTCAGCAAAGAGATCTTTGACTTCTTATCTAAAACTATAACAGAAAGGGGATATTTTCTTCATAAATACACGCCGGCCGGCGATTTTGGCAGCACCTGGCACCCGGTGCCCATGATCCAGATCGATGAGACCGGCCTGCCCCTTTACGCCTTGTATCACAATTGGCAGGTCTCTAAAGATGTCTGGACACTGGGACGCTATTTTTCATCCCTGGTAAACCCGGCTGCCGATTACCTGGCAAGCAACATCGATAAAAGCACGGGCTTGCCGGCGGCAAGCTTTGACCTATGGGAAGAGAGGAAAGGCACGCATACCTATAGCGCCAGTATTGTCTATGCCGGCCTGCACAGCGCATCTGAAATCGCCAAGGTGCTTGGACATGACGAGAAATACGAAAGGTGGGGACAGGCTGCGGCTATCGTTAAAAGTGCCATACCTGAGCTTTTCGACGATGGCCTGGGTCGGTTCAAACGATCCCTAACCGATTCCGCCCTTGACGCCTCCGCCTTTGCTGTTTGGTATTTCAGCATATTGCCTGCCGACGATCCCAGGATTATCAGCACCATGCAGGCCATAGAGAAAGAGCTGATGCGCCCATCAGGCGGCATTGCTCGCTATATGCACGACTCTTACCAGGGATATATGAACAGCTGGATCATCTGCACACTCTGGCTGGCACAATGGCATATCGCACTCCGAAAGGCCAATTTGGCCTTGAAGCTTATTCAATGGTGCGCCGACCATACTTATTCCACCGGTCTTATGCCGGAACAAATCGCCGACGATGGCACCTTCCGGTCGGTCCTTCCCCTCATGTGGTCCCACTGTGCCTATGTCCTGGCAGTGCTGGAGTATCTTGAAGCTCTTGGCCCGGATGCTTGATTGAAAATGGATATGAATAGGAGAGGTGCAATGACGATCCTGGTAGGCTGCAGCGGCTGGTCTTATGATGATTGGGTGGGCCGATTCTATCCCATGAATCTGGCCAAAAAGAAGGGAGATTGGTTCTCCTACTACGCAAGGTACTTCAAGACTGTGGAGATCAACAGCACTTTCTACCGCCCCCCTGGTGAGCTGCAGGTCCAGTCCTGGATAAAGAAGGCCAGGGACCTGGAAGGCTTCGAATATTCGGTCAAGGTGCCCCAGCTCGTCACCCATAAAGCACTCGTCGAAGGAAATCCGGAGAGGGCAATCTTCTGGGCGGCTTCTTTTGAGAAGACCTGCGTCAAGCCCCTGGATGATGCCGGTCTTCTGGGCAGCATTCTGCTGCAGCTCTCGCCTTACTTCAAAAAAGATGGCCCGGCTCTTGGCAATCTGATAGACCTGCTGGACGGCGTTTCCCATGAAAAATACAGGTATGCCGTGGAGTTCAGACACCGAAGCTGGCTGGACGGGGGCAAAAAAGAGATCGATCCAGCAGCCTTGCAGGCACTGAAGGATAGGAATGTTGCCAATGTTTTAATCGATGGCCCCGGCCTTCACGTAGGGCTAGAGCAGACTGCAGATCACGCTTACTTGCGTTTCCATGGCCGAAACTATGATATCTGGTATAGAGGAGAGAAAGAGGGCGACCACAGGCTGGATAGATACGACTACCTCTACAAGAAGGAACAACTTGAGACCTGGGTGCCTCACATCAAGGAGGCGGAATTAAAAGCCGCAAAAGTGAAAGTGTACTTCAACAATCATGCCCGGGCCAAATCGGTAAGAAATGCCTTCCTCCTCATGGACATGCTCTCCATAGAACACCAGTCCAAAGAGATCCAGCTCCAGGATCAGTTCACACTTGGAGAGTTTTAGCTTAGATCATGAGAAATCTGCCGGGTGCATTCTCTTCGATCCATTGCAACAGATTGCTAACCGCTGACAGACCGATAGACAGCACCAGTTCACGGAAGGCCAGGCGGTGATCGGCAGGATACTCCAGTTCCCCACCCCTGGCAAAGGATTTCATGCCAAGCAGGGCGGACTGCACGACGGTTTCCAGCAGGTCTGGGCCTGCATGCAGCAGGTTGCTCTTTATCATCAATTGTGCAATTCTTGAGCCATCAAAGAGAAGACCGCCTACGCCCAGAGGATCGTGCTGGCCCATTGATGAAACCAGAGGATAAGTAAGATCGATGCTCATCTTCCAGTACATTCTCTTTTGGCCGCCTGCTTGCGAATAGCATTTGAACCTGGCATGCGCCGTTTGGGCAAGTTCAATGGCCCAGCGAATATAGGTCGGATCTCTTTTGACCTGGCTAACACAGTTGAGCGCATGCATCCATTTCGTCAGGTAATGATAGTATTGGCCATCCTGATCCCATTCCAGACGCTCATTGGGCTGCTCTTCAGGTCTGCGCTCTCCAAGCTGCTTTCCGATCCGAAGGCCCCGGCGGTTGGATGCTGCTCAGCCTCCCGACTTTCAAGGCCGCTGATCCAGCCGCGCCTGGGATCGTCGTCGCGATGCCGGCCGAGGGTGCGATGCACCTGATCGACCAGAGATAAGCTCAGATCCAAATGATGTTCGTCACCGATCCGTCCGAAGAGTTCGAGATAGTTGCAGACCGCGAAGGCATCCGTTCAGAGATAGCGTCGGGGATGAGCATCGGCTGGTTCAAGTCCGGCCAGACGGGCATAGTCCTGCATGATTTCCTGAACCAGCAAAGCGGTCGAATTTAGGCTCATTTTTATTCCCTGGGCAATGTATTATAATTATAAACATAAAATATTTCCGTTAGCTTTGCAGGATTCAAGTGTCAAATCCTGTTTTTCCTTGTCCAGTACACACTAGAGATAAATAGGAACCTCCCACCTGTCCTGCCGTTCCTTTGGGGCATTTTTCTTTGACCAGACAGGATAACTGAGAATATTGCCTTGTTCATCTTCCTCTTTGATGATCTGCTCCTTTTCTTCATCATTCATGCAAGGCACCCCAGTATTACGATTACGATAAATTGTCAAATATACTATCTTTTCAGCTCTCGGATCAATGAGACAGATAACTTAATGCAGAAGAACTTAAGGATAGCGCTCCCCTTCCCGTAAACCTCCGGGCGAGAACAGAGGGATTGAAGGGAAATAAAATATTATCGCCCTCAACGACTAAGGAAAGGGACGCGCGATTGAAAGGAGAATAAAAAAAAGAATGACATAGTCTCCATTTCCCTACCTTACCAAAAGCCTGAGCTTTTGCAATCAACCCAAGATCTTGATGGCCTCATCTGCCGTCTTGCCCTTATTGACAATGGCAGCTATGGCCATGGTCATCTTCGTGGGGTCCCTATGCTGGAAGACGTTCCTGCCAATGGCCACACCACGGGCTCCCGCCTGCAAGGCCCCGTCTATCATCTGCAAGAACTCCATGTCCGTCTCGGTCTTGGGACCGCCGGCTATGACCACAGGCACGGGACAGCCATCCACCACGCGCCGGAAGGAATCGATATCGCCGGTGTAGTTGGTCTTGATGATATCAGCACCTAATTCTGCACCCGCCCGGGCAGCATGGGCTACGACCTCCACATCATTGGGATTAGAGATGGCTTTGCCGCGCGGGTACATCATGGCCACGAGTGGCATGCCCCAGAAGTCACAGCGCTCGCTTACACAGCCCAGTATACTGAGCTGATCGGATTCGGTCTCAGAGCCTATGTTGATGTGAACGGATACAGCATCCGCGCCCATCTTCAGGCACTCTTCCACCAGACAGACCTGCACCTTATTGTTGGGATCAGGGCCCAGTGATGTAGAAGCACTCATATGCACAATCAGGCCGACATCCTGGCCGTAGCCGCGGTGTCCATGCCGAACCATTCCCTTCTGCTGGAGAACAGCATTGGCTCCACCTTTTGCCACCTTGTTTACCATCTCCGGCAGGTCGACCAATCCCTGGATGGGGCCAACGGATATGCCGTGGTCCAGTGGAATTATAACTGTGTTCCCGCTATCTCTGTCCATTATCCTTTCAATTCGAACTCTCTTGCCAATCTCGCTCAAATCTTATCATCCCGTAAATGCTAACATGTACCATGCTAGCACGTATCATATTTAAGGATTACGATGACAAGAAATGACATATTTTTAAAAAAATTATGAGAAAAATTTGCGAACTTAGCTAGCAACAACCGCAGTCATCATCGTGACCGCAACCACTGTGGTCATGATCGCAACTGCTGTGATCATGGTCGCAGCTTTCGACATTGCCACAGGAAGCACAACCCGATATTTCGTCCTCCGGACCCCGAATGATGAAACCCCTCTCTTCGCCATCATCCACATAATCAATTATGGTCTCGCCAAGCAGCTCAACATCTTTTGGACTCATGTAAATTTTAACGCCCCGACTCTCAAAGATAACATCATCGTTTTCAGGATCACTAATGCCAAGACCATAGGTTGCACCACTGGCATCAATAGCTGCCAGAAACATGCGAATTATTTTGCCCTCTACGAGGCTATTTTTAATTGCATCAGCTGCGGCTTTTGTTATCTCAATCATAAATGACACTCCAACTGTATATCTCCACCAAACTCGTATTTAAAGCATTATTATCAGGACCTATAGGATCGTCAGGCTTCATTTCCCGGTCAGATGTAAGCCCGGATGTGGAGGATTTATCATAGAGAAAGAACAAGAGAGAATACATGGGAGTTGATTTGGGAGACCTGCTCCAGAGAAAGAAGATCGAGATAAAAGATCTCTCCGGCAGATGGGTGGCGATTGATGCCTTCAACACCCTCTACCAGTTCCTGAGCATAATCCGGCAAAAGGACGGCACGCCACTCATGGACAGCCAGGGGAGGGTGACCTCGCATCTATCCGGTTTGCTGTACCGCACTACCAACCTCATTGAGGCCGGGGTCAAAGTGGCCTTTGTCTTCGATGGCGAGCCCCCCTCCTTTAAGGCAGAAACTCTAGCAGAGAGGTCGGAAATTAGGGAAAAAGCGGCAGCCGCCTGGCAAGAGGCCCAGGCAACAGGCCAGGATGGATTTAAGTACGCCCAGGCGGCCTCCCGCATCAACTCCGAGATATTGCAGGACGGAAGAAGGCTTATTTTAGCTATGGGGCTTCCCATTATTCAGGCTCCATCGGAAGGTGAGGCGCAGGCAGCTCACATGTGCGCCAGAGGCGATGTCGAATTGGTGGGCAGCCAGGACTATGATTCACTCCTCTTCGGTGCACCTCAGGTGGTCAGGAACCTGGCCATCACCGGCAAGCGCAAGCTTCCCAGAAAGAACATTTACGTGGATGTTGAGCCCGAGATCATCCACCTGGAAGAAGGTCTGGCCCGCCTGGGCATCAGCCGAAAGCAGCTTGTGGAGATCGGTATCATGTGCGGCACAGACTACAATTCCGGTCTGACCAGGGTCGGCCCAAAGACAGCCTTGAAGCTGATCCGGGAGAAAGGGGACTTGGAAGCTGTTCTGGCCGGGCAGGAAGAGAAGATCGAGAGTTTTGAAAAGATCCGGGAATTCTTCATTCATCCCGATGTCAATGATGATTATGAGATCAAGATGAAAAAGCCAAGCGTGGATGAGATCGTCTCTTTTCTGGTAGAAGAGCGGGATTTTGATCAGGAGAGAGTGGAAAAGACGGCGGGAAGGCTGGAAGAGGTTTACAAACGTGGCCAGAGCACACTCGACCGCTGGTTCTAGCTCCGGCTTTTCCGGCTATGATCTTGACCTGGATAAAGCCATAGATCTTATTCAAAAGAGAGGGGGTCGCCGGGTGGGTGTGCAGGCTCCGGAGGGGCTGAAGAGGGCCACGCCCGCCCTAGCTCAGCTGATCGAGGAGAAGACGGGAGCCGAGGTCATCATCTCGGGAGATCCCTGCTTTGGGGCCTGCGACGTGGACATGCAGCTTTGCCAGGAAGTGGATCTGATGCTCCATCTGGGCCATTCTGATATCGGGATCGGACCTGACAACGTCATCTTTCTGGAAGCCAGGATGAAAGAAGACTTGAGAGATGTGGTAGATAAGGCGGCCAATGTCCTCAAGGCTAAGAGAGTGGGCGTTACCACCACCACCCAGCATGTGCACAAGATCGACCAGGTGCTGGAGGGCCTCAAGAAAAATGGCATCCAGGGCGCGATCGGGCCTGCCGGGGGACGGGTTAAGTATCCCGGACAGGTTTTGGGCTGCAGCTACAGCACAGCCAGGGCCCTGGATGTGGAGGAATATCTTTTCATCGGCACGGGGCAGTTTCATCCTCTGGGCATAGCTCTGGCCACGGGCAAGAGAGTGGTTACCGCCGATCCGGTTACCGGCGAGGTAGCGGAGATCGATACCGATCCCATGCTGCGTCGGCGCTTTGGGGCCATCTCCAGGGCCGGGGAGGCGAAGCGTTTTGCCGTTCTGCTCTCCAAGAAGCCGGGACAGAAGAGAATGGCCCTCGCCCTGAGGCTGAAGGCCCTGGGCGAGGCCAGGGGGCTGGAGATGTTTCTGGTATATCTCGACAACATCGAGCCCGACCGGCTGCTCAATCTGGGTGCTGAGGCAGCAGTGTCCACAGCCTGCCCCAGGGTGGCGCTGGATGATGCAGCGAAGTATCGGATTCCCATTCTCACGCCGCCGGAGTTCGAGGTGCTGGTGGGAGAGAGAGAGTGGGAGGAATATGAGTTTGATGAGATCGAATGACATAAAAGTACAAAGCCACAAATTGAAATACAGATGCCTCGATCAATGCCAAGGGCGTGGGGGCCCGGCTGCACGCGCGCGCGTGGGCGGGGAAGCACGGGCGTGCAGCAAAAATGGCTGGAAGTTCCTGAATAGGAGCTATTTTGCTTTGACCAATATATTCATCTGATTATTCTGCATAAATAATTCAGCATGCGGTTCGATGTCGTGGTCAGAAGGGATGAGGATGATTATTATGTTGCCACGGTTCCGGAGCATCCCGATTGTCATACATAGGCCAAAAGCCTCGACGATACGATGAGCAGAATCAAGGAGGTCATATTGCTCTTATCTGGAGACGGAAGGCAGCAGCACCATTGAAAGCTTTGTAGGAGTGCAAGTCGTTGAAGTTGAGACCTGTTGAAGCTGGGGCTGCCTTCAAAGCCCTGGGAAGAATCTGCCTGTCATCCTGCACGGCAGGGAGGCTGCCACGTCGTGAAGCATCCTGATGGCAAGAGCACGGTGATTCCCACGAATCTTGGAGAAGATATTGGGCCAGATAGGTGCGGAAGGATGGCAGTAATTCAAGCATAGAATTCCCATAATTATTCTGAGGAGTTCGGAGTTAATATTACTATAATATATTCCCAATCCACATGTTTTCTGCAATATGTTTTTGGGCCAACTAAGACAACGAGTACAGAAGAGTCCTCAATATACTTCAGATGAATCAAACGTTTTATATAATCTGTGCTATTATCGGTATCGATTTCGCCGGAAATAACATAATTGATTTATTTATAAATAAATCTTTAAATATCTTTTCGAATCGATCTTTGTACCATTCATCCTTATTGTAAAAACTTAGAAACACTTTATGAGTCAAGTCTATGGCCTTATTACTATTATTATAAATGTCTTTCACCCTTATATCCCCATTCTATTGCATTCTTATGATTCAATTCTAACACTAATTATTTATGCAGCAATTCTTAATTACGTGGTCTTGAATCTACATGGCTATTTTCGACTCACAATCAACCCAAGAGACTTAGCTTGTACAAAAAGTACATGTATAAAAACAGCAACCATTATTCTGGAGTTTTAGATCGATTGGCTGTGAGCTT
>JAFGNK010000125.1 GCA_016927055.1 Methanotrichaceae archaeon | reverse complement strand
CTGCCTGCTTTCTCTCTGAGATCGGGATAGGTTGAGCCCTGGATGGGGCAGGCGAGCAGGGCCGATCTTTCCTGGGCGGCAGCCTGCACCAGTCGCTCCTCTGTTATCTTAAGCTCCGATTCGGCCCTTTCCCTTGTAACGTCGGGGGGAGTAGGTATGTCCAGGGGCACAGAGATGTCTGATTTTATGCTGAATTGAAAGTTTAAAATCTGCAGGGGAGAAACCTCGATATCTCCATAGACAGATAGCTGGAAGGCTCCTGAGTCGGTCATGATCGGCCCGGAAAAGCCGAGGAGGTCATGCAGCCCGCGCTCTATTGCCTGTATCTTCAGTTCCGGATCCTGGTGAATAATGTAGCTGTTGGTGATGATCATATCTGCGCCGCTCTTTTGCAGCTCATGCGGCGGGATGAGTGGAAGATGAGGATTGACTACGGGCATTAGCACGGGAGTCTCGATGGTGCCGTGCGGAGTGGAAAGCCGGCCGATCCTTCCGGCCAGGTCTTTATGCAGTATTTCGAAGCGGTCCGGCATAATCTCTCCCTTACCAATAAGGAATAAATAGGTTGGGACAGATTTTCAGCAGAGGATAACAACTGAATAAAAAAGGATGTATTAATATGAAAACGATTGTAGTACTAATAGCATTAACCTGTCTCCTGGGCCTTGCCGGTGCCCAGACAATTGGCATGGGTGAGGGCTACAGCAGCACTCAGCTTGCATTCTTCAATGCACCCAGCTCCTCGACCTTTGAACCCAATGTCCAGGCTTATTGGGGCAACTATATCGCCAACCAGCAGAATCTGAGCATCAACAGCGGGACTTCTAACATGGATCTCTGGATGAATACCTTCCCATTGAGGTTTGACACTCCCCTGCAGTTCTCTGCTACCAGTTTTTCCGCAAATGCGATCGCTCCGGTTCTCAGTGCTAAAGAGAGGAACAGCCAGTTCCTGACCAGAGGTGTGAACAATCAGTTTGACGTCAATCAGGTCTGGTCATATCCCCTGACCAGTGGAAGCTTGAATATATCTGAAAACACTGGCACGCCCAGCAAGGACGCAAAAGGAAAGATGCTGTCCCAAAATATAATAACCTTCTTTAGCGTCTAATGCTAGCGGTTTAAAAAAATAAAAAATAGAAAAGCTCTGCCGGGCAGGCAGATCTATTTTCCTTTTCTTGGCTTTGTGCTTGCTTCTACTGTGAAGGGCAATAGTCCTCCTGCCAGCAGGATAGCTCTCTGGCGCTTTGAGAGGCTCATCTTCAGGCTGATCTGCTTATCTCTGGCATAGGCCGTGATATTATCCTCGCCTGTTTCCAGAGCCTTACGAATGCCTGGTATTCGAACCTCAGTTTTTTCCGGCAAGCTGTTCCAATCCGATTCCTGGGCAAATGTGAAAGGCACTATGCCGAAGTTCACCAGATTGGCGGCATGTATTCTCTCGATGGATTTGGCGATCACGCCTTTTACTCCCAGGTACATGGGGCAAAGAGCAGCGTGCTCTCTGGAAGAGCCCTGTCCGTAACTTTGACCTGCCACAATCAGGTTATGGATGCCTTGAGCTTGAAGAGCGGATGCCCTGCTGCTAAATTCCTTATCCAGCGGCTCAAAGACGAATTCCGAATATTTGGGAACATTGGACCTGTACTTGAGGCGGGAGCCGGCAGGCATGATGTGGTCCGTGGTTACCAGATCTTCTACCCTTATGGTTACCTGTCCTGAGATATCCTCCGGCATAGGCCCGTTGACGGGAGGCTCGCCGATATTGGGGCCGCGGCAGATTTGTATTTCTGTCCGCTGCGATGCCGGGAGGGGTGGAATGATCATGCTATCGTCGATCTCAAAATGCTCTGGCATTTCAATTCTGGGAAAGTCCATGCCCAGCTCTCGCGGGTCAGTCAGCTTGCCGGTGAGGGCGGAGGCGGCGGCGACCACGGGGCTGGTCAGGTAGATATTTGCACTGGGCGTGCCGGATCTACCTTTGAAATTACGGTTGCTGGTGCGCACGGAAACTGAGTTGGTGCACGGTGACATGCTGTTGCCTATGCAAAAGCCGCAGGATGACTCCAGGATTCTGGCACCAAAGGCTAAGAGGTCGCCCAAGGCGCCGTTTCTAGCCAAGGTGGTCAGCACCTGTCGCGAGCCGGGCGCAATGCCCAAAGACACGCCGGCGGGAAGATGCTTGCCTTTTAACATCGCCGCCACGGTCATGAGATCTACATAAGATGAGTTGGTGCATGATCCGACCATCACCTGATCCACGGGCAGATTGAGGTCTTTGATCTGGACTATGTTTCCCGGGCTGTGAGGCGCGCAAGCGAGGGGCTCGATCTCTGACAGGTCGATCTCAATGGTGCGATCATAGACTGCATCTTTGTCTGCTGCCAGAGCCGTCCACTGATCGCCTCTTCCCTGTGCTTCCAGGAATCGCTTCGTCTGCTCATCGCTGGGGAAGATGGACGTGGTCACGCCCGTCTCTGCGCCCATATTGGTGATGGTTGCTCTCTCTGGCACAGTCAGCGCGGCGATGCCCTCTCCGGTATATTCGCAGACGCAGCCGACGTTGCCTTTAGTGCTCAGGATGGAGAGGACCTTCAGGACTACGTCTTTGGCTGTGGTCCAGGGCTTTAGCCTGCCTGTAAGGTGGATATTGATCACGCGCGGAGCGGTAAGGTAGTATGCGCCGCCTCCCATGGCAACGGCTACATCAAGCCCTCCTGCGCCAATGGCCAGGGAGCTCACGCCTCCTGCGGTGGGTGTGTGGCTGTCGGATCCGAGAAGGGTTTTGCCGGGCCTCGCGAACCTTTCCAGGTGGACCTGGTGGCAAATGCCGTTTCCTGGGCGAGAGAAGTAGATGCCATACTTCTTCGCGATAGATTCCAGGTAGGCGTGATCATCTGCGTTTTCGAATCCCACCTGGATGGTATTATGATCAACGTAACTTACAGAAAGCTCGGTTTCGATATCGGAAAGCCCCATGGACTCGAACTGAAGATAGGCCATAGTGCCTGTTGCGTCCTGGGTTAGGGTCTGGTCGATCTTTATGCCGATCTCTCTGCCTGGCTCGTAGGAGCCATCCGCGAGGTGCTCCCTCAGGATTTTCTCCGTCAATGTATAACCCATAAAAGACCTCCAGCAGGCGTATTAATGCTGGATTATTAATCCTGGATTCTTGGTTATGATCATATTAAAACTAAGCGATTTAAGACATCGGATTATGTCCCTCTCTATTTGTCCGGGGCGGGGTGCGAGCCAGTAGAGCAAAAAGATTATATACGTCTGAGTTATTGGATGGGTTCGGCCCGCCTGGATGGGCGTGGCAACGGGTCCTGTAGATAGTGATTATGGGGCCTAAGTATGACATCGGTTCAAGGAAGCCAGGGTTTCTCTCTTCTTCTCAGAAATGGGATGAACAGGGGGGAAAAGCTTAAATACCCTGCTGACTACCTTAATGGGCCGATGAGGCGTCGCAACACAAAAGGTTACGACCCCGATACGATGACGGGTCGAGTTCCAGGTTGCGGTATAATTAGAGATGG
>JAFGNK010000124.1 GCA_016927055.1 Methanotrichaceae archaeon | reverse complement strand
CATTTCCAGTGGCTAACCTGAGGTTACTGTAGTTTCCATCTGCAAGTTTAGTCGCTTTGTGCGTCCTTTGTGATCTTTGTGATCTTTATGGTGGAACGTCTCTCGCCACTGGTTATAACTAATTGGTTACGGATTATCACCACAGAGGCAAGAACGCACGGAGGACTCACAGAGGACTCGATTATTCTATTACCCACTTGAAACAGCCAGGAACCAAATTTTCTTGACTTTGCGGACGCTGTACCTGAGGCCATGGCTCGCATGATTGGGCCCGTCCGGGTGCATGCGCCCGGGGGTGCAGAATACATGTCAAATCAGATACCACTGGTGGAAAAGGAGCAGAACGTTCTCTTACAGGCATGTTTAGCTGTAGCCCATTTCCTGCGAATAAAAGAGGAAGGACTGATCGAGGTCTGGAGCATCTCCGAAGCCATCAATCGACTGCTAGGTCTGAAATAAGCTGCCAGGGCTTGCGTTCGCCTGCCGATTACGCATCCGGCCTTCTGCAACTACTATTATGAAGAGGTACGTGCGGGCCCGCTCGCGCGCGCGTGGCGTTCGGTCCTGGGCAGCCTCACCGCATGCGGCCCAAGGCCCGCGGGCGGGTGCCGGTCGCTCGATGCAGTCTCTCTCTTGTCCTCCGTCCGCAGAAAATATATCTTAATAGTCCGCATAACGTGATCTATGATCAATTGGCAAGACCGCATATCTCTGGACCCCAAAATCCTTGTGGGAAAACCTGTGATCAAAGGCACGCGCCTGGCGGTGGAATTCGTTATCGACCTTTTGGCCAATGGCTGGACAGAGTCCGAGATACTCCAGAACTACCCCAAATTGACTCAAGAAGACATTCAAGCCTGTCTCTGTTACGCCAGCTCCTTGATGAAATCTGAACGCATCTATCCCAACACCATCTTGCAGGATGGCCTTAATGCGGCTTCTGGCTGACGAAAATATACCATTCCTGGCCATCGAACTGTTGCGCAGAAAAGGGCATGATGTTCTGGCCATATCAGAAAGTGCGCCCAGCATTTGCGACGAAGAATCACTGGACTATGTAGATAGTGCCGTAAATGTCCTTCTTGATGGTTGATTCTGATTCAATTTGCCAAATTATATGCCGAATACCTGAGTCCTATTTTGATCGAGAGGACGATTGGCCCAAGGAAGTGCTCACTCCCCCTCCACTTTCTTCTTCCTCTCCCCTGCCTCCTTTGCCTCTGCTTCCTTGCCCAGCACGCGCGCCAGCGACTCGATGGCCTCCAGGTAGCGCACCATCTGGTCCAGCCAATTAATCAAATCTCCCTGATAGGCATACATCCCGTACCTATCGGAAAAGTAGTTGATGATCGCCTCCGGGCTCTTGCCTTCCGCCCGCAGATCCAGGATGCGCAGGGATATGCTCTTCTGGACACAGCCGCAGTAGGGCGCTTCCTTGCAGGTGCAGCGCAAGAAATCCCGGGAGAAGTCCATGCAGTATCTTTGCAGCTTGTTATCCAGCTCCCGCAGGTCAGAACTGGAGAGCAGGTCCAAAAAGGAGCCGTGCAGAGCCCTCTGGGAGATCTGCATGCGTAGTTTAGTGGAGATGCGCTCGGCAAACTTCAGGTAGAGGGACTCAAAGCTCTCCAACTCCACTGCTACCTCCAGAGGAGACCTGCCCTTGCCCAGCAGCTTGCAAATGGTGGCCACCTGTTCCGGTGCCAGGAAGTGTGCCGCTGCCGCTTCGCCCAGTTGCGTTGGGACTATGCCCTTCACCAGCCCTGCTTTTTCCAGAGAAGCAAGAGAACTGTTCAGGTCGTCCAGGCCGATGGTAAGCCTGTGCAGCTTCTCCAGCTCTTCTCGTGAACGGGCTGCTACGGCATTGGCCAGCACCTCCTCCAGCTGCTGCGCCTCGGAAAACTCCGGCGCCACGTCCTCCATCTGGCCGTGCAGCAAGGCGAGGGCCATCTCATCCTCAGACTCTCCCCGTGCGGAAGAGAAGCGTCGGCCCGGCTCGGCCAGGATGTAGACCAGGCCCTTGTCATGGTAGCCAGGCCTTCCTGCCCGGCCCAGCATCTGATTGAACTCGTGCACATTCAGCCACTCAATGCCCATGGCTAGAGACTCAAAGACCACCTGCGAGGCGGGAAAGTCCACGCCTGCCGCGAGGGCCGCCGTGGTGACAACGGTGTGAATCTTGCCCTGTCCAAAGAGCTCCTCGACCTTTTTCCTCTCCGGGTACTGCAAGCCCGCATGATAGGCGGCAGCGCCGGGGATGGCATCGGCCAGGTTATAGCAGTTCTTCCTGGAATTGGTGAAGATGATGCTCTGGCCCCGGTAGCCTGTGGTGGATGTCAAAGCCTGGGCCTCTTTGGACAGCTCCCGCAAAAGCTTGCGCTTCTCAGGACCGGAGGAGAAGATGAGATGCCGCTCGATAGGTACCGGCCGGACCTCGTACTCCACAAGCGTCGTGCCCAGCTGCTTGGCTAAGGCGGCAGGGTTGCCCACCGTGGCGGAGAGGAAAATGAACTGGGCTTTAGGGGCGGCATTCTTCAGCCGGGCGATCATGCCCGCCAGCCTGTGCCCCCTTTCTGCGTCCTCCAGCATGTGCACCTCGTCTATGACCACCGTGCCCACTCTTCCCAAGCTCTTCTTGGTCCGGATAACCTGGTCTATGCCCTCGTACGTTCCGGCAATGATGTCTGCATTCAGGCTCTGGGGAATCTTGCGGCCCTTTCCCAGGCGAATGCGGCTTACGCCTACTCGAATGGATGTTTGAAAGCCCAGTTCTCTGTAAGCGCTGAGCTGATCGAACTTCTGATTGGCTAAGGCGACGAGGGGCACCAAAAAGAGCAGCTTTCCCTTATTCTCCAGCAGATTCTTAACTCCGGCCATCTCTCCCACCAGGCTCTTGCCTGTGGCCGTAGCCGAAACAACCAGTTGGTTTCTGCCCTCCAGAAGTCCCGCCTGCACCGACCTGGACTGCACAGGCAGAAGCTTGGTCAGCCTGCGTTTTAGCAGCTCCTTGAGGTCCTTAGGTAGAGCGATGGATTCTAAGGGCAGAGTAGCCTCCTCCCGGCTGGCGGGAATGGTGTCAAAAAGGGTCAGCTCCGGTTCCAGCCTCTGCAAGGAAAGCAGACCTACCACATCGTCTAAGCTGCGCCTCGTCTTCAAGATCCTGGCCAGATGAGCCTTAGCAGCGCGACCCAGACCCCGGAAGTCCGCCTCGCGGAGCAGCTCCGCAGCCGCGCAGTTCTCGCAGATGCGCTTGCCCTTGTAAGTTATAGCCTCCTGCCCGACGTAAGTGACTCTCCTCTGGCCAAGGCAATGATGGCAGACCTGCACGAACCTGTATCCGAGCTGATAGGCCTCTAAAAGCTCGATGAACTTCTTTTCCATGACACTGTCGCCACGAGCAAGATAAATGGCACTGGCTTTACGAAGCATCCGCAAAGCGTCTTCGGGAGGAAGAAATCTCTCGGCCTGCTCATCCTTTTTCACCAGGAATTTGAAGACCCTCGGTCCCTGGGGCATGTCCTTCAAACGCAGATATCCCTCAAAAAGAATCTTGCTGCCGCTCTGGGGCAGTAATAGTATGCGGGACCTGTCCGCTTGAGCCAAAACCTGAAAAGTCATTCTTAAAAAGAGTTATCCTGAGGTAAGGTCGATGAGCTCGTATTTCAGGCCCTCGGACTCCAGGCGCGTAAGAAGCCCCGGAATCTGCTCATCCACACTGACTATCACGGAGCTGATGCCGTGATATGCAGCCTCCACTGCGAACTCCTTGGCCCCGAAGATGATGTCCGGCTCGCGCCCTGCTTTTCGCAGCGCCACCAATGCCTCGATACCAAGGCAACCCACCATCTTGGCTTTAGAGAGCTGGCCCTGGAGTGCTAACAAATCGACCTTGCGAGAGCCCCCCATCTGCACGCGCGGCACCTTACAGAGATGAATCCTTCCTTCTTCCAGGCTTATCAGTCCTCGCAAGTCTGAGACCCCCACGTCCTCTCCGGCCCCTGCATCGCTGATAACAACCCCGCTGGCCTCTATCCCTTCTTTTTTATTGGCATAAAGAAGGCCTGATCGCATCTCCAGGGATACGCGCTCGCCCTCAGCCAGATCGGCTTCAGCAATGGCTGCCCAGACAGAGACGTGGCTGATGATCTCTTCCATCACCACACGTGCATAGCGCTTCAGCTCGGCTGCACTCTCCAAAAGCCACTCCACACCCTCTTTGGTGATGCTGTAACGCATCCGCCCATCTGTGGTCACCAGCCCATCTGCCACCAGTTCCTTGATGTACTCGGATATGGCCTGGGGTGTGACGCCCAGTCTTTCCGCTACCTCCTTTTGCCGGAGGTTAGGCTGATGGGCAGCTATCTCCACAAGAATCTGAAAACGAGAGCTTTCTCGCTTGCTCTGTAGCACATTGGCCATTAAAAGTCCTCAACGTAAGGCTCAATACGCTGGCCCCTCACAGCGAGCCCCTCTGCTCTCTTGGCCACGCCGCGAATGAATATCTGGCTGAGCCCCAGCTCCCGAGAAAGATTGGAGAGAGAGTTATTGCCGCCATTGACCATCGTCTGCAACTTCTCGATCACAGTTCGCAGCTCTTCCTCGGACATGAAGGTGAGGCTGATCAGTTCACTGAGATCTTCCATGGTAGCCCCGAAGCTGGCCTGCACACGAGAGTACGTGGAATGATACTCTTTCTCTGGACTTGCTCCCGGCTCGGGCACCCTCCATTTGGTCTCGATGAGGCCGCTCTTTCGCAGTAATGCTACGCTCCTGTGAACGCTTGCTTCATCGCCAATGAGCGTTGAAAGCTCCCGCTCAGTATGCCATTCTCGACTCAATTCATCGAATACTCTCTTATGGACATCAGAGCCGAAGGCCTGCAACAATGGAACCAGATCTGATGGATCGTTTATGATCCGCGTTCTCTTTCCCGTCACGAAGAACCTCGTATTGGTATTATATCTCTAATTTGATAAAGCTTTTCGAAGATCGATGCAGAGAGATGCGATCTTTAGATCAGCCTGACAGTCTCCAGGTTCATGGGCGCCATGGTCGGTATCCTGTATCTCTTGTAGATGGAGCTGGCTAAATCGAGGCAGTTGCCCTCCTCGCCGTGGTTAGTGAGGACCCGGCCGGGCTTGGGATAGATGCGGCGCATGTATTCCATGAGCTGCTGGCGATCGGAGTGCCCGGAAAAGCCGTCTACCGTGGTTACCTCCAGGTTTATCTTCACCGTCTGGGTCTTGCCCTCGACGGAGAGCGGCAATTCCTTCCATCCCTTCTGGATGCGCCGCCCTAAAGTCCCCTCTGCCTGGTAGCCGACAATTACCAGCGTATTTTTATCATCCGGGCCCAGGCGCTTGAGGTACTCAATAACCGGCCCACCGTTGAGCATGCCGCTTGTCGCCAGTATCACACAGGGCGGCCCTTCGATTATCTCCGTCCTTTGCTTGGGGTTCTCCACCTGCACAAAGCACTGAGCCAGGAAGGGATTGATTCCCTTGTGGAATATGAGATCTCGCAGATCGTTATTGAGATATTCGGGATATGAGGTATGGATGGCAGTGGCCTCGTAGATCATTCCATCCAGGCAGACCGGCACCTCATCTATCACCTTCTTTCTGATGGCCTCCTCCAAGACAACCATGACCTCCTGACTGCGTCCCACAGAGAAGGCGGGAATAATGACCTTGCCGCCTCGGGTGATGGTCTCTTTGACCACTTTTATCAAATTGATCTCAGCCTCTTTGCGAGAGGGCTGAAGGCTGTTTGCCCCACCGTAGGTGGCCTCAGTTACAAGAGTTTCCAATCGCGGGAAGTTGCATACTGCCGGATCAAAGAGCCTGGTCCTCTCAAATTTGTAGTCGCCGGTAAAAGCCACATTGTATAGGCCGTCTCCGATATGGAAGTGTGCGATGGAGGAGCCCAGGATATGTCCGGCATTGTGCATAGTCAATTTGGTGTCGGGCGCAATGTCCGTCACATCTCCGTAGTTTAGGGTAATGGTATGCTTTAGTGCCTCGCGAATCATGCTGGAGTCATAAGGCAGCCTCTTTCCTTCGCGACCGGCCACTTCGATGTAATCCAGTTGAAGAAGCACAACAAGATCTCGAGTTGGTGGGGTGCAGTAGATGGGCCCTTCATAACCGTACTTGTAAAGCATGGGAACCAGACCGGCATGGTCCAGATGGGCATGCGTCAGGACCACAGCATCGATCTGATTGAGTGGATAGACCTCGGGCACATAGAGATAAGGCGTCGCAGAGTCGTCAGATCCCACGTTTACGCCACAGTCGATGATGATGCGAGACTCGGGTGTGGAGAGGAGCATGCAGCTTCTGCCTACCTCGCGACAGCCTCCCAGGGTGGAGATCCTGACCCATTGATCCTTAGAAGCTATATCTCTGTGGATCTTCCGGCCCACCGTGCGCAGGATGGCCTTTCGCTCCGTCTGCACACTGCGAAGATAATCCTTAATGTTGGCGATGGTCGTCGAACGTACCGGCGGGGTTCGGACCACTTTTGGGGTCCAGCCGATCAGTTTGGTTATCTCGCGCAGGGTTGCGCCATGGCGACCGATAACCAGGCCTGGTTTTTCTGCCTCTATCTGCACTTCTCCGGTCTCGCCGTCAAAGTAATAGTCGGTGAGGACTGCTTCCTTGGGCACAACCTCCTGGATCTTGGTTTTGGCAATTTCAGGATCTGCCAATACCTTCAGGTCTGGGCGCACAACCACGCGCTTCCTGAGCTCCTTGGCCAGGTTACGTATAATCTCGCCGTCATCTGCTAGCTTTTTGGGGTCGTCGGTATAGATAACCAGCTCCGGACCCTCGAATTCCAGCCCGGTGACATTTATGTCAGCAGGCAGCTTGCTCTGCACCTTTCGTTTGAGCTCAAAAAGTACTTCTTCTACAGACAATAGAACACATCCAAAAAAGATCAAAGGAGATTCATAATCTCCGAAAACTTCGGCTCGCCTACCTCCTCGTATTTATCTGTAATTCTGACGAGCTCGATTTTATCGCCCGAAGCGGAATCGCGCTTCATGGCATTATGAATTGCCCGGGCGGCCAGCACCGTTCCATCCTCGATGCTTATGCCGGGCTTGTACATGGCTTCCAGCACACCGTAGGCTACGGGCGATCCCGAACCGGTGGCTACAACCTTGCGCTCTTCAATCTGCCCGCCCAATGCATCAAGCGAATAGATCTTGGGGCCGTATCTGTCTACGCCACCCATGACAAGCTGGACCATGAAGGGATAGTAGCGACGAGAAGAGAGTATATTGGCCAGCATGGAGGTTACAGCTTTGACGGTCATGCTCTCGCCTCTTTGCATCTTATACAGCCTTGCCTCCACCTGAACCATCCGGACCAGCGACTGAGCATCACCTACCGCACCTGCCGTGGTCAGGCCCACCAGATCGTCGACCTGATAAATCTTCTTGGCAGTGCTGCTGGCTATGAAGCTGCCCATGGTAGCACGGCTCTCCGATGCAAGGACTACACCCCCATCGCAGAGTACACCTACCGTAGTTGTACCTTTGAACACCTCGACCATCTAATTACCTCAACTAAAATTAGAAAACGGACATGATCCTTTTTACTTCTGCTATATAAATACTTTCCGCCACCGTATTTAAATTAGGAATAATAGGCACGCGAACGGTAGAAATATGAGGCTGTGCAAGAGCTTTATGTGAATGACTTTGCCGGCCTTGCCGCCTTCATACAGAGGTACTACATCGACCCCATAATCCACGACACCAGCTACAATCCCGTGGATACCATCACCTGGGCCATAATCTTAGGTCTGGCCATCCTTGGCCTGATAAAACTGCTGGGCCGCTGGGGCATCTCAATGGATGAGAGGCTGCTGCTCTCTACCCTGCCTTACATTCTGGCGGGCTCAAGTCTGAGGGTGATCGAAGATGCCGATCTGGTTGCTGCACCCTGGAGATACCTTTTAATCACCCCACTCATATTCTTCCTGGTCTTTTTCATCACGGCTGTCTGTTTGACCATCACCCGGAAGATCTGGGGGGAGAAGTTTCATGCCAGGTACGCTGCTCTTGGCCTTCTCTGGACGATTTTTAATCTGGCCGTGCTCTCTACCATAGGATTTGAAAACAGCTGGGTCATAGCTGCCATCTTCATAATGGGCTCAAGCCTCGCAGGGGGCATCTTATTTTGTCGGCGTTATCTGACATCTCTGAAGTTTCTGGATGATAGATTCAATCAAATGATCATCTACGTCCACATGCTGGACGCCAGTTCAACCTATTTCGGAGTCGACTGGTTTGATTACTACGAAAAACATGTGGTTCCCACCTTTCTCATAAACCTGACCGGCTCCGCAGCCATTATGTTTCCTCTCAAGCTGGCGATCCTCCTGCCGGTGCTGAGCATGATCGATAAATCTCTTCAGGAGCCATCCCTGCGAAATCTCACCAAACTGACCTTGATCACTCTGGGGCTGGCACCGGCAGTGAGAAACACGCTTCGTCTGGCCCTGGGAATCTGAAATGACGGGAAAAAAGCAAGATAACGGAAAACCCAGGAAAGCGGAAAAACAATCTTCTAACTTATTTTGAAAATAATGGCTATTATTTCCCCAGTATCTTGCGGTGCGCTTCTCTGAACTCTGGATCTCTCATCTGGCAGGAACATCTCCCCTTGAACCATTGGTAGGAGGTCATCTCCTTCCAGATATCCTTCAGGCTCTTTTCTTTGATGTTCCCAAAGCTTAAGGGCATGTAAGCACAGGGCAGGGCCTCGCCTGCTCCGTCCACGTGAATCCACCTCCTCCCCGCAAAGCATCCGAACATCTCCGGGCCGAGCAGATAGGGCAGAGCCGTGACCCTGGGTCCGGAGGACCGGTTTTTCTCTTTATGAAAACGCTCCAGCCTCTGCACATCAGCGGATGTCAGCACCTCATCCTCATGCGATGCCCAGCGGCCAACGGCCACAATCTCGTAAAAGGAAAGCTCATGCACGCTCAGATCTGAGGCCAGAGAAAAGGCATCCTCCAGATGATCGATGTTGTGGGGAGAGGTCACCATGAAGAGATCGACCAGGAGACCTGCATCCAGCGCGTTTTTGACACCATCGAGCGCATCGCGATATGCGCCAATGCGACCCCTCACCCGGTCGTGCTCCTTCTCAAAGGGACTGTCGATGCTGATTCGCACTGCATAAAGACCGGCCTGCTTAAGTCGATGTGCCAGATCAGCCGTGAGATGGTAGCCGCTGGTAAATGAGGTGGCAATGGCCCGCTCGCTTATGGAAGAGACCAGATCGGGCAGATCTTTCCTGAGCATGGGCTCGCCACCGTCGAAGGTGATGAGGTAAGATCCCATGTCCAGTGCCTGGGAGATGGCATCTTTTATAATCCGGCTCTCCAGGATCTCTCCCTGGCGGGAAGGGGCGCTGCAGTGGATGCAGTCATTGGGGCAGGCCCTCATGATAGCTATGGAAAACTGATCGGGAACAGGGCGCCACGTTAAAGCTGCCACCTGGGCGGAGAGCATGCGATCAAAGGCCAGGCTTGGCGCCGGCGGAATCCAGGTGGAGAAGATGAATTGATCAGGCCCGGAACTGATTGGCTTCTCATCGGCAAATATCTTATTAATCCTGTCCATGACCGGCCTGGCAAGGGGGGCAATAGCGCCGCGGGCAGAAAGTTTGATGCCTCTTCCTTCTGCCGAGGCCTCAATTCTCAGCAGAGGCTTTTTTGCGATCTGCATCTCTCTAGTCCCCGACGCGTCATCTCATCTACAATGCTCTCCAGGCGAGATTTCATATCCTCTCGGCCTGTGGAGAGAAAAAGAGCATTTTTTGCCGAGCGGCTGTGATTATCAATGACCTTAATGCACATTTGCGCTGCAACATCTTCCGGATACTGGCCGCGGTAGATTCTGGGAAGGGTAACAGAGGTCTTCTTGGACGATTTTCCTTGATCCAGTCCCAGGAATTCCTCCAGGTCATCAAGTACCTGATAGCCCAGGCCCAGGTGCATCCCATAGCTCTCTAACCGGGCCACATCCACCTCATCGGCGCCAGCTATGAGTCCGCCCATCTTGGCGGCTGCGGAAAAGAGAGTGGCGGTTTTCTTAAAGATGCATTGGTAGTAATCATCAGGGGAACTGGCGGAAGACAGGTCCATCAATTCTCCCTCTGACATGTCCATGCAGGCCGAGGAAAAAGCGCTTATTACCGGCTGGCTGTAATGAGATATCAACTCTATGGACCGGGAGATGAGCCAGTCTCCGGCGAGAAGAGCAGCTTCCGGCCCAAAGCGCTGCAGAGCGCTGGGCGCACCCCTCCTCTCTATACCCAGATCGAGAATATCGTCATGCACCAGGGAGGCGGCATGCACCAGCTCAATGGCAAGAGCTGCGTTCATGGCTCGAGACGCAGTGCCACCCATTGCCTGTGCGGAGAAGATAAGGATAAGAGGTCGGACCCTCTTTCCCGGAGAGGAGAGCACGTAGCTGATTATCTCTCCCAGAGGAGAGTCGGGCAGGCTTCCAATCAGTTCGGCAAGCTCCTTATTTATCAGATGGTATTCATCCCAGCCGGAGAGCATCGAATAGGGTACTGCTGGCCTGGCTATTTAGCTTTTGCTAATGCGAATAATTTGATTAGTAATATTTTAGAAAGATTTGGGCTGCATCCTTGCGAATTAGATGGTTGAATCGAAAATGATTAAAATCAGTTAAAAAAATAAAGGTCCAGTCAGTCCAGCCAACAATGAAGCGAAAGCCTTTTTAGGTTAACAATAGTTATTACAAAGTCGCGAAAAAATGCTCAAACAACAGGTGAGAAGAGACGTGAAGATTTTGCATTTAGTCTTAATGGCTTGTCTTTTGACAATGATCTTGGCAGCATCGACCCAAAATCCAATTGAAGCTGCTGCCGGGTCCATACTGGATCAGATGAATGCTGCCGGACAACGGCTTCCGGAGAACGCGGTTTCACACATTCTGGAAGGAAATCTAAGCCAAGAGCACATCGCCCAGGATCTCAACTCCACTAAGGAGAATCTGACAGAGCAGGCGAGAGCAAAAATCACCCAGAAGATAGGCGAGAACCTGAACCTTACTCCCGAGCAGCTTCAACAGAAGGCAGAAGAGGAGCTGAAGAGGCAGGTCAGCGAAAGGATTCAACAGCAACCGGGATTTGGGTCAGCTTTGGCCTTATTGGCGATCTTAGCTGCAGTTAGCTTGGTCAGACGAAGAGGCTAAGAGATCATCATTAATTATTTTTTTATCCTTTGCACAACAATGGGGGATTATTTTATATACTAACACACTGACTGACAGTCAGTCACAACAATCAGTCTTAATGTAAGGGTAAGAAATATGGAACTATGTGATGCGGATAAAAATAAGCGAAAGTCAAACGTAGCTCTGTTTTCCGTAATCTCGAACACAAGTCTTGTGATCCTCAAACTTGTAGTAGGTGTAATGATCGGATCGGTCTCTGTCATATCCGAGGCCGTCCATTCGGGAGTGGACTTGCTGGCCGCTATCATTGCCTTCTTTGCCGTGAGAAAATCCGGCAAACCGGCCGATGAGGACCATCCCTTCGGACACGGCAAGGTTGAGAATATCTCCGGAACGCTAGAGGCTCTGCTTATCTTCCTCGCGGCAGGCTGGATAATCTTTGTGGCTGTAGAAAAGCTGAGAAATCCCGAGCCGCTGGATGGAGCCTGGCTTGGCATTGCCGTGATGCTGGTTTCCGTGATGGCAAATATCATAGTTTCCATGAAGCTCTTTCAGGTGGGCAAAGAAACAGACTCCATAGCTCTGATGGCGGATGCATGGCATCTGCGAACAGACGTATACACATCGCTCGGTGTTTTCGGCGGCCTGGCCATCATCTTTGCAGGTGGATATGTCCTTCCCGGAGTAGACCTGCGATGGGTAGATGCGTTGGCTGCAATTGGAGTCGCTCTGCTGATCATGAGAACTGCGTATCATCTGACAATTGAATCCGCCCGCGACCTGGTGGATGCAGGCCTTCCCCCAGAAGAGCTGGACGAGGTGCGCAGGTACATTAGAGCCTTTGCTCCAACCATCCGGGGATTTCATCGCCTGCGCACGCGAAAAGCAGGAGCCAGTCGTTTCGTGGAATTTCATATCAGAGTCGATGGATCAATGTCTGTGGACGAATCACATCGCATTGCCGACATGGTTACCTGCTCCATTAAACAGCACTATCCCGGGACTACAGTGACCATTCATATCGAGCCCTGCAATTGTGCCCTGGCCAAAGAGAGCTCATGTGGCTGTCTGTTGAGCGAGAAAGAGAGACAAGAGCTGAAAATGAAGCCCCTGGCACAGAATCAATGTCTGGGAAATACTCGATGAGGACATTAAGTTTCATGCCCGGTTTTACGATTTTACCCCCATTTGGCTTGGAGCATTTGCGAGGTTTGATCTTATGCTAAAAAAGATATTGATAGCTACTGATGGATCGGAGACCAGCCTGCGTGCTGCAGAGAATGCGGTAGATATCGCCAAAGCTTCAGGAGCTTCGCTAATGGCGGTCTATGTTATGGATGTGCAAAGACTCGCTCAGCTTCCCGGCTATGCGGCTATGCCCGGTCTTAAAGACAATCTTATGCAACTCATGTCCCGGGAAGGCAGCGATGCGATGGCGGAAATCGAGGAAATGGCCCGGGATGCAGGAGTTGCTTATGAAAAAACGATAGCCCAGGGAGATCCGGGAGAGGAGCTGCTCAGGCTCTGCAATGATTTTGGATTTGACCTGATTGTGATGGGCACAATCGGAAAGAGTGGCCTGAAAAGGTTTTTCTTGGGCAGCGTAGCCGCGAAAGTAGTGCGCCATTCTCATGTGCCGGTCTTGGTGGTGCCCGCGCCAGAATAAATACGATGAACCGAATTACAAAAGGCCCCAAAGAAAGGAGACAGGAACTGATCGATACAGCTGAGCGCCTCTTTACAGTGAAGGGCTACGAGCATACAGCAATTAGCGACATTGTCAAGGAGCTGCATGTTGCCCAGGGTACTCTCTACTACTACTTCAGCTCAAAAGAAGATATATTGGAAGCAGTCGTGGAGAAGAGCATTGCAGACCTGGAGCAGAGTGTAAACCGGATCATCCAGGATGAAGACGCTGATGAGGTAGCCAAGCTCAATCAAGCCATCAATGAAATTCTCAGGTTCGTTTCCCAAAGGAATGACTTTATTGACTTTCTCCATCAGGACATAAATGCTGTGATGCATGCAAAGCTGGAAAGAGCAACTGTTGAGCGAATAGTTCCTATCTTATCCGAGTTGGTGGCCAAAGGAAATGCTAAAGGTCGTTTCAATATCGAAAATCCCACAGAGACGGTTGAGTTTCTGAGTACCGCCCTGGTCTATATCTTCCACCAGCCAGATATCAACATCGATCAGCAACGCCGTGAGAAGCTATGCAGGTCACTGGAAACCATTCTGAACAAGGTTTTAGAGGCCAAGAATTATAGATTCAGACTAAAATTTAATTAGAAATATCTGATAAAATTAATCAGAACATTCTGCCGGACTCTATTTTAGTGCATCTCCCTGCTACCACGTTGTATCCTTCTTTATCCAGTTTCTTTATAGCTTCCGGGCTTTCCGTGCCCGGCTGCATCCAGAAGACCTTGAAGCCTTTCTGCTTGGCCTCTTCAGCCAGGGCCGGCACGGCCGAGGGCCTGCGGAATACATCGATAATGTCGATCTCATCCGGTATATCCTGCAGGGAGGCGTAGACCTTCTCCTTTAGAATGGTCCGGCCGGCATAATTGGGATTGACGAAATATAGCTTGAAGCCGCGGCTTTGCAGGACATCGGAGACGAAGTAGCTGGGCTTGTAGGGATCGGGAGAGATGCCGACCACGCAGATGGTGCGGCAGCTTTGCAGAGCATCTCTCAGATCTCTATCTTCTCGAAGAATGGGCATATGCAGATCTTGTACTTATTGGAATAAATAATTTTAGTAACTTCAACTCTTCTTGCACAGCACCTTGTCCATGAATATCAGATTCTCGGGCAGCTCGGCCAGCCTCACCTTTTCTCCCCGGACGTCAACAACGGCATCAAGCCGGGTGAAGTGTACCTGCTCAATTCTGACCAGAGGCTCGCACCCTTTTTGCAGATGCTCTTTAAAGCCATCGATCTTGCCGCCGTCTCCCATGTAATTCACAATGCGCCGGAAGAGCTTGGGAAGGATGGCCACCTCCTCTGTGATGGCTTTCAGGCCGGAGACGGAAAATCCCCTGGTGGTCTTATCGTAAGGCCACAGTCCCAGCCCCTGCGTTCTGGCGTGAATTACGGCCTTTGTGAGAGGTTTGCGCAGATCAGAGAAGAGGCCGTTGTAGTACATGGGATAGGCCATACCGCTGTCAAGGAGCCGATAGTTAAGGCTCTCTTTAAGAATCGACTCATCCAGTGTTATCTCCGCACCATCTCTCTCCTCCGTCTCGCCGGCGAAGACGAAGGCTACCGGGCGACGGTTGCTCTCCGTGCTGCGAGCCAGGATGTAGCCTTCTGTCCCGTCCTGGGCCTTGACCACAATGCTCTGCGTCTCATTCCAGACGACCTCATTGATTCCTAAGTGGGAGAGAAGGTAGCGTGCGGCGGCCCTGGCTGGCTTATGGGGCTGGCAGTAGCCCTGATAGTGCGTCTCCAGAGCATCAACCGCCTCGATACGAAGCTGTGCATGGCCGCGGGCATTTAGCTCCACAGCCGGGCCGGAGAGCTTCTTCCAAAGAGAGGCGTCTTTGGACTTGAACCGGATGGAATCGCCGTCAGGACTGTAGCCCAGCACGTGGAAGCTTCCCTTGATCAGAGTAAACGACATTAATATCATCCTAAATAGTTTTTCAATGTACCTATTTTTAGTACTGAGTTATTTTTAGAATTTAAAGTTTCTTGTTAAGTTGTAATATATCAATAAACGCATAAATTCTCAACGGATCCTCAAAGGATATTACGATTAACTTGGCACCACCTCTAGCTATTAGGTCTGTGTTCTTGCACCAGTATTGTCTTGCAAAAGGTTTTTTGGCCTGGCGGGATAAATGGGTGAAAAATGAATCCCAGCCTCGCCGTCTATCAGGGCATGAAGCGCGCCGGCATCAACTTCGCGGCATCCGTGCCCTGCGTCAACCTGCAAGAGCTGCTCGCTAGCATAAACGAGGACGGGCAGATCGTGCATGTACCCGTAACCCGCGAGGAGGAAGGGGTGGGCCTGTGCGCCGGGGCCTGGATGGGCGGGCTGCGCCCTGCGCTGCTCATGCAAAACTCGGGCCTGGGAAACAGCATCAATGCCCTGGCCTCACTTGACATGCTCTACGGCATCCCACTGCTCATGATCATCAGCCACCGGGGGGGGCAGGGCGAGCCGGTTATCGGTCAGGTGCCCATGGGCCAGCTCACGGCTCCCTTGCTGGACGCCATGGCCATCCCGCATTTCTCCCCCAGGCTGGCGGATGCAGAGGAGACGGTGGCCGGGGCCTGGAGCCGCGCCTATGCAAGCCGCAGGCCGGTGGCTGTGCTACTGGATTTGGATTTCTGGAGGGCAAAATGAAGCGAATAGATGCCATTTTCCTGGCGGGGCAAGCTGCCCAGGCACAGGATGCCCTGCTGGTCTCTAATATTGGCTTTCCCAGCCGGGAGCTTTGCTCGGTAATGGATCGCCCGCATAACTTCTACATGCTCGGTTCCATGGGCCTGGCCTCTTCCATCGGCCTTGGCCTGGCCCTGGCAGGGCCGGAGAGAAAGGTAATCGTCCTGGACGGGGACGGCTCCGTCCTCATGAACCTGGGGACGCTGGCTACCATCGCCCATCATGCGCCAGAGAACTATCTGCTGGTGATTCTGGACAACTGCTGCTACGGCTCCACCGGATCGCAGCCCACCTGCACCCATTTGGGCACTGATCTTTTCGCCCTGGCGAAGGCGGCCGGCATCAAGAATGTCAAGAAGGTCGACCAGGCAGATGATCTGCCCCAGGTGCTGCAAGGCCAAGGAGTAGTAATAGTAAAGGTAGAAGCGGGCAACGCAGCTGTTCCCATCATCAGCCTCTCTCCTGAGGAGATAATCGAGCGTTTCATGAGATGCGCTCGACCGGCTGCGCGATCTTGAATGAGCCGTCCATAATCCTTCTCTTCAGCTCTTCCGCGAGCCTTATGGCCCGCAGCCGGTCCGATTGGCGCAGCGCTACGGGGATGCTCTTGACGCTACCTGCGGCGGTCTTTAGCCGGATGGCCCCCAGGCGACACCGAAAGACACCGCCAGGACAAACACTGACGCACAAGCCGCAATGAAAGCATAATGCCTCGTTCCAGTTGGGGGTGCCAGTTTCGTTGCTTACGGCCTTCATGGGACATGCCTCCTCCACAAGGCATGAGGTGCAGCCTGAGCAGTTCTCCGGTTCAAACTCTACTTCATTGTCCACATCAGTCCAGACATCGCCGTAATCGGCCTGGCCAATGGCCGTCCTGCAGCTTACATCGTTCACAGGCAGATCAATATCTCTGTCCTGCCTGGCAATTTCCTCCAGAATAGTCTTGCTGATGACGGGAATAGGCACAGCCCAAGAGCAGATGCACTCCGGGCCGGCGGATGTGACAAAACCGCCCATGAACTCTGCCGCCATTTTGTGCATATCAGCAAAGCCGGACAGATTGGGCCGCTCTTTGCTGCTGCGGGTGCCTGTGCCGAGGACGAAGCCCTCTGCGCCGTTCATGAGAACACGCGTTCCTATGCCTATGCTCTCCAGCAATGGATCATTTTTCAAGGGATTTATCTGGCCGCAGCCAGAGAATGTCGCCTCCCTGCAATGTGGCGCAAAGCCACGAGAGTGAAAGATGGTATTGACTGGCTCAATTCCTGCATTGACAAAGGCCGAGTAGTTCTTAAAGGCATGGCGAGATCCAAAGAGCCGGGCATGTGGCATTTCATCCAGTCCGACCTTTGCATGCAGGGAGCGTCCGTCATCAGTTTCCACATCGACTTGAACTTTCTTTCTTTCCACCAGATCGCGAAAGAGATGGCCTCCCCCGTAATTGGGCTGGCTGCGGCTGTGAGCCGTTCCAAATACCATAAGATCCAGGATGCCCAGGTTCTCGTTGGGACATGGCCCGACCTGGGCGGCTATGCCATTGATCCAGATCCTCTTTGCCCGGAGAAATGACGCAGGCCCTGCCACGGGAAAGGAGAGGACTGCGTAGGTGCCGCTCATCACTGCTCGGGTGGCTGTGGTGACAACGTCGACCTCGGAGAGCCTGGACGTCTCGCCTGCTTCAACCAGCCAGGAAACCTCCTGAGCCGTCATGACGACTGCCTCGCCTCGCTCAACCTTTTCCAGTATCTCAGAATAAGATGCAACCATTATAACCCGCTGCCCCTATAATAAAGCTAAACCCGGCGTCCATCAAATCAGTATACCTCATGTCTGCCCTCGGAAATTCGCTCCTTGCGGAAATTCCTTTTTCCCT
>JAFGNK010000123.1 GCA_016927055.1 Methanotrichaceae archaeon | reverse complement strand
GGGGTCAAGGTCGGCCGGAAAAGGCCATCTAAGGGAGGTGGATAATCGCCTCTCGCTTTTGTTTTTATGTGGTTTTCCATGGGAAACAGCGAGGAACCATTTTTTTGTTATCTCCGCAAGATTTTTGCTAAGTATCTCCCATCGTTCTTTTGCCATCCTCCAATTCTTGTGATCGATTGTTTCCATGTCGGATTTATGCTGGTATGGCTCTGCAGATAAATTAAACCGCTCCGATGCGTCCCTTGTTCTTTTTTATGGATAATTAGGCCCGGAGCGTTCATACTCTTTCCCTAACTTGCTGCCACTGCCATCATCCTGCCTACCCTAACTCATGCCCCTAGGTCGCCCCTCTGCCCTGGCTGCACACCATCCCTGGCATCCGCTGGGCACAAGCGCCCGTCTTTCTCTGCCAAAGATGCCGGAATGCCTTCTCAGAAAAGCGCTCCTTCCGCTAGATTTTCCCTAGCGTTGGCATCCATCCGAGCTTTCTTTCTTTGGCTCAGATGATATCGAGCAGGTCTTTCTCAGCAATACCGATAAATTGATATCATTAGCTGAGCTATTAAAATACAAGGTGAATGAAAAGCCCATGTCCACGGTAAAGCTTGATGAAAAAGGCAGGATCGTGCTTCCTGCTGATTTGATAGCCAGGCTTAAAATGAGCCCAGGCGACGAGTTTGTCATAGGCGAAGCCACAGGCGATTCGATACTCCTGAAGAAGAAGGACCTAAGAACCATATTGGAAGGCGTTATAAAAGAAGCTCGGAAAGTAGATCTCGATAAGCTTGAGAGGGATGTCGAGGAAGAGGGCAACAGGATTGCACGAGAGAAGTACAAGATTTTTGCTGGACACTAACGTCTTCATTGCTGCTGCAAAAAGAGGATGGACAAGGACCACCGATTTGGTCTTAAGGCTTGTTAATGGTGAGGAAGTCCTCATCGCCAATGAGGCTCTCATCGGTGAATACAGGAAATACGCCAGCAATCTTGGCGATTACGGTCAGCTTCTTCTTGATCAGCTTTTGCAAGAGGTGGTTGTTTTAGATATTTCCAATGACGCCATAGCACAATGCAAACCTCTCTTTCCTGATGGGCAAGAAGCGGATACGCTCCATGCTGCTACCTGCCTGAGCGCAGACGGTATCTTGATCTCAAATGACCGGCATTTTGAGAAAATCAGGCAGGCAAGGATGATTGAGGTCTGGACGATCTCAGAAGCTATTGCCAAAATGCTTTGAGTTAGCACAGCGACTAAAGCAGGTCGAATTCATGCGTGGAAAAATTGCTTCAGGCCTCGGCCAGGGCCAGTACTTCATTTCTCGGGAAGGCTACAGCCGCCAGTTTTTGCATCATCTGGGCTTCGTCCCCTTTCCCGGCACCCTGAACGTGCTATTGGAGGAGCCCTTCCCTGCTGGAGCTAGCCAGGCGATCAAAATCGAAGGCTTCCAGGAAGAGGGGCACAGCTTTGGCGAGTGCAAATGCTACCGCATCAAGCTGAACGGCATCGAGGCTGCTGTAGTCCGGCCCGAGAGGAGCTGCTATCCGGCAGAGCTGATCGAGGTCATAGCGCACGTCAAGCTACGGGCTTTGGGGCTGGAAGACGGCGATCCTTTTAGAATCGAAAACTAAGATAGTAATATCTAGTTTGACATCAAGACTATCCTCCGGTGATGAAAACGGTTCAAGCTGTTGTGGATCTTCCTGGTTCGGTTCTGGCTCTCATAAAAGTCGATAAAGACCAGCTAGGTCCTTTCATAAAACGCTCTTTAGCAGTAGAGCTTTACCGCGAAGGCAGGCTCTCCCTGGGCAAAGCAGCGGAGCTGGCCGGAGCAAATAGTAAATGGGAGATGCTGATGCTGCTTAGCGAAAGAGGAGTTCCTCTGGACTATACAGCCGATGATGCAAAAAAGGATCTCCAGATCCTTGAAGAAGTGCTGGGACGATGACTGTCGTCTCCAATTCCACACCATTGATAGCCCTGGCGAAGATCAATCGACTTGATCTTCTGAAGGACTATTTTGGCGAGATCTACATCCCAGAAGAAGTCTACGACGAAGTAGTAAGACGGGGAGGGAATCTGGCTGGCAGCTCCGAGGTGGCATCCTGTTCCTGGATCAAAGTGGAGCCGGCGAAGAACAGGATGGCCGTAGAGACGCTCAGCCTGACCCTGGATAAGGGCGAGGCAGAAGCCATTGTGCTCTCCAGAGAGAAGGAATCTCTCTTGATAATCGATGATGGAGCAGGCAGAAAGACTGCAGAATTGTTGGGTGTCAAGATAACAGGAACCGTAGGCATTCTGATTCTTGCTTCGAAGGATGGAAAACTGAGCCTCAGGAAGACCATGGATGACCTTAAATCTGTTGGATTTCGTCTAAGTGAGAAGGAATATAAGCGGATCTTGTCGCTTGATTGATGATGTAATGCGCGGAAAAATCTTATCAGGTCTCGGGCAGGGCCAGTACTTCATCTCTCGGGAAGGCTACAGCCGCCAGTTCATGAAGAAGCTGGGCTTCGTCCCCTTTCCCGGCACCCTGAACGTGCTGCTCGATGAGCCCTTTCCTGCTGGAGCTAGCCAGGCGATCAAAATCGAAGGCTTTCAGGAAGGGGGCAAGAGTTTTGGCAAGTGCAAATGCTACCGCATCAAACTGAACGGCATCGAGGCTGCTGTGGTCCGGCCTGAGAAGAGCCGCTATCCGGCGGAGCTGATCGAGGTCATAGCGCCCGTAAAGTTGCGGACGCTGGGGCTGGAAGATGGCGATACTGTTAAAGTAATATTATTATAAAAAATAGTGCTACGACAACTTTAGGATAATCCAAAATCTGATACATTCAAAGCAATCCGGATCGTATCTCTCCACTCGTCCTTTAATGACAAAGTGGCAAAACGGCGACGGCGCTACCTGCGCAGCAAAATGCTGGCATGCAGGCAGACGCCGCGGTTTTTACCTCTAAATTCGGTCCGGTCACCAGTTTTTTTGGCGTATTTAGGCTATGCCCTTCATCACCCCGTACTCCTCGCCCATGAGGATGTGATTGCCTGGCGTTGCGGTCATGTTAAACCCGGCACTTTCCTGGAAGAGCATAACGAAATCAGACCCTCCAAACAGGAAGTAGCCGAGCATGTCGCCCTTCTCATGAGTGGTATTCACCTCAACATCATCCTCAAAATTGACAGAAGAGACCTGAGCCATGCCCATGGGAATAAGTGCCACCAGCCCATAATCTTCTGTATCTACTATCACATAGCCACGGGTCTGAGAAAACTGCCAGCCGGTCGAGTCAATTGGATCATACTTGCCTTCCGTTGAATTCCAGGCCACCTCTAAAGCAACATTTTGCACTATGGATTTCTTTTCTTTAATTGTCCCGCCAACAGCGAAATGGTAGCGGTGGTAGTCGTTTACATTCAGGAAAGTGTGGGTGAGCACGCCATTGGCAAAGGCATCCTTGTACTGGCTGTCATTGCCAAGCAGATCCTCGACACTGAAATAACGCACCAGTTTGACTTTTAATCCATCAGATTCGTTTTCTACCTGGATGGTTGAATTGTTATCTATCGCCCACATTCCCTGAGGGACGGAATCAGCCGGAGAAACAATGACTGTCGTGTTGTTCGCCGAAGCTATAGGCCGTGCATCAGGTGATTCCAGGTATCTGGAGAAGAATCGGTTGAACGTGTTCCAGTTGGATGGGGACTCATACCACCCCTTCTGTAAACCGAAGCTCGGGTCGCTGTAAAACTCCTCATAAGTCTCCTGGTTCCAAGACTCTTCCGTATCAAGGAATAATCCCCAGGCATCAGCAAAATCGCGCAGCCATGAGGAAAAGGGTTCATAGTACTGGATCGTATTATCGAACAGACCCTTGTTTTCTAATTCAGGCAGGGGTTGGTCAACCAGGAAATAGAAGTAACAGATGCTCTGCAGTATTTGGTCACGTGTGAGATTGGACGGATTCTCAAGCACATCTTGCGGGATGAGTTCTGAAGTGCTGTCTATGAAATCATAGTAATCTGGCAGGCTCTGAACGGGATTCGTTTTCGGGTCGGGATTTATTTCTTTGGCTTTTGCAATGGATGCTTCAAGCAAGCTCCCGATTTCCGGATTTTTCTCCACCAAATCTATGAGGTTTCGAGATATATTCTTATGATCATCGTTAGCTAGAGAGACTGTGCTTAAGGTGAGGATCGATGCGGCCAATACTATTACTGCTAAATAAAGTCTCGTCTTAGAATTCGTCTTTTTCATTTGCTTCATCTCCTGAACACGCATTCTCATCTTCGGCGCAATACATTACGGTGCTGATGATACCTCAGATATTTTCATCAGAAACCACTCATCTTTACGAACTTATTTAGTTTACCCCCGGAAATAGGGTGTTGGGTATGTAAATTCAAGGACCTATAAGGCCAGGATAGATCAAAGCCGCATTCTCTGAAAGGCGCTGGTAATATATCCCATCTGCAATTCTCTGGAGAACAAGTGATTGCCATGCAAAAGTCCTCTTCCTGCCCGTCCCTGGTGCCACCTTGCGTCTTTTTAGCCTGCTTGCTGCTGTTTTTCCTCCCTGCATCTGTCGCAGCTCAAGATAGTGTTGCCTACTGGCTGGAGACGGGCCAGGCATCTCTTTTAAACGGCAGCTTGCAGGAGGCCATTGACAGTTTTGACCGGGCCATAAGGATCGATCCCGAAAATGCATCGGCCTGGGGGGGCAAAGGCGCTGCCCTCTCCCGGCTGGGCCGGTACAAGATGGCCCAGCTGTGCTTAAACTATGCTCTGGGAAGAGATGCCGGGAACGCTCAGCTCTGGCTCGAGGACGGCCGGGCAAAAGAGCTGGCCGGCGATTTTCGCGAGGCTGGGCAGAGCTACGAGCAGGCCCTGGCGCTACAAGAAGGCCTTGGCGAGGCGTGGCTGGGTAAGGCCAATGCCTCTCTTGCCCTGCATAGCTACGATGAGGCTATGCAAAGCTTGCAGAACGCCTCTCTTTATGGCCTGAGCGCGGCTGGCGGGGCTGGCCAGGTTAGAGTGCTGCTGGCCCGCAGTTCGGCTTTATTGCAGGAAGGCAAATTCGAGGAGGCCTATGTGGGCAGCAATGATGTTCTTGCCCTTGACCCGCAAAATATCCAGGCGCTGCAGCTAAAGGGAGCTGCATTGGTCGGCCTGGGCAGATTTGAGGAGGCTGTTGCCTGCTATGACGAGATCCTGGCCGGCAATTCGTCCGATGAGAAAGGCAAAGAGGGCAAATCGCGGGCTTTGCTGGGCCTGGGCGAAAGAGAGCTTGCTGCCGGAAACGATCCCCAGGCTATTGCCAACTTTGAGGAGGCTTCCCGGCTTGCTCCCCAGAGCGAAGGGGCAGTGTCTGGTTGGGTCAGGGCTCTGACAGCCCAGGGAGACCGGCTCCTGGCTGAAAATCTCTTCTCAGAGGCAGAGAAGAGTTATATGGCTGCCCTTATCCTCTTGCCTGAGGACCCTGGTGCACTGGCCGGAACAGAGAAGGCATTGGAAGCATCGGCAGCATCTGCCGCCGGTACAGAGGAGGCAAAATCAGGGGCCTACGAACCGGAGGACGCAAAACCGAAGGGCGCTGTCCGGCAAAAGGATCCGGAGGTCTCTGATTACTCCTACTATTTAGAGCAGGCTGAAAACTATAGCCAGAACGGCTCCTATTCTCTTGCGTTGGATAAAATCAACAAATCCCTTGAGCTTGATGGCAGTCGGGCCGAGGCATGGCAGGCATGGCTTCTTAAAGGACAGATCCTCTTTAGCCTGGGCAGGCAGGCAGAGGCCCTCGATTCACTGGATAAGGCATTGCAGATAAATCAGTCCTGCCTCCCCGCCCTGGCATTAAAAGGGCGTATTCTGGTCATGACTGGGAAATATAGAATGGCCGGGCTATTCATCGACTCTGCCCTGCGCCAGGACCCGGAGAATATCACCCTCTGGAATGAAAAGGCACAGGTGCAGGAGAAGCTGCAAAACTATAAGAGCGCCCTGCAAAGCTATGACAAGGCACTGAAGCTGGATGGTAATAATACTCAGACACTGCTTGGCAAAGGCAGTCTATTGCTGGAATTGGCAAGGTACCAGGAGGCAGTGCAATGCTTTTCCCGGGTATTGGCGAAGGATGAAGCAATTGCTGCAAATTCTACTGCCTTGCAAGGCATGGGCGATGCCCTCCTCGCTCTTCAGGAATACGATCATGCTTTGCAGTACTATGAAGAAGCACTCGTGTACAACCCCGGCGATTTGGCATCGATGCTGGGAAAAGCTGAGGCTCTTTATGCCCGGCAGGACTACAACTCCTCCCTGCAGGCATACAATCAGGCTCTGAAAATGAAGCCCGATGATCTTCGGGCATTGCTTGGCAGTGGATACAGCCTCCTGGCGCTGCATGATTATCCCTCGGCGCAAGGCAACTTTGCCAGTGCTCTGGCCCAGGATTCAAAAAGCGTCTCCGCCCTGGTGGGAAATGGGGAGGCACTCTATCTGCTGGAGGATACAAAGCAGGCCATGCAGTGCTATGATCAGGCTCTCTTGCTGGAGCCGGGAAATACGGCAGCACTGCTGGGTAAGGGAGATGTGCTCGCGGAGCAAAACGATCTCGCTGGCGCTTTGCTGGCTTATGGTCGTGTCCTGGATCAGGAGCCTGACAACATGCGGGCATTGCTTGGCAGAGGAGATATCTTCTTGCATAACGGTCTTGCTGACCGGGCCGAGCCAATGTATGAGAAAGCTCTGCAAATCGACCGGCAAAACATTCGAGCATTATTGGGTGAAGCCAGGATTAATTATGCAATGGCTGACTGCAAATCAGCTCTGCAGTCTTATGACCGTGTCCTGGCCCTGGATGAAAATAGCACTGCTGCCTGGGCGGGCAGGGGCGATGCGCTGCTCTGCGGCAAAGAACTGGACGCTGCCCTGCAAAGCTACCAGCGGGCTCTTGCCATCCAGCCGCAAAACGCGGCCGCTCTACTGGGCATGGGGGATGCTCTTTACGAAAGGGGCAACTACAGTGATGCTCTTTGCTATTATAAGCAGGCTACCGCATTTGATCCTGGCTGCGCCCGCTGCTACAGGGGACAGGGAAATGCTCTCTGCGCCCAGGGAGAGTTCAACAAATCTCTGCCGCTCTTTGACAAAACACTGAGCCTGGTACCATCTGATGTCGATGCATTGCTTGGCAAGGGCCTGGCGCTGGCGGCTCTCGGCAACAGCTCTTCTGCCCTAAAATGCTTCCAAGAGATAGTATCCGTGCAGCCGGGAAACTATGCAGCATGGTCCAACCTGGGAAGCTTGCAGGCAGCCTCAGGCAAGACCGATGAAGCTGCCCGGAGCCTGGAAGCAGCATGTCGGGCCGATTCGTCTCGTGAAGATGTCTGGTATAATCTGGGGCAGGTGTACTACTCTTTGGGCCGCTTCAACCAATCGGCAGATGCTTTTCAGAATGCGGCCCGGCAAAATCCAGAGGATGCAGCCGCCTGGCTGGGATTGGGACTGGCGCATAGCCAGATCGGTCGGCTTGATGAGGCTTTGCAAAGCTTTGAGAAGGCTGTCTTGCTGCAGCCGCAAAATGTTGATGCCAGATACTACAGGGGCCTGGCCCTGGCAGCCCAAAACCGTTCCGAGGAAGCACTTATCGCCTTTGAAGGGGTTTTGGAGATGGACCCAGAGAATTCGTTTGCCAGGTATGCCATCAATCTAACTCAGGCTCGCCTCAGCGCTACCGGCTAGCTCGAGTTAAATAGATTAGAATAAATATTTAGGATAAGTAAGACCGCATTTGGAGCAGAGGAGCCGGACCGAAAAGCCCATGGCAAAGGATGTATTGGCGGTGGGAAAGATCCATGAGATACTTTCCGGTCGGGCTATTTTTCATCTGCTTTCTGCTCTTCTTTTCTCATAGCTATTCTGGCGCTGATAATTATGTTGTGATACTATCTCCGGCTCGATGCTCTCAATCAATCTGTACTGCCGGTTATTCCTGTTCCCTCTCTTATCCAGCATACCGTCGCGATTCATGCGGGATAGATAGGTAGAGACTGTGGAGAGCTTGATATCATCGGCAACGGTCTCATATTTCTCTCTTAATTCCTGGGTTGTAAACCAGGTATTGGAAAATTCATATCGGATGAAGTTTTCCAGTCGGTCCATAAGCGTTCCGCTACTGTAATTATGAGCAGATGCGGCTGAGGCAATGCTCTCTACTCTGCTCTCAAAGATACCGGATGCTGACAGAAAGCCTATGATTCGGTCTCTTAAAGCCTCTCCATCCATGTTTTGCGACTCAAATTCATGGGAGGACTTAAGGCCCTTGTCTTCTATCTCTATCCGGATTCTCATTTTACTTCCCCTCCGATCATCTTCCGGATATTATCTCTAAAGAAGGAAGGAATATGCGCTGGATCGAGGAAGCTGCATCCCGGCAGGTGCCAAAGCAGACGTTTTCTGTCTTCGCAACATTTTTTGGCTGCTTGGATCTATCCAGGTTCATCTGCAGCATAAACAATTTTATGTGCCCTCTCACAATTTTCCCCTCCTCATAACCCAGGTGCTCGCTCTTAACAACTGCTCTCTCTTTCTACTCTCACTTTTTCCGGATCGGATCAGCCTAGCATGAATCCCCTTCCAGCCGATCCGACCTGATTTCATTCTCGTGCCATCCCCCATTTTCCAGGCAGGCTGCAAAAGACATTGGAGAGCTGGCCCTTACCATCCCCTTCAATGGTGGCCCTGCTCTTTTGTCCTCTCTTTTGCAGCCTGTCTGCCAACAATTCATATTCGATTCCGGCCTATGGCCGTCCCCTTTCGATCCTCATTGCCGTCCCTTTCCGACAAGGAGGATTTAATCGGCCAAGAAGATTTTTCGTCTGCATCAAGCCTGAGCTATTTTGTCGTCCCTTTCCGACAGTGAACAGTCTGTAGACAGACGCCTTGTATATCCGGATCTAATACGAACTCCCTTTCGCTACCCCTTGTGCCATCCCTGCGAGAAGAGTATCGTTGTGAAGCATTTCGCTGTAAACCGAAAATGCGTTTAACGTCTTCGATTTCCCCTTCATTGCTACTCCTCGTGCCATCCCTTACGGTGACGCTATGCTAACACAATGGTGAACTTCCAGACGATATGGCTCTTCCATAAATTTATATGGAATGAATCGAGTCATTACACTAGGTCTGTTCACCCTATACGCTTCCCTTACTGCTTTGAGATCTTGTGAAGGTACATCCATCCCCTCAGATGAATACGCCCTCTTTATTTATCCCATCTCGATGTAATCAGACAGATTGTCTGGCCATTCTGGCACAATATTAACCTAGTTTTTGTGATATATAAACCTTTCTAGTAGTTGGTAGTTGTGGTTAATGGCTTAAAACTCATATATGAAGTTATTTTTTGAAATAAATGTCTAATAATGCTTAGAATCGCATTTCACAAGGTTTCTTTAATACTGGAAAAATGCATTATCATGTGTTGTGAAAAGAAAATTCAGGCGAATACTATCATGATAATAGCTATCAGTGAATCCTATTATTATGCGCGGCTGAGCTTTTGCCTTTGTGAAGCCATTTCACAATGGCCTACTGATGCGGAAATTATGGAAAAATTTGGTCCAAAATCTACTCTACATCAAAAAACTTTGTGAACTAATGCGCGCGAAGTTGCCGCACAAAATGCTCGTAAAGGCGAGAATCCAATGTGCAGCCGCATCAGAATTATGTTTAAGTATCACAGCTATGATAGTAATTCTGGAATGTGGTGTGTTAAGACTTGATCTGAATACAATATAATTTGTATTAATTAAAAATATTAATAAACAATTAATAAAATAATCTTGGCCATAACAACGTCCCTGTCATCAAGTCTTGTTAAATAAAGCAAAAACCGAAGGGAAATGAAAAATGGTTCAAGATGCTTGGCGGAGTTCGAAATATTCTTCTACAAGCCAGTCGCCGACCTCCTTAAGATACCTGCGCTTGCGTTCATCTTCGGCAATTAATTGAAAAACCTCGGAGAGATCTTCATCCATTGGACAGCTATAATCCGCTTGCTGCATTTAAACTTATCGAAACCTTGCTAGTTTTTTTGAGTTCTTCCTTTTGCAATGATGATGGCCACACAATAGGGCTCTTTTATTCTTTTGAGCGGCCCGGCGTGTATAGGATGGTCTCCGCAGATGATGAACATGGTCTCATCGTCTGCTATGCTCAGGATTTTGCCTATGCAGCGATCAATAAGCAAAGCTGCCTCTCTTATACCTTCCAGGCCCAGACCCAGGTGAACGCTCTTGTCAATTCCTATGAAGTAGGTGACAAGAAGTCTGGGCCGCTTTGAAAGGGCCTGGCAGGTCATACGGCAAGCCTCTCGATCAAAGTCCTGGGGAGGGATACTGTCCGGTATGCCGCACACGACTTCAATCAAGCCCTGGTAAACGTCGGCTCCATTTTGCTCCATTATCACCGCGCAACTTTGGCCGGACGCTGCTGCTATCTCCGGCAGGCTGAGGATACTGGACTCTTTAGCGCCGGCCTTATCGAAAATTCCGTGGTGCTCCGGCAACAGTCCGCTCAAGATGCTGGCAATGGCCGGGGTGGTGTGAGTAGAGACTGCTTCTGCTCGGAGGAGCTGCCCTTCAATGCTCAGAGCTCTCATGTTCTCCAGTGTGGGCAAAAGCCACATCAATAGATCATAACCCAGGCTGTCTATGATGATAAGCGCGACGTTTTTGCATTCCCAGTCCACGGCAAAATCAATTGGCCTGCCGTCTGGGTTGGGAAGCTGCAGGCCCAGAATAAGGGCGATCGTAGGTGCTATGTCAAGCTGGCTGAATGGTTGCGTGGTTTTTTTAGCTGTCATGAAGATATTTACCTATTTCTCTGGCCATTTAATAATGCCCTTTGATTGTGCTCTTTGATGAGCTGGCAGTATCAGACATACAACTGAAAACATGAGGTCGCTCGGGTGCAGGCCGTAATATTCCGCAGACTTAAATAAGGATAAAGATAAGGCAGGCTTGAAACATGTCAGGCTTGAAACCCTGGTCCAGGATAAAACATGTCAGGCAATGAAACCATGAAAAAAAGAAACATCCTTTCACTTCAGTATAACTCCGCCCTGCTTCCTCCAGCTCTGCTTCCTCCAGCTCTGCTGATTATGGCCCTGACGATGTTGATGGCCGGGGCAATTGCCGCCTCAACGAATGTGGATATTGATTATAGCCATAACGTAATAGGTACTGGGACGGTAATGACAGATTTTAAGATGGGATCCATAGAGAGCACGCAGGCCTCAGGAAGGGTGCGGGGGAGCGGAGAGGTTATGAACAAATACGTCTTTATCAGCAACAACTCCGAGAACGTTTCCATCGAAGACCAGTTCCTTTTTACAAAGGCGCCTGTAGCCCACGAGGTTACTATTCGCGACTATCCTCAGATGACTGAAATTCCAGGGAGCTTCCGCCTGCTGGGGACAACCTGGGCCGGAAAAATAGAGCTTACTTTGCATAACGTTAGCGGACAAAATGGCAGCCAGAACAGCATTTAATGGGATTAGCGATAAGCATATTTCGCAGATTAGTTTCGCTTTGCGCCAAAGACTTATTAACACTCCCCCAAAGTTACGATAGATATGCAAGAGTGCCAGGAGATCGCCGGGAAGTTTCGAGAGCTATGCGAGCTATGCAAGAGCCCTGCCGAGGAGATCAAGAAGAAAAATAATCTTCTCGTTGTCTCACATGTGGATGCAGATGGTCTCACCTCTGCAGCCATTGTCTGCACCGCCCTGGACCGGTGCGGTTTAGACTTTCAGCCAAAATTCTTCCGGCAGCTTGATGAGGCTGCAATGGACGCGGTTGCAGATCACGGCGCCGATCTGGTCATCTTCACGGATCTAGGCAGCGGAATGATTCAGCAGATATGCGATCGCGGTCTTTTGGCAGTAGTGGCTGATCATCATAAGCCTGCCATCTGTGAGGCCCGTCCTCTGGCTCATATCAATCCCCATCTGGTAGGGGCGGATGGGGCAACACAGCTCTCCGGCAGCGGGACTTCTTTTCTCCTGGCCAGGGCGCTGGCTAACGCCCCCGGCAGCAATGATGATCTTGCCGCTTTGGCGATGGTGGGGGCCGTGGGGGATTTGCAGGACATGGCGCATGGTCATCTTGTCGGCATCAACCGCCATATCCTGGAGATCGGATCTCTGGCAGGGGCCGTTTCCTTCTCTCGCGACATCAAGCTCTTCGGCAGGCAGACCCGTCCCGTCTACAAGATGCTGGAGTATTGTCAGGACCCCTACCTGCCCGGGCTTTCAGGAAATGAAGATGCTTGCATCGCATTTCTCAAAGAGGTCGGCATACGCCTGGGTGGAGAGAAGTGGCGACGCTGGATCGATCTATCCCAGGTGGAGAAGGCCAGCTTTGTGACAGCCGTTCTTCGTAAAGGCCTGAGAAGCGGCATCTCCAATGTCAAGCTAGAGCGCCTGATCGGGGAGGTTTATGTTTTGCTGGGTGAGCAGGAGGGCACTGAGCTGCGTGATGCCAGCGAATACTCGACTCTTCTCAATGCCACCGCTCGTTACGGTCATGCCGGCGTGGGACTGCAGGTTTGCATGGGCGACAGAGACAGGGCCTTTTCCGAAGCGCAGAGGCTGCTGGGCCAGCACCGCAGCAACCTTGTAAACGGCCTGAAGCTGGTCCGCGAGAGAGGCATCACCACTCTCAAAAGCATCCAATACTTTGATGCCGGGGATGCCATTTTAGACACGATTGTCGGCATCGTAGCCGGCATGAGTTTTCAAATGGCTGATCGCTCCCGCCCCATTCTGGCTTTTGCCCGGACCGCGGAAGGGGGGCTTAAGGTCTCGGCGCGAGGCACACGAGACCTGGTCCGATCGGGCCTGGACCTGGCCGATGCATTGTCCCGCTGTGCGCGCGCCGTGGGCGGCGTGGGCGGAGGGCACAACGTCGCGGCAGGCGCGACTATCCCGCCACAGGCTAAAGAGGAATTTCTGGCGCTTATGGATTCAATGGTGGGTCTGCAGCTTAGCAGCTAAAATATTTTTAATAAAATGATTGCCTTCAGGCGCAGGGCAGGTATCCGTCCTCACACATGTGATCCTTGGCCACCAGGATCTGCTCTTCTATGGAAAAGTTGCCCACAAACATGTGATTGATGCGCGACATCTCGTCCTTTATGTTTCCAGTTTCCGGATCCAGCACCAGATAGCCGATGCGGCCGATGCCTATGAAGTCTGCGTCTATGATCATCTCCGTGAGGTTGGGCAGTGCCTTCAATTGCATCCTGGTGGAGAGACGGGTCGCATCGGTAAACTCCTTTAATGCGCTTGTTTTCATGGGATAGTTATGCAGATTGGTGCTCTCGCGAAACTTCTGGTCGTAGGCGAAAAGATGGGCATTGGGATTGCTCTTGCTACCGATCTCCATCACATAATGCTCCGCCAGCGCCGGGCTATGGAGTGTGAAGAGTGTAAGGAGAATGAAGAGAATTGGCAGCCCCGAGAATGCCGCTTTAGCCATCTTTTTTGCCTCAATAATTTTTCTCACGGCTCCTGATAAAGGTTCCACAGGTATTCTTCGGAAAGCTCGCCGGAGCAGACCGTTACCGCCGGCCCTTCCATAAAGGCCTTGTCATCTTCAAAGGTTATTATTAAAGGCCCTCCTTTGGTCTGCACCAAGACCTCATCGCCTACCAATCCCAGGCGGTGGGCCACACTGGCGCTGGCCACGGCACCCGTGCCGCAGGAGAAGGTCTCCCCTTCCACACCTCTCTCGAAGGTCCTGATCTGAAAAGGCTGACCGGGCTTGACAAAATTTACATTGGCTCCTTCCGGAAAGAGGCTATTGTGCCTTATGAGCGGGGCCGTCTCCCGGATGTCAAACTCCATGTCCTCGACGAAAACAACGGCATGGGGAACGCCGGTGTTGACTGCCGAAACCCGCGAGCCCTCTATCTCTTCCGAGAGCATCTCGCCAAAGCCGCAGGCAGGGATGGAAGGCCGGTCGAACTTGGGAACTCCCATATCAACCTTGGCCCAAAAAGAGTTATCCATTTCTCGAACCTGTACGGGAATTATGCCTGCTAAGGTCTCCACATCAAAGAGCTCGCCCACATATCCCGTGTCCCAGGCATACTTGGCCAGACAGCGTATGCCGTTGCCGCACATCTCTGCCTCCGAGCCGTCCGGCTGAATGAGTCTCATGCCCAGGTCAGCTCGCGGGCTGCTTGTCAGGAATAAAACCCCATCTGCACCGATGCCGAAGTTGCGATGGCAGCAGGCAATGGCAAACCTTCTTTTCTCGCTCTCAGCTACCTGCTCTTGCCCTATCTCATCTATTAGGATGAAATCGTTGCCGTTCCCATGCAGCTTGGTGAAGGCCAGGCTGGAAGGCCCAAAGGGACCGTCATCAAGCTCTATCTCAGAAATATCTGCCAGCTTCATTTTATATACCATGCATCTTTTTACTTAGGCTTGTGCTGATGTTTACTAATGTGTGCTGATGTGTGGTGATGTCATATTAAACCCATTCTACAGGTTGCACTGGATCTTTTGGAGCTGGACAGATCAATTCAGATAGCCAAAGAGGCAGTATCGGGCGGCGCAGACTGGATTGAGGCAGGAACACCTCTCATCAAGAGCGAGGGCATGGATGCTGTGCGCGAGATGAAGAAGGCCCTTCCAGGTACCAAGATCGTAGCCGATATGAAGACCGTGGATACCGGGGCCATGGAGGTGGAGATGGCAGCCAAAGCCGGCGCAGACATAGTGGCCTTGCTAGCCGCTTCCGACAACTCCACCATCGAGGATGCCCTGAGAGCTGCGCGAAAATACGGCGTGCAGATCATGATGGATCTTCTGACCGTTCCTGATCCGGTAAAGCGTTCCCGGGAGCTGGACACGCTTGGTGTGGACTACATCTGCGTTCATGTAGGAATCGACCAGCAGATGACCGGTCGCGATACAGTCGATTTCTTGAAAGAGATCGTAAAAGAGGTCAAAACTCCGGTAGCGGCGGCAGGCGGCATAGATGCTCTCACCGGCGCCGAGGCTATTGCCAATGGCGCTGCTATTGTCATCGTGGGCGGAAGCATTGTGAGAAGCGCCAATGTGACGGCATCGGCTCAAAAGATTCGCGAAGCAATAGACAATGCCCAGGTAAGCCTGGCACCTAAAATGAGTCTGGAGGCGGAGATGGTATCCATTCTGCGGGAGGTATCAGCACCCAACATCTCTGATGCCATGCACCGTAAGGGAGCCATGCGAGGCATCCTTCCTATAAATCTGGGCAGCAAGATCGTAGGCCGCGCCATAACCGTGCAGACTTTTGCCGGAGACTGGGCCAAGCCCGTGGAAGCCATCGACCTGGCGGGGCCGGGGGATGTGCTGGTGATCTACAACGGCAGCAATTATATCGCGCCCTGGGGCGGCCTGGCCACTTTGAGCTGCAAAATTAAGGGAATTGAAGGTGTGGTTGTAGACGGAGCCGTGCGGGATGTGGACGAGATCAGAGCCTTGAACTACCCTATATTCTCTTCAGGGATCACGCCGAATGCAGGCGACCCCAAGGGCATGGGCGAGGTCAACTCCGAGATCACCTGTGGCGGCCAGACGGTGCGGCCCGGGGACTATATCGTGGGAGACGATAGCGGAGTTGTTGTCATACCAAAAGAGAGGGCTTATGAGATCGCCAGGAGAGCCAAAGAGGTGGAGAAGATGGAAAGCAGGCTCTATGAGGAGATCCGGCGCGGAAAGACTCTCTCGCAGGTGGCAAACCTTAAGAAGTGGGAGAAGGTTTGACGACAAGCCGTAAATAGATTGAAACATTCTTATGAAGGCGCATAAGCACCAAGCAATACATTTACAAAGAAACGCGATTGCAGTAACAGTGTATTCGCAATAGTAGCATATTCGCAAAGTGATATTAATATGGTGGGTTTGAATATAGAGGAAGTTCGAGGAGAATAACATGGAATTGGAGGATATCATTTCTAAGTACCCACCCAAGCAGATAATGCTGATTCCTATCGCTATCATAATATTGGCACTTATCAGCTTGGGCGCGACCTACCTCAGCACGGGCTCGCCTGTGAAGCTGGGAATAGAGTTTACGGGTGGCACTCTTGTCACAGTGCCCTCAATGGAATCGGAAGAGAGTGTGGCGGAAGAGTTTGCTTCTTATCCTCTGGTGGACATAAGAAACATCGGCAGCAGATACATGCTTCAATTCGGCCCCATGAGTGATTCGAAGTATGCCGAACTTGCCAAGCTGGCCAATGCCAAGTACGATAATCCTGAGATCAGGCACATGGGACCAATTTATAGCAAGGAGCTTCAGGCGCAGGTCATCAGGTACCTTCCTCTTTCCTTTTTATTTATGGCCATCGTGGTCTTTGTGGTATTCAGGCATCCGATGGTGTCTCTCTTGGTTGTGGTCAGTGCCCTGGCCGACATCTTGACGGCTGCTGCATCTATGAACCTGACTGGCGTTCAACTTTCATTGGGGACTGTGGCTGCTCTTCTCATGCTCATTGGTTATTCTGTTGATACCGACATCTTGCTCTCCATGAGGGTATTGAAGCGCAAGGGTGCAGTGGAAGATAAGATCAAAGGAGCAATGGGAACGGGCCTGACCATGGCTGGGACCACCATTGCTGCGATAATTTCGCTCATAATAATCTCAAACTTCCTATATCTCATAGTACCGTCATTCACCAGAATGGACATCATTGCTGATATGACGACGGTTCTCATATTTGGCCTGGCTGCAGATGTCTTCAATACCTGGGTCACAAATGCCCAGGGTCTGAGATGGTACATGAATAGGTCGAAGAAGACGGTTAGGGGGCAGAGAAGATGAGCCTACTTGAGGAACTATCCAAGGATCGAAGGGTCGTATTGTATGCGGTGTTCGTGGCTTTGGCCATCATTTCCATCGGCTTTTTCGGTCTTAAATTCGGACTGGATCTGGAGGGCGGCTCGTATCTGCAACTGCAATTGCAGGGCGCTGAAGCGCAAATCGATGTCTCGCCAGAAAATATTCTAGAAGTGCAGTTTAATGCCACCTCGGTGGAAAAGCACGGACAGAGCTATGTTGTGACGGTGCCAGGCACTGTAGAGTCAACGCTTACCGATGATCTCGGCTACATAGGTGCGAAAATCGCAAAAGGGGGTAACAGCACCAAGATCACAATAGTGGCGCTTCCGGAAACGATAATCATCAACTACCTCAAGAAGAATCTGGACGCAGATGTCAAGCTCAATGTCGAAGTCGCACCCGTCCGCTATGAGATCCGGACCAATGTTACTCGGGAATCGCTTGATGCGCTCTTAGCTCCGGTGGGTGGCAGAGTGCCCCCCGGCGAAGATGCATTTGTAATGGGCGTGTCCCGAGAGACAGTGGACGAGACCAAGAAGGTTTTAGACTCCAAGCTCAACCGCCTGGGCCTTCAGGATATAAAGGTCAGAGTTGTAGATAATAAGTACATCCTCATCGATCTGGCGGGAATGGATGTGGCTGCTGCCCAGGAGGTAGTGGGCAAGCCCGGCAAGTTCGAAATAAGAATCCAAACCGAGAACAACCAGAGTATGCACGTGCTTTATGGAGATGCCGTGGTGTCTGTGGAGATTCCCGATCCAAGCAATGGTGGATGGGGTGTTCCATTTGCGCTCTCGGAAGAGGGTGCCGCAGTTTTCCAGAAGGCAGCAATTGATTCGGGTGCTACCAGGAAACCTCAAGAACATTACATATCCATGTATCTGGATAAGGATGAGATCTTTTCCGCACCTCTTGCTCCCGAGCTGGCAAGCAGTCTAGAGAAGGCTCCTTCGCGAAGCATGCAAGCTACCGTGGGTGGGGGCGATGCAGGCTCTGCTAAGGCTAAAGAGCTTTATATCCACCTCCGAGAAGGCGCCCTTCCAGTCAACGTTGAGGTTGTGGGCTCCGGTCAGGTATCTGCCGCTCTGGGCAAGCAGTTCAAGCTGCAGATGGTCATAGCAGGATTCATTGCTCTTCTGGCCGTAGCCGGCATGATATACTACCGCTACCGGGAGAAGAGGATCGTCCTGCCTATGGTTACCACCTCCTTCTTCGAGGTCGTGATGATGCTGGGCGTATGGGCATTGGCTGGCTGGCAGCTTGATCTGGCAAGCCTGGCCGGTATCATCATGGTGATAGGCACGGGGGTGGATCAGCTCGTTATCATCACCGATGAGCTGATGAAAGGCGGCGAGGCGGTGGCATCTTCAGCTCAGCGCAGCATCAAGGAGAGAGCGGCAGATGCGGCGGAGAAAGCGGAAGTTGGCAAGGCAGTTGCCACCACCAGCAAGGTCTATCTTGCCAGGCTGTCCAGGGCTTTCATTATCATCCTGGGAGCTGCAGCGACAACTTGCGTGGCCATGCTGCCGTTGCTTGTCATGGGCTTTGGTGCGCTTACCGGCTTTGCGCTCATCATCATACTGGGTGTGATCCTGGGCACATTCATAGCGAGGCCAGCTTATGGCAGGATCATCGGGCATATACTGGCTGGGAATTAGAAGAGATAAGAAAGCCTGCAGGTTGAGCGGACCTGCAGGGCATTTTTTTTACAATTTATTCTTCTGAAACAATTCTCATGCCGGGTGACCAGAACGAGGGAACCTCAGCCTGCCTGACTTCTTCCATCCCCCAAAATGGTGCAGTCTATGGAGGAAGGAGTGTGCGCAGGCGAAGCGGTTTTGCCCTATTGCGGGCCCCAGGATTGGGTTTCCTTCATGCACGCTTATTAGAAGATGGTGTATTTAATGCCGACAGGACACAATATTGAGCGCCTCATCATTACTTCGCCATACGAAGAGCCCAGGCAAGCACTACTCCGATCAGGTTGTTCAGCACATTTGGGAGAGCATATGCAGTGAATGCTCACGGCGGCTTTGGAACCTGGACCTGGGCTGTATCCAGAGATATGGCGGATGTTTCTGGTATAATTGAAACGGTTTAATTTTCCAGGTAGAAAGATGTATATATACAGAGGCTATAGTTATTAAAGGAGATATGGATGCCAGGCGTTGACGCCATGAGAGCCACTATCGATGAACTCCTCGAAACTCTTTCGACCAAGAGCATAATCGGCGAGCCGATAGAGATGGAGGACAAGATCATCATACCCATAACAAAGATGGGCATGGGCTTATGCGCTGATATTGGCCGGAAGGGCCAACATGCGAGCCCAGAAGACCTGGCAAGATGCAAAGCGGGAGGCGGAGTGGGTGTATTTCCCGTCGCCGTGGTAATAGTCTCCAAAGGAATTGCTGGGCCGAAGGGTGTGAAGGTTGTTGTCCTGTCGCCGCCGGAAGAACCAGTATCCAGCATTGCTCATATCGTTATGGAGAAAATAATGAGCCATAAAGAGTATCGAGAAGAAAGAGCTGAGAACATGGCTGCCATCAAAGTAGAGTAGCTGTCGCCTGAGGCTCAGGGATGCAGTTTTCTTCCCTTTTATCGGCTGAAAGTATGAGTTCATTGGCCTCATTCAGTGGCCTTAATTTTCCAGCCATACTTTTTTTATTTTTTATAATCTTTTTAGCTCTTATCCTTCTCGCCCCCCTCCATCTCTCCCTGAATATCCGCAAGAGGGGACCACTGCTGCAGGGTGGCTATAGACTGGCCTGGCTTGGGATTCCTTTAGGGAAGAATGAGATTTCACCTCAATCAGCCGAGGATTTGCTGGCATCTATCTGGAAGGAGGAAGCGGGAGGGGAAGTGCAGGCCAAAGAGGAAAGAAAATCCAAAGAAGAAGGCGACGGAAGCGAAGAGGTGGGGAGAATTGAAAAAAGGGCTGGAAAATGGGCACAGATGGTGAAAAGAAGCGAAATCACCAAGCAAGAGTATGATAAGAAGAGAGGTATCATGCGGACTCCGAAAATTCGATCTCTGATCAATGCCGCCCCCGCCTTGGCAAACATACTCTTGGATGCGCTTAAATCAATCCTCTTTAAAAAGATCTCCTGCCGCTTATGTTTTGGCCTGGACGATCCCGCCCAAACTGCTATTATCAGCGGCTACCTCTGGTCCATAGCATCCGTGGTCGGCCCGTTTCGGCCAAAGATCTCCGTTGAGCCCTGGTTTGAAGGGGAGCGGCTGGAGGGAGAATTTATGGCAGAGATAGAAGTCAGATTATTGCATACGGTCTTTGCCTTGATGCAAGTCATGCGGGTGAGGGAGATAAGGTTGCTCTTTAAAGAGATGCTGGGGTTGGCTTGATTATGGGGGATAAGGGGCTTTCCGGGATGGATATGCGGGTGCAGGTGGGCAAGGAGATAAAAGCAGGCGATAGGACTATCTGGCCCGTGATGAGAATCACTATTCTAAAGACCTGCGAGGACAAGATCATGGCAATTCAGGTCACACCGTTGGCCATGCTTATCATAGAGCCGGAAAGGCAATACGCAGTATCCTTTGATGGAGATCCGATGAGCATCGAGGCTATTATGGAGATGGCGGAACCCCTGAGAGATGTTCTGGAGGAAGCGAGAGCCTCTCACAGGATAACGGTAGATTTTAATCTGAGGTAAGAGTATGCCCCTCCATCTTAACAAGTCGGGCTTGCGGGCTTTAGGCATTGCGGAGAGCTTTGTACGCTCCCGTCCCACCTCCACGATAGCTGGCGTGGTTATGCGTGCCGACCTGCGTGTGGACGGACTGACCTATTCCCATGCCACCGTGGGCGGTGATGATGCAACAGAGGCCGTGCTCAGCCTTTACCGGCAACTTGACCGGGCGGATGTGAATGTCATACTTTTAAGCGGCGCAGTCATAAGCTGGTTTAACATAATCGACCTGCAGGAGGTCTTCGAAAAAACGCAAAAGCCATTGATCTGTCTGACCTACGAAGAGTCACCTGGCCTGGAAAAATATATCCAAGAGTATTTCTTAAATCCTGTGGAGAAGCTTCTTCGCTACCAGGGCCTGGGGTTGCGCCAGCCTGTCCGGCTCAAGACAGGTTATGAGGTCTTCGTCCGGGCCCTGGGAGCCTCGCCCGAGGAGGCGAGAGTACTGCTCAACAAATTCACCCGAGACGGCCGGGTACCAGAGCCGGTGCGTCTTGCCAGG
>JAFGNK010000122.1 GCA_016927055.1 Methanotrichaceae archaeon | reverse complement strand
GAGGAAAGTGCGCGATTGCAGGCCATCCGGGATGGGCTGATCAAGGAGATCCTCAAGATCGAGCAGTCCTATCTGACGGGCCACCCGACGCAGCGTCTCCCCCATCATGCCAGCTTTCGCTTCTCCCGCATCGAGGGGGAGAGCATTCTCCTCACCATGGATGCCATGTTCAACATTCAGGTATCCACGGGTTCGGCCTGCTCTTCACGCACCCTGGAGGCATCCCACGTTCTTTTGGCCATAGGCTTAAAGCATGAAGAGGCGCATGGCTCTATGGTCATGACGCTGGGCAGGCACAACGACCTGGACCAGATACCTGCTATCGTCAATGCAACGAAAATGACAGTAGAAAGACTGAGAGCTCTCTCTCCTCTCTAAAAGGTGAAAACAAAATGGCACAGATAGGTTACTCCAAGAAAGTTATGGAACATTTCATGAACCCCAGGAATGTGGGGGTGATCGAGAACCCGGACGGATATGGACAGGTGGGAAATCCGGTCTGCGGCGATCTCATGGAGATATTCATCACCGTCAAGGACGACAGGGTAGACGACATCAAATTTCGCACCTTCGGTTGCGGCTCGGCCATAGCCGTCTCCAGTATGGTCACAGAGATGGCCAAGGGCAAGACGCTGGATGAGGCCATTAAGATCACCCGCAAGGATGTGGCGGAAGAGCTGGGGGGCTTGCCGCCCCAGAAGATGCACTGCTCTAATCTGGGAGCGGATGCGCTGCATGCGGCCATCAAAGATTACTGGGTTAAAATCGGCAAGATCAAGCCGGAGGAAGCCAAGCCCGAGGAAGAGAGCCACGAGGGGGAGGGAGAGAGCTGCGGGACTTGAGATGCAGCTGGACTACCTTTTTTTAGAAGCCGCTTCTTTTAAAACGTCTTCAAATGAGCTTTCCCTCTATCTCTACTAGCTAAAGACGTCAAGCTCAATATGAAATGACTTCTAATCCAGGGATACGCTTAAAATGGCTATCATTAGAGACTATTGCGGCTCCATTTATCATAGTGATAGCTGCTATCAGCTCATCGAAGTCATTTATCGATTCTCCCTGAGATCTGAGCCTGGCAGAGAGAGCGGCAAACCACTCATAGGTATCATCGTTTATGGAGAGGACAACAAAGGCATCCAGTAACTTCTTAACTTTTTGTATGTACTCATCTGATTTCGTGGGTAGATATGCCCCTTTATATAGCTCAAGCGCATTAATTTGCGTAGTGCATAACGTTTCTTCAGTCTCTTCCAGTTCTACTATTTTTCTGAGTGCTGCATCCTTTCTGTGCAGGGCATCGATCAGGATGGTGGTATCAAGTACCAGCATCAGAGATCAGCTTCTCGCATTTTGGATTGGCGCATTTCTTTGGATGCCGCATCAATTCGGTCTGCCAAAGTGTCATCTTGACCTATCTCTGCCAAGACCTCTGAAAGCTTTCGCTTGACAGGGAAATTCTGCATAATAACCTCTGAAAAGCTCTGATTTTCAGCCTTTCGACTCTTTAGCCGGTTATAAGCCTCTTTTGTTACGGTTATGGTCTTGGTTGACATATATGAATGTACGTGTACGTACTTGTATTAATAGATAATCGATCAAAAATTATAGATAGAAAAGACCTGCAATTAGAGATAAAATTAAATAATAGATGGCATAACTAATAGCAATGAGCAGCCTTGATTCGCAGTATGCTTCCGTCTTGGTTGCGGACTGCCTCAGAGTCCAGCCTGGTGAGGAAGTATTAATTTTTGTAGATGATTATGAATTAAAAATCTCTTCGGATTTGTCGTATTTTATAAAAAAATATGGGGGCAGGCCGTCAATTTTCTATTTACCGAATAGCATTCGGCCAATCGAGACAATAACAGAAATTCAATCTCTTGCATTAATATCTGCTGATGCGGTTATATACATTTTGGAAGCCAACGATAGCGAGTTTGACCTTTCAAAAGAGATATCATTCAGGCATTTTCTATATAGTTTGCCGATTCAATACAAAGGTCGAGTATGCATGATGCCTGCATTTTCGGATGAAATGAAAAAAGCAGTGGTAATCGATTATGATGATCTGAATAAAGCATGTATAGACTTAAGTCAAATCATAACTGATAAAACCATCAGAGTTGAATCCGATTTGGGGACGGATGTAGAATTCAGTCTGGAAGGGCGAGAAATAAAAATCGATAATGGAGATATTTCTAAAGTAGGGTCGTTTGGAAATATTCCGGCAGGAGAGATATTTACGGCCCCAGTTGAAGATTCAATAAATGGAACAATTGTTGTTGATGGAAGCATAGGCGGCCTGGGCGAGGTTGACAATCCTATCAGCATTGAGCTGGAATCTGGCCAGATTAAAGATATGTACTCTTATGTTGAGGATGATATTTTTTATAAATTTAGAAAAATGTGCGAATATGATCTTCCTGCGACAAAGACCGTTGGAGAATTTGGCATAGGTTTGAATCCAGGAGCCAGCATAATTGGAACAATGCTGATGGACGAAAAAGTCCTGGGAACGGTTCATTTTGCATTTGGAGATTCTTATGATTTAGGAAAATCAAAGAGTAAATTCCATACAGATGTATTAATCAAAAACCCATCAATTTTCCTTAAAGAGCGTTCTATCATGAAAAAGGGAAAATTTGTTTTTTAATTTTAGGCTCCCCCGCGCTTGCATTCGGTTCGCGTGACCTCTTGGACAGGCCGACCCTGGTGCCCGGAAAGAGGGGCCGGTACTTCCGAGCACAACTCACCTTTGCGGCTCTCCTTGCCACCCCAAAAGGCCCCAAAAAGCCCCATCAGATCATGATACCAGATCATGATACCAGATATACTCCCACTGCTATCAAGAGTATGGCGACAGTCTTCAAAGCCACCGTCTTTCTATCCAGCTCCTCATGCAAAATTCCCGGAATAAATAATCCCAGGAGGATGATATAAACCAGGGTGATGAAGGGCTGCAGAGCAGCTACGCTGGAGACCAGGGCCACAGACCCCAGGGCATAGGCAAAGATGAAGGCACCCCTGCCCAGGAAGTCAAAGATCTCGTCGGTGAGCAGGGCCAGGAACAGAAAACGGCCGCTCCGAAAATATGCGGCAAATTCTCTTCGGGCCGCCTCGCGCCCTAGAAGCGGCAAGACCGCCAGCAAGCTGCCCAGCGATGACCAGAGGATCAGATGCCATTCACTCATGAAGGCGAGAAGGTATTTGGCAGCCAGAGCATAGGCGGCGGTAAAGACCCAGAAGACGGCCATGTATTTTATGGCCGGGGAGAGGATGGCCGGGCTTGCCCCTTTTGCCGGCCGGTAGGAAATCAAAAGGGCGCTGCAGACCAGTAGAGCGCCTCCTGCATAATCCTTGGCGGCAAGAGTCTCTCCTAAAAAGAGAAATGCTCCCAAAAAGACGAAGACTGGAAAAACATAAACTAAGGCCGCCACCCTGCTGGTCTCCTCCACCTGAAGGGCGAGCAGGTACGCTCCCCAGAGGATCACCTGGCAGCCGCCTGTCGCCAGGGCATAAAGGGTCTGGGGGAAGACATATCCCCATCCCATATAAGCTGGGATGGCCACAACAAGGATCTGCTGCATTACCACCAGGGCGATGAGGTAGGTCAGAGGATCTCGAACATATCTGCCCAGGATGAACTTGTCGATTACCCCGGTAACAGCGAGAGATGCTGCGCCCAATAGAGAAAGGAAAAGCCAGTCCACAGATCAAGACTGGCCGGGAGAAAGTTATAGCTTTCGTATTCGCATACCCCGCAATAATTTCAGCCAATTTCATCTGAATATGAAATGCAGGCCCCCAAGGTCATGCAGAAGTGCCTGGTATTCTATGCTCAAATCAAATAATATTAATGGCATATCTTGAGATAAATTTAAATAGATCATGGCCTAAATTACAATTATGATAATAGTTGTTTCTGATGTGCATCTGTCAGAGAGAACAGATAGACAGACTCAAAAGGATGACGCCAAATTTCTGGAGTTCCTGGAATATATCTCATCCAACCAGCTTAAAGAAGGTGGAGAACTGGTTCTTCTCGGCGATATCATCGATCTGTGGCGGCGAGACTTCATTAAAGCCATGATGGATAGCGAGCCGGTGATCTCCAAGCTAATGGATATGAAAAACAAGATCAATATCCATTATCTGGCAGGAAACCACGATTTCCATATGCTGAATATGGGAAGTATTCTCAGAGATAATTATCCCTTCCAGGTAACAAAGGAGCTGCGTTTGGTAGAGGGCGGAAAGAAATTCTTCTTCATACATGGATACCAGCTAGAGGTTCTTGCCAATCCTTATTGTAAGTCCATATCCGCCTACGAAGCCTTCTCGGAGGGTCTCTGTCTGTCTGGAGATGAGACTGGCAACGCTGCCGATAAGCTCTGGGAGACCTATGAAGCATCAAAGTCCACTTTTGAATGTCTAAAGAGAATGCCAACCGACGTTAAGGGTGCCCTGGATTCAATGTTCAATCCTCCTGCTCAACGATTAGTAAGGGCCCGTTCCCTGGTTGACGAGATCGCCATTTCAAATGCCAGATATCTCTATTTAGGGATGGATAAGGATGAGACACTTATCTTCGGCCATACCCATGAGCCATTCTCGCAGGTCGAAAATGGGGCTATTAACACCGGCTCCTGGAATAAAAAACCATGCACAGAATACAAATACGTGGAGATAAGCGGAGGTCAGGTAAAACCGCAGAGCTTCCTCTAGATTCTTTTTCCTATTTTGCGGCTCTCGTACCTTCTACCATTCCGATCCAGGGATCGCTATTAGCCGAGAACGCCCTGTATTCACCGGAGGCGGAGCTGTCGTTTACGGCGAGGCGAAGCCGGTAAAGGCTGATGGTTCCAGAGGATATCACATCCAGGTTCAATTTATCTGATGTTACTGAGCCGGAAGCTGAGACCTTCAGGGTATCGCTGCCGTCATTCATGGTTCCTGTTCCGAAAACGGTATCCTCAGACATATAGAGCGTCAGGGCCAGGATTCTGTTCTTGCTATCTCTAAGCCGGAATGACCAGTCTCCAGCCACACTTGCTGCCGGATATAGGCTCGGTGATGTAGCCGATGATGTAACCGATGATGCCGCCGGCGATATGGTCTGCGTTATGGCTGTCCCGGCGGTTGATGTGGCTTCAGCCTGACTGGAGCTCACGGTACTTGCTGTCTGATACACCAGCCCCTCGCCTGTTTGGACTGAGCTTCGGGACGCCTGGGGACTGGAGCCGCTTTCTGATAGCGTTCCAGGCATGGTGAAATTAATGCCCCTCTCCTCGCTCCACAGCTTTCTAGCGGCCTGGGGATTTTCCGGGATACCTGTTGCAGGGATGTATATCCCATTGCTGGCATCGATGAGCTGGTCCACGGAAAGTCCGGAGCCTCCATCCAAAATGGCGCAGGCATTGATGGCAAATAAAGCGAAAATTACCATTGATGAGGCAATCAGAATAACAAATCTCATGTTCTCGAAACCACGCTGTTAAATTGGCGGTTTGACATCTTAAGACTTATGGCAGCTCTTGCTCAAAAAGAATCACGAACCTGGGTGTCAACTTGAGCAGGCCCGTTTTATGTCAAATCCGGCTGAATAATCATCAGTTTTACATACTCTACCAGGATAGGAATATCTTTAGCTGCCATCGGCTTCCAGTCGTCATCGACCATTGGCTCCCAGACCTCTCCTTTTTTTGCCCAATAAAGTATCTCTTCAATGCTGCATTGCCCCGAGGTCAGTCCATCAGTTTTATTCTCGAAAAATCCAAAAAATTTTTTGCCGATGGGACCATACTCTGCCAGATACCAGTGCATACTCTTTTTGTTAAAAAGGTGCATATAAATTATCTCTTCTCCAATGCATGAGTGATCATAGGTTAAAGCAGGTAGCCTGGTCAGTTCGCTTGGCTTTAGATCTCTGAATTTTTGGCTCAAATCCTTATCTCCGAGAATTGCATACTAAATTCTTGGCCTTCAGCCAAGTATCTGCTCCATAACCCAAGGCTTCCTTTAAACCCTTATTGCTCGAACTCTATTCATGTCGATGGATTAGATTTAAACACTTAGAGCCAAATAGCTATTATCATACACCTATGAAGATAATTCAGATCTCCCCCTATTTCCCACCCCATGTGGGCGGGGTGGAGTATCATGTAAAAGAGCTGGCTGACGGCCTCGCCAATAGAGGCCATCGAGTGAGCATTGCCTCGTCTTGCGGAAGATGGACTGGCGAGATAATTCGCATACCAAGCATTGACTTATTTTATTCACCGATACCCATCAAATTGCCCAAACTCGAGGCTGATATCTATCACAGCCATATCCCGAGCCCTCTCTTTACCTTCATGCTTCGCAAGGCAGCGCCTCATCTTGTCACCTACCATAACGACATAGTGGTTCCGGAAATAATAAATGGGCATGGCATGCCCCGCACATTTGCCGGAGCTTTGGAGAAGCTTAATGAGTTGCTGGTCCGGCCCGTTCTCGAGGAAGCGAAGGTTGTAATCGCCACCACAGAGAGCTATGCAAGGACATCACCAATTCTGAAAGACTACCTTGACAAGGTAAAAATAGTGCCCAATGCGGTGAATGTCTCTCTTTACCCACAGGTTCGCAAGAAAAAGAACTACGTGCTCTATGCGGGCAGAATGCTCAGCTACAAGGGAGTAGATTCTCTGCTCTATGCCATGAGAGAGGTGCAAAAGAGTGTCGATCTGGATCTGGTGCTTATAGGGGACGGCTATGACCGCAGCCGGTTAGAGGAGATGGCTGCACAGCTGCATGTCCGGGCAAAATTCACAGGAAGGTTGGAGCGAAGCATGTTTATAGATACAATCTCCCGAGCTGAAATACTGGTTTTGCCCACCCAAAATCGACTGGAGGCCTTCGGCATCGTTCTCCTGGAAGCCATGGCCTGCGAGACGCCCGTGCTGGCCTTTAACACTCCCGGTGTAAACGAGGTGGCAGAAAAAGGGGGCATGGTCTATTCCAGCACGCAGGAATTGAGCGAGCTTATCTTGGAGCTTCATGGGAACGGGCCGCTGAGAGTGTTGCTTGGGCAAAAAGGAAGAAGGGCGGTGGAGGAGAATTACTCCTGGAAAAGAGTTCTTGATGATATGGAATCAGTCTATCGCGAGGTTGCCTGAAGCCAGAAGATCCCTTTCCCTCGAAGATATTAAATTAAAGCTATGTGCAAGGAATTCCTGCGAAAGGTTGAAAGGAAAGGAAATCCATCGCCATTTCGTCAGGACAAGTAGCAAGTGAATTGAAGACATATGGAACATTGACGGCAAGGATTGGGCATCAATTGAAGGCTTTGGATCTGGCACGATTGCGGAGAAGGGGATTTGGGCAATAAGCTTAAAGATGAAAAATTAAAGGCCGCGTTACTTGCAACGTTTATGAGCCTGGCTTCAATTATTATTATATTAAAATTTACAGATACAAATGTAAGCTGGAAGATGCTCTCCCAGGTCCAGGGGCGTTTTTTGATCCTGGGGCTTGTCTTGCATATGTTCTCCTGGGTCTTTTATGCCGTCCGGCTCAAGCTCCTGACATCCCTTGCCGGTCATGAAATAAGTTTTCGGCTCTCGCTAATGTCAACACTGGCGTCAAATTTCCTTGCTGCCCTCACCCCCTCCTCAGCCGGAGGGGAGCCTTTGCGTATCAAGATCCTGGCAGATGACGGCATGAGCTACGGCAGCGCCACGGCGGTGGCTGTGGGCGAGCGATTGCTGGACAGCATTTTCTTTGTAGCGGCCCTGGCCTTATTTCTCATATTCTCCAACTTTTTGACCGGCTTCGGCCTGAAGATCGGCGCCTTTTTCTTCGTTCTGCTCTTCGTGCTCTTGACCTTTCTCTGGCAGCTTGTCAGCCGGCCGGAGAGAATTGCCGGGCTTATGACCTGGCTGAAAAAGAAGACCGGCAACAGGCCCATTATCTTCTCTTTAGAGCGAGAGATCTGGCTCTTTCGCGAGGCTGGAATTCAGCTTGCCAAAGAGACACTGCGCCGCACGCCGGTAATGGCAGGCCTTACCGCTCTAATCTGGATGTGCGACTTCCTGGTCCCCTCAGCGCTCTTGATGGGCATGGGATCCGATCCCAAATTCCTCCTCTCCATCACCTCCCAGATTATCCTGGCCATAATTGCCATATTGCCCCTCACTCCGGGAGGAAGCGGTGTGGCTGAGCTGTCCATGAGCTACCTGTACTCCATGTTTGTGCCTCCCGTACTGCTCGGGCCTCTGGTAATACTCTGGCGTGTCTCCACCTACTTCTCCAATATTGTGGTGGGAGCGGCATTTGCCGGGGCATCGATCAACGGCATGATGAAAAAGTAAAAAAAACGGGCTCTTCCTTGTTTATTGCAGTTTTATCCGGTAGCAATAAGCAGCATCAACAGCACCGACATCCTTACAGCCACGCTGATGCCTGTGGATATCACCACCAGGATGAGGCCCATCCTCATGCCGAAGACTGAGGTGTAATTGGGCAGAAGCGATCTGAGCGAATAGAAGGGGAGCATGAACAGGCTGCCCACCATGAGGACGATTAGGGCCTTGGTCTCAGAGATGCCTCCGTTTTGGATCAAGGGCCCTAAAAGAGCGATGCCGGCCTTGGGACTGGCCACATAAATGGTGAGTGGGATTACAGTCTCCGGGGGAATGGCAAATAGATGGGCCAGGGAGATGACGTCGAGCGATTGCAGGATGCCTTCTCTGCTTAAATACAAAACCAGGAAGGTCATAGTGAAGTATAGTCCCGCGATCCTGAGGAATATGCGGCTCTGTCCTCGCAGGGACTTTATAGCCGCATATTTATAATTTTTTTTCGACTGGGGCAAGAGCGGTTGTAATGTTGCATCAGACGAGGTGAATGAGGTGGATGATGCGGACGGGGCAGACGAATCAGGTGAATCTGATGAATCGCCGGGAAGATAGGCCCGGCCTAAAACCAGGACCAATGCCAGCTTTATGAGCCCCGTAGCAATAGAGATAACGGCATAAGCCCCGCCTACGAAGATACCAAGAATCGGAATCACAAATGCCAGTTGATATGTGAAAAGCTCCCGGAAATAGACGGGAACGCTATTCATGATGGCGCTGAGCAGTGCCTGGCGCTCGCTCAGGTGCCCCTCCGCCTTCAGTCTGGCTATCATGGTATTGGCAGCCAGAGCCGAGCCCAGGCTGATGACAAAGGTGGAGGCTGATGCGGCAGGCAGGTGTGATATTGAAACCAGCGGCCTGGCTAGATGGGAGAGGCGCTGGAAGGCATTAATCTCTACCATGAAACCGGTGAGAAAGAGCATGATAAAGACGGTTGTCATGGTAGAGACGGTATTGTCGAGCGTCTGCAAGAGTAGGTCTAGCATTATGAATCCTTTACCTTAAAATCTCGGGGCGGTTTTTTATAATTTTCGGTTCTCTAAAACAGGACGCTGAGATCAGAAAGAAAAAAAGACATTGGCGGTGTTGTTGGAGATGGCAGCCATAATTATACTTGCGGTTTGCAAAAACTGAACCACAAAGGCACAGAGGCACAGAGGCACAGAGCAATTAAGGGATCAGAAAGGTTTCAAATCATAGCATTGCCCGGACTAAGCAGCGAAGAGCCATAAAAGAGGGCAGCAGGGGACAGCAGAAGATAGAAAAAGATAGAAGGAGGACAATTATCCATGAGATCGTTTTCGCCTCGCATGGCCGCTCAGGCGCTCTGGCAGATGAGAGTTCGAAAGAGACCTTTTGTGCTCACCCACGGCATAAATGCCCGCTGCAATCTTAGCTGCCGCTTTTGCGAGTACTGGAAAAGACCGGGCAGAGAGATGAGCACGCCGCAAATCCTGCAAATGCTGGATGAGGCGCAATCTTTTGGCATAGGCGTTTACAATGCCTGGACGGTAGAGCCGCTGCTGCGAGAAGATCTGCCGGAGATCTTGCGGCATGCCAAGTCCCTGGGCCTGACAACCTCGCTCATCACCAACGGCCTTCTCTTGCAGAAGAGGGCCGGGGAGCTGGCTGATCTTGATCTTCTCTCCGTCTCCGTGGACGGCATCAAGAGCTACAAAGAGCTGCGGGGGGTCGATCTGCAGGTCATTTTAGACGGCATCAAGGCGGCGCAGCAGGCTGGACACGAGATTTTGATGAACTGTGTGATTTCCGGCAAAAATATGGGCGAGCTGGAGGATCTGGTGCATCTGGCCGAGTCGCTGGGATGCTGGGTCTCTTTTGAGCCCATGCATGAGTCCTTCGGCATCGAGAAGAAGGTCTGGGGCTCCCTGGGAATTCGGGATATTCCGGCCTATGAGGCGGCGGTGGAGCGGCTGATAGAGCTGAAGAGGAGCGGGGCGCCCATCATCAACTCCAAGACCTACCTGGAGATGATAAAGGAGCTGGAGCCGAGGTTCAAATGCCATGCAGGAGATATTATTTTGCATGTGGCACCGGACGGCACCCTTGAAAACTGCCGGGTGCATCAAGAGCCTCTGGGCAATGTCTCAGAGGGCCTGGCCAGGGTGTGGGAGGCATCGCAAGAGAGACGCAAGGAGATTGTGCGATCTTGCCAGGGATGCCTGTTCTTCGGGTATGTGGAAAACAGCCTGCTCTATGAGTTTGTGCCCGAGGTTATGATGCACTACGAGTGGATGTAGAAATGGCAAGGGGTTTTGTTGGAGATGCTCTCCCGTCGGGCCTGGCGGGCCAGATAGCCTG
>JAFGNK010000121.1 GCA_016927055.1 Methanotrichaceae archaeon | reverse complement strand
AGGACATGATGGCAGAAGTGGAAAATAGCGACATAGTCCTGGTCAGCGTAACAATCGAGAAGACGGTGGCAGTCATCCGTGAGGTTGCGCCGCGCATGCATCCCGGCAGCCTGATTATGGATGTAACCTCCATCAAGTCCGGGCCGGTAAGGGCCATGAAGACCTATGCACCTAAAGGGGTGGAGGTTTTGGGTACCCATCCCATGTTCGGGCCCACCATGCCCGCCCTTCGGGGCCAGACCATCATCCTCACGCCGGTGGAAAGAAAGACAGGGAAGTGGCTCTCCATCATGCAGTCGCTCTTCGAGTCAGATGGAGCGCATGTGGAGATTTTGGATGCCGAGGAGCACGACGAGATCATGGCCGTGGTGCAGGCGCTCACTCACTTCGCCTACATAGGCATCGGAGCAGCGCTGCGAACTCTGGACTTTGATGTGCAAAAGTCGAGGAAATTCATGTCTCCGGTCTACGAGATCATGATCGATTTCGTAGGCCGAATTTTGGACCAGAACCCGGAGCTTTATGCCTCCATTCAGATGAATCCCAAGGCGGCAACCGTTCGCCAGACCTTTGTGGCCGAGTGCATGCGGCTGAGTGAAAAAGCGGATGCAGGGGATCTGGAGGGCTTCAAGCAGATCATGACAAAGGCGGCAAAGCACTACGGTGGAACGCACGAGGCGCTGGAGAGGTCGGACAGAGTGATCAATGCGCGGATAGGGCGGGATGAAGCAGATCTCTAACCGGGAAAGAGATTTTTTAAATGCCCTGCAAGCATTGCCCAGGCTCTTGCTCAGGGCTCTACGGCTGGATGTGGCTTCAGAGCGAATCGGCGGGCTAAGCTCTGAAGCGCGTGGTCTCTGAGCTACTCACTGAAATCCCGGAGTTCTTCGGGGGCCCGGCTCCCTGGACGAGTATGTATACTTTTGGCATACTGATCGTAATATTTCTCAACAGCTTGATAAGTAAGCAACTTCAAGCCGAAAATATCATTGATGACCCCTAAATCGCTAAGATAGCTGAATTCCTCGCCAAAATATTTAAAGATAAAGGAATATTATAATGATGAATGTTTCAAAGAACTCACGAAACCAGGAATTCTATCGTTACTTGAAGAAGGGGCCAATAAGCTCCAAAACATTCAGTATCGCTTCTAATGGCTTATGTGTGGCATCGGAAATTTCCTGGTTGCTTCGAGGAGGGTTTGCTGACGGGGCTAGCGCTAGACAACGTACACTTTTCGAACTTCCTGCTACCGCACCACCAGTTCAATGTATTACATGCGGGGAATGAGATTCCCACATCCTTGTATTGTAACTGGACGACTTTGGCAATATGAGATCGAATAAGACTGATCAGCCACCCGGATTTGCCCAGAATCTCTTTTAGTCTCAGGCAAATCCGGCCTTTCTGTTCAGATCTGCTTTAAAAACCTCTTTCAAAGATACATTCCTAAAATGCATTCTTCAAGCCAGGATTTCAATTGAGCGCACGAAGAAAAAGCTCTGGAAAAAATCACCTCCCATAGGTTGCCACTGCCTCTCCTTTCTGCAGCACATGGCCCTGCATCGCTTTCTGCAGATCTTTTGCTGATTTGCCCGCTTTAAGGTCCAGCATTCTGTCCAGGCCAAACACCCGGAAGAAATATCTGTGCGGCTTTCCAGGAGGAGGACATGGGCCGGCATATCCGATCTCTCCAAAGTCGTTTGTTCCCTGCGAAGCTGTGAAAGGCTCATTGATGACGGCATTCTTGGCAATGGCTCGGGGGATGACATCCGTCGGCGGTATATTCCAGATAAGCCAGTGGGTGAATGTGCCGGAAGGCGCATCCGGATCGTCAACAATTATTGCCATGGTTGTGGCATTGAGACCTTGAATCTCGATCATTGGCGATACATCCATTCCCTCACAGGTACATTCATCGGGAACGCTATCAAAATCCAATTTGACAACAAGACTCTTCATATCCGTCTCCCCAGCCTGGACGGCTGTTACGAAAAGAACTGCGATGGCAATTGTAGCCAGGGCAGTCTGTATTGAGATTCTGTTTTTTATAATTATCATACTATATTTCATCTAAACGTTTTTTTTGTGGCAAATCCCTTTTAGACAATTAAGCCGCTTACCCGCAATTACGCCTGTTAATTGTCTACACTGCAGCACTAATTTTGGGCTTATTATTGCAGGCTTGAGTGATAAATTTTTTGCCAGCTAAAGACAATTGGTGTGGAGACCTGAAAGTATTTCGCACCTCCTCCTATTTCAATTCGTGTGAATAATTCATATTTCCTCTCATAGTCCAAACAACCTGTGGCCAATAGCAAAATACATCTCCATTTCATCCACTATCTGCTTACTGTTCTCGGTATTGATATTATTGAACTCACCTCCGGCAAGGATCATCCTGGATGCTTCATCAATGATAACGCAAACCTTGAGATCTGACCAACCAGATTCATGCCAATCGATATGTCCTGCGGACAGGCTATGCTTGCGTTCGTATCGAACCCACGCCTAAATAATTATTGAAAGCCGTAAAGCCACCCTAAAAGCGTTTTTTTTTTATTCCCTAGATGCGCGAAGTTAGGTGTCTAAGTCTAAAAGATGGTTCTTCGTTGTTTTTGAATCCATTCAGACCCTTATGATTGCTCCGTGTCTCCGTGACCCTGTGGTTAGATTCCAAAGTCGCAGGTTTAATTATCGGTAGCATCTCCAACAAAACCACAGAGGCACAGAGGCACAGAGGCACAGAGATAATAGAGCCACTGCCATCACTCACATGAACGCGAGGAACTTAAGAGATTAAACGCAATTAGGAGCAATTTCAGGTTTGTAACAATGGCAGAAAAACGATCTTGAATTTCAATAATTCCAAAAATTTTATAATACTATATTTAAGTCTCGAAATTACTTGCATTCCTGCTTCCCATCCCAAATTTCCATGGTCCTTTTCCATCAGGGAATCTTGACCAAACGCCTTCTTATTTAAATACGTTCTTTATTTTCAGGCTTATGGAAGGATGCAAGTCGTTGGGTGCTCTCAAATTAGATGGAGGTTAAATTATTATAAAAATTTGTTTGGCGTATTTGAGTCCGAAAGCGTCCGAACATTCAGGACTGCATAGATGAAATAAGCATTGCATCGTCAGAGGCAATCTTTTGATCCCGATTTTTTCCTTGCCGCCTGCTTGCCAGTTTTTTTTTGCTATCACTGATCTCGTTAAATAGATATGTCATGAGAGCCAATTGAAAAGCAGAGTTTCCTGATTTCTGGGCAGAAGCAATTGGGCCACAAGGCTGGAAAAATTGTGAGCTATGAAATTATGAAGACATATCCATATCCTGCTGGCAAGAGCGTTGTGAAGTGGGTCTCCACTAATTGGCTGGAAGATCATATCAATGATGAAAACCTTATGATCCTTGACGTGCAGCCCAATGTGCATGACTATATCATGGGCCATCTTACCGGTGCCATATATCTAAACGAGGGTCTCCTTCGATCGGCGAATAATGGGCTTCCGGCCGTTTTTGTCTCGCCTGAGGTCTTGCAGCCAGTCTTTTGCCAGATAGGTTTGCAGCCTGAGAGGCCTGTCGTAATATATTCCTCTTCCGGGCGGTACAGCAAATGCACAGCGGGCCTGGGAGACGGCCTGGAGCAGACCATGATGGCCTATTCCCTGATACGCTTTGGGCACAATAATGTCTATATTCTTGACGGCGGCCTGGAGAAATGGAAGGAAGAAGGCGGGGAGCTGACCAAAGTATTTCCTTCCTGGAAAGCATCAGACTTTGAAACTTCGGTCAGAGACGAGTATTTCATCGATCACGAGGAATTGAAGAATATCATGGACCGTGACGATGTGATCCTCTTTGATGCCCGCCCCTTTGAGTCCTACAAAGAAGGAGGCCTGTGGATCAAGAAAGGACACATCCCCGGCGCCAATAGTTTTCCCTGGCGAACTCTCATGACCAAGGATAATGCCCGGCTCATGAAAAGCGATGAGGAGTTGCAGCAACTGATCAGCAAGTTCAATATCACAACTGACAAGACCCTGATCATCTATTGCGGCACGGGACGCGAGGCTACAAACGAATTCCTCTTCTTTAAGTTCTATCTGGGGCATGATAAGGTCAGGATCTACGAGGGATCGTTCACAGAGTGGTCCTCTCATGCCGAGAATCCAACACTTACCGGAGAGAATCCTCGCTGAATATCACTAAATTAAATTAATCAATAGCCAAAATCAAAAGCAGCAAATGCGCATCGGGGTGTACTACTATGTTCTTGGAAAGAATTGTCTCTGCAGGCCTCGCCCACTACTCCTACCTGGTGGGCGACAGGAATCAGGCCATGGTAATCGATCCCAGAAGAGATGTTGATGTCTATGTAAAAATGGCATCCGAGGCGGGAATGAGGATTGCTCACGTCCTGGAGACGCACAGGAATGAGGATTATTTTGTGGGATCGATGGAGCTGGCCAGCCGGACGGAGGCGGAGGTCTGGCATGCCGATGGGGGGTGGGACTACCAGTATGGACGGGCGGTTGCATCCGGCCAGAAATGGAAGGTGGGCCGCCTGGAGGTGGAGGCCCTGGCCACACCCGGCCACACCCCGGGAAGCATGAGCTACCTGCTGCGAGACCCGGCCGGCATTCCCTGGATGCTCTTTTGCGGGGATGCTCTCTTTGCCGGAGAGGTGGGCCGAATCGATCTGCTGGGCAAGGAGTTGGCCGCCGAAATGGCCGGCCTGCTTTACGAGAGCCTCTTTGCAAAGCTGCTGCCACTGGGCGACGAGGTCATCCTCTGCCCGGCCCACGGGTCGGGCTCAGTGTGCGGCGAATTAATTGCCGAGCGTCTCTGGACTACCATTGGCCTGGAGAAGAAGCACAACGCAAGGCTGCAGGCAAAGAGCAAAGAGCAGTT
>JAFGNK010000120.1 GCA_016927055.1 Methanotrichaceae archaeon | reverse complement strand
GTTCTTCTTGGTTCTATCAAAGGCTGCCAGGGCATAGGTAGACAGGCTGGCCAGCTCGAAGCCCACGAACAGGGTGACGATGTCTATGGAACTGGAGACCACCATCATGCCCACGGTGGCAAAGAGCAGCAGTGCATAATACTCGTCTGCACCCTTTCCTGTGTACCTGGACATTGAGGCTATCACTACCAGCAGCGATACTATCAGGAAGACGGCCTTGAAGAACTGAGATAGGGCATCGACTGATATGGTATCAAAGAAGAACAGAGCCGGCTTGGCGGTTAAATTAGAGGCCACCAGCCCCAAGGCTGCTACCAGCCCGGCAGCACTCAAGTATCCCATGAGCTTGCCGCTGTTCTTCATCAAGGACCCCAGCAGCACAATCAGCACTGCCAGGATAGTGAGTAGCGCTTCTCCCCAGAGGGGTGCATAGTGTGAAAAGTCCACTTCAGATCACCCCCATCTGGGTCAGGGTCATTACAGGCTCCATGAGTTGAGTTGCCGCTGTTCCCATCATGTCCGTTATCAGACCGGGCTGAAGGCCGAAGATCAAAGAGAGTACTATGATCATCGCCATGGAGAACAGCTCATAGGCGTGCGGGTCATGAACCTCCATATACTTCTTTAAAATGGGCCCGAACATGGCCTTTTGCATGGCCCAGAGGTGATAAGCAGCTGTTGTCGCCACGCTCAGGAAGACTACGATCATGGTGTAGACAGGAAGCGTAGCGAACGAGCCGGTCAATACCATGAACTCGGCCACAAAACCGCTCATGCCTGGCAGTCCCAAAGAGGCCATGAATCCAGCCATCATCAGGACGGCGAACTTGGGCATGCGATCGGCAAGACCTCCCAGATCAGCGATGACCCTGGTGCCCACCACGTGCTGGATGGTACCAGCAGACATGAAGAGGACACAGGTAATGATGCCGTGCGAGAACTGCTGGAACATGGCGCCGGTAACCGACATCCAGGTAAAGGCCACAGCACCCAGTGTTACAAATCCCATGTGGCTGACGGATGAGTATGCTACGAGCTTCTTGATATCCTTTTGTGCCAGCGCCATGAAGGCTCCATAGATGATGGAAATCACCGCAATGATGGCGATGATGGTCACAAATGCCTTGTCGACGCTGGGAAGCATGGGCATGATGACCCGGAAGAGACCGTATCCGCCCATCTTAAGCAGCAGCGCTGCCAGCACCACCGAACCGGCTGTGGGAGCCTCGACGTGAGCATCCGGCAGCCAGGTATGGAAGGGGAAGGCAGGCATCTTGACCAGAAATCCCAGGAGCAGGCCGGCGAAGATGATATTGAGCAGGCTGGTTGGGAATATGGTCTTGTCTGCTGTTGCTGCAAGCAATGTCAGCATATCGAAAGTTCTTAAGCCCTCGGGCGTCTCGTAGGTGAAGTACAGGGCAAAGATGGCCAGAAGCATCACCAGGCTTGCCACGTGGGTGTAGATGAAGAACTTGATTGCTGCGTAGTCCTTTCTCGGTCCGCCCCACGATCCTATGAGGAAGAACATGGGGATGAGCACTATCTCCCAGAAGATGTAGAACAGGAAGAAGTCCAGAGCAGTGAAGACTCCCAGCACACCCACTTCGTTGAGCAAAAGCAGGGCAAAGTACTGATTGGGCTTCTTTGTCTCTCCCCAGGAGTATATTATTACGAGTACGGTTACTATAGTAGAAAGCAGAACTAAGGGAAAACCTATACCGTCGACGCCAAGAGTATACTTAACGCCAATGGAAGGAACCCAGTCGTAGCTCTCCACAAACTGCATTATCTTCGAAGTTTTGTCAAACTCCATGTACATTTGCAGGGATAGGGCTAAAGGTATGAGCGAGGCGATTAGGGCCACGAATTTGGCCTTGGTTCCCGCAAAGAAGGATATCACCGCCCCCAGAAGGGGAATGGCGATCAATAGCGAGATTACGTTTGAGATCATACCAGGCCCACCTCCATTGCCAGAGTAATTACAACCACCAGCACCACAACTCCCAGCACCAGCGCCGTGACATAGTTTTGCACTATGCCGGTCTGAACCTTCCTTACATGCTGTGCGAAGCCCATGACCGAAGCAGAGAACCAGTTCAGCCAGCCGTCTACGAGCTTGATATCGATCATATTGCAGATTAAAGCCGTGCCGTAGACTATGGTTTCAGCGAACCAACCGGTCATGATCTCATGCTGGTAGTACCCCTTGAGCAGCATTTGGCGAATGGGATCTTTGTCGCCGGTAACCTGGCTTGGGTCAAATTTCTTGATTTTATCCCAGTAGAACAGCCCGGCCAAGAGAATGCCGCCAATGGCAACAAATATTGGCAATATCTGAATGTACCAGGGCTCACCATGAGCTTCTTCTCCGCCAGCTTCTCCTTCTCCAGCCTCACCATGTCCACCTTCAACAGGAGCAACACCGTGCTCGCCCTCAGCGGCAGAAGCACCGTGCTCTGCTTCAAGCATCTCATGGCCTCCGATTACGCTGAGTTCTACAAAGTCGACATCATAATGCTCGAAGGTGGAGTCAAGGTAACTATAGAAGTCATCTTGCCCCGCCCAGCCGAATCCAAACGCAAATACAGCCAGGATCACCAGCGGCCCGAGCATAACCCAGGGCGACTCGTGATGAGCGTAGTTGGACCTTTCCTTGCCGGTAAAGACCGAAAACCACATTCTGAAGGTATAGATAGCTGTCAGAACCGCGGCCAATACCAGGAATATGTAGGGCAGGAAATTGATCATTGTGCCGTACTCATAGGCAATTACTATGATCTCGTCCTTGCTGAAGAATCCAGTAAATAAGGGGAATCCGGCCAGAGACAGAGAACCTATGAGCATGGTGTACATGGTCCATTTCATGTATTTTCCTACACCACCCATTTCCCGCAAGTCGTTAGTATTGACGGCGTGAATGACTGATCCAGCGCAAAGGAAGAGCAGCGATTTGAAGAAGGAATGGCCGATGAGGTGGAACATGGAAACTCCCACGGCAACGGCTCCTACTGCCGCTCCTACTCCTAAGCCGGCCATCATGAAGCCGAGCTGCGAAACTGTGGAAAAGGCCAGCACCCTCTTGATATCGAAGGCGGTCAGGCCCATGGTTGCTGCAAATAAAGCGGTGAATGCACCAACTGCAGCTACGGCCGTCAGCCCATAGGGCGCGGCATAGAAGAGCGGAAACATTCTGGCCACCAGGTAGACACCTGCTGTAACCATGGTCGCAGCATGGATCATAGCTGAGACGGTGGTTGGACCCTCCATGGCATCAGGAAGCCAGACATGCAGGGGGAACTGACCAGATTTGCCCACTGCGCCGCCCAATAGTCCCAGGGCGATGAGCGTCAGTTGAGCTGCCGGGATCTCAGAGAGATGAGCATAGATCACCGGGAACTGCAAGAGGTACTCGCCAGGCTTTAAGGCAATGTTCAGGCTGGCCAGGTTATTATAGAGCAAAATTATGCCTGCCAGGAATAAAACATCGCCCACGCGCGTGGTGAGAAATGCCTTCTTTGCAGCAGCCGCGGCTGATGGCTTTCTGTACCAGAAGCCTATCAAGAGATATGAACACAGCCCCACCAGCTCCCAGAATATGAAGAGCTGGAGCAGGTTATCTGCATAGACCAGGCCCAGCATAGCAGCCGAAAATAATGCCGCCTCGGCGAAGTATCTGGCTGCACCCGGATCGCCATTCATGTAACCATTGCCGTAGATGTGGATCAGTGTAACCACAAAGGATACCATGAGCAGCATCACGAGCGCCAGAGGATCTATCAGTATGCCCACATTGAAATTCGCAAACCAGGGCATGGACTGATGTATGATCTCACTGGGATACGTCTCTGAGAATATTCCCAGAGATACTAGTAGCGCGCCAAAGGTTGCCAGAACTGTGATGAAGCCTCCGCCTCTGGGCAGATGCCAGCCTAAGAAGAGGCATAGCAAGAAGGCCAGTACGGGAAGCGCTACGATCAGATAAGCATAATCGGCATACATCCCTTACCACCTCATGGCTTTAATGTTGTCCAGGTCAATGGTTCCATAAAGCCTGTACAGCGTAATCAATATGGCAAATCCAACGCCTGCTTCAGCCGCTGCCAGCGCAATGGAGAACAGGGCAAAGACCTGGCCATTCACATTGGGCTGGTACGCTGAGAAGGCGACGAGATTGATGTTGGCGCTATTGAGCAAGAGCTCGATGCACATCATAAGCTTGACACCGTTCTTTTGAGTAACGAGGCCGTACAAGCCGATGGTGAACATCGTGGAAGCCAGCAGTATATAAAGCTCCAACGGTATCATCGGTAAATCTCCCTCCTTGTCATCTGTTGTCGCCCTCCTCAGGCAACCTCCTTTCGTGCGACCCAAACCGCTCCGACCAAGGCAGCTGTCAAGACCAGGGCCAGGATCTCAAAGGCAAAGACGTAAGAGGTGAATATCTCAAATCCCACGTCTCCAATGCCGCTCTCCGGCATCCTTAATCCCTCCCGAGGCTCGAAGCTACTCGGCTGTTTTTCGCTGGCACCCCAATCAGTAAGGGAGAGCGAGGCGAAGAGAGCAGCCAGAAAGGCCAGAGTAATGATAATTATCTTAAATCTCACCATGGGACTCCTCCATAATCGTCTTCCTCGTGAGCATCACGGCGAAGAGTATCAGAACTCCGACGGCACCAATGTACACCAGAATCTGAGCCACACCCACAAAGGGGGCGTTCAACGTTATGTACAAGGCGGCCACGCCAGCAAAGCTTCCCAGCAGGTAAAGAGCGCTGTGAACGATATTTTTGGCGTAGACGACAAGAGCCGATAAAAGCACGATGATGGCAGCTATGGTCAGGAAGGCCAAAAGCTCAATGACAAATCGTATATCAAAGGCCAACAGCTTTTCTAAGACCGTTTGCGACCAGGGCGATAGAAGTACAATGAGCGCCAGGCCACCGAATATCACACCCAGAGCTAAAAGCAGAACTAGAAGCTCGAAGATTGTCCGAATGACATTTGCACCCGAATTTTCCGACATCAGGCAGCACCTCCTTCCTTAGGCTTGGCCTCTGCGGCGGCTGCTTTTTTCTTGGCTGCACCATTAGCAGCAGCTTCGCCTTCTTTCCCCGGCTTTTTGGCTACGGCCGCCTTCTTGGCATCAGCTGCCTTCTTAGCAGCAGCCTTTTCGGCGGCAATCCTCTTGGCCTCAGCCTCCAGATCGGCAACCTCTTTGGCAGAGAATTTCTTTGTCGCCAGGAAATCAGGACCCTTTACTATGTCTTTGCGTTCCCAGCCAGCCATTATGACCTTTTTGCCCATCTTGAGGCATTCCACAGGGCACTCGTCCACGCATAGGCCGCAGAACATGCATCTTCCAAAGTCAATTTGCGGAAACTGCATCTTCTTGTTCTTGAGAGGACTTCCAAACTTGTAATGGACCATCTCAATGCAGCTATTGGGGCAAATCCTGGCGCAGGTCCCACAACCGATGCATATGGTGGCATCCAGCTCGTGAATGCCTCTCTCCGCTGCAGGAAGCTCCATCATTTTCTCAGGATAGAGCCTTGTAATCTCGATCTCCTGCGTAGCGATCTTCAAAGGCCAGCTGAAGTTCTTTATCATCTTTCTCTTCAACATCTCAATGCCACCTCATGCAAAGTAAGACCCGATTAGGACTGCCCATCCCAGATTGAGCAGGGAGAGCGGCAGCATCCACTTCCATCCAAAGTCCGTTACCTGATCAATCCGCAGGCGGAAGAGCGAGCTTCTGACCCAGATGAAGAACCACAGTACAATCACTACCTTCATGAAAAGCCAGATCAATGGAGAGATTATGTCCAGGATCGGTATGGGTATGATCGGTCCGTGCCAGCCGCCCAGGAATAAGAGGACAAGCAGTATGGATCCTAAGAGCGCATTATTGTACTCCTGGAAATAGAGCAGACCCCAGCGAATTCCGCTGTACTCGGTATTGTAACCGGATATGATCTCTTCTTCTGCCTCGCTCTGATCGAAAGGAATTCTTCCTAAATCTGTTATCAAGGCAATAACGAAAATGGCAAATCCAAGGGGCTGGGCAAAGGCATACCAAACCGTCTGGCTCTCTACGATCTCCACCAGGTTGAGGCTATGCGCCATGACTGCTACGGATATGACGCAGACACCCATGGGAACCTCATAGGCAATCATTCTGGCAATGCCTCGGAAGGCGCCCAGAATTGAGTACTTATTGTTGGAGCTGTAGCCGGCCATGAAAACGGCTATGGCCATCAGGCTCAAGGCTGCCTCTACATAGAAGGCACTGATATCCATATTGGCCACTACCAGTGGTATATTCCTGCCGCCGATATGTAGAGCCCCGAAGGGAATGGCCGCTGCCACGAGCATAGTTGCCATGGAGGCCACGATCGGCGCCCAGACATAGACTCCCTTATCAGCATCACCGGGGATGATATCCTCTTTGGTGAAAAGCTTAATGGCATCGGCACCCAGCTGCAATATGCCCCATCTTCCACCTACACGATTGGGGCCAAACCTATTGCAGAAATCACTCAGCACCTTTCTCTCGCCCCAGATCACCAGCATGGCTCCAACGTTGACCACACCAGAGATTACTGCAGCACCGATAAGGCCGATGATCAGGGCGAATATCGCCGGCTCCTGGGCAGCGAATTTTGTGATGATCTCTATTATTCCGTCCAAATCCTCTCCCTCCTATCTGTCCGACTCAGATGGGCAGCCGTCCATACTACCGGCAATGGCTACTGCATCCGCGATGTAGGTACCCTCTAAGAGCGGAGTCAAAGTCTGGAAGGTAGCGTAGAATGGCCCTCTGACCTTTACACGGTAGGGGTTAGCGCCACCATCGCTGATCACGTACATTCCCATCTCACCTCTGGGATCCTCGACCCTGTAGTAGGCCTCGCCCGCCGGAAGCTTTTTGGGGACTTTGGCCTCGGGCTTGATGGGCCCGGAGGGAATCCTGTCCAGACATTGCTCAATGATGTGAATGCTCTCCAATATCTCTCTCAGCCGAACATCGATCCTGTCAGCGGAATCTCCTCTCGTTCCAGTTATGACCTTGAAATCCAGATCGGGATAGACCAGTATGGGATCCTCTTTTCGCATGTCGTAAGCAACGCCCGTGGCCCTCAGCACTGGTCCGGAACATCCCATGCGCTTGCCAGTCTCGGGTGAGATGGAGCCGATATTCTCCATCCTGGCATGGTAAATTGGATCCTGGGCAAAGAGCTCAATGAATTCCTCCGTCCTGGACTTCATGTAGGGCAAAACCTTTTTGCATTGCTCGGCAAAGCCTTCCGGAAGATCGTTACGAACCCCTCCAAAGCGCACAAAGGAGTGAGTCAGCCTGGCCCCGGTAACGCTCTCAATCAAAGAGATGATCTTCTCTCTGTCCATGATCATGTACTGCCATGGTGCGAAGCCGACACCTGCAATGAGCGTCAGGAATTCGCCTGTGCCTATGAGGTGGCTTTGAATTCTGGATAGCTCTTCCACGATGACGCGGATGTACTGTGCCCTCTGCGGCACTTCCAGGCCAAGGATATTCTCAATGGCACCACAATAGCACTCGTTGTTAGAGAGAGCTGCCACGTAGCACATTCTGTCCGTGTAGGTTATGCCCTGCAGCCAGGATCGGTTCTCCATGATCTTCTCGATGCCTTTGTGGATGTAGCCCAGGTCGAGGAAGGCCTTCTTTACCCTTTCACCCTCAACCAACACATCCAGCAGGAAGGGGCCGGGGACCATGGCATGCTGAGGACCAAGGTGCATGATCATCTCGGAGTCCGAGGTGATTGCCATTTCCTCTCTTTCCTGGAAGGTTGGATACTTGGGCCGCTCTACAACCACAGTTCCCGCCTCGACCTCGGCAGGAGTAGGAGGAAAGCGGTATTCCGTATAGCCATCTGGAGTGGTGATCTCTACCGCCCTTTCACCTGTGGTGAGATCGGGATAGCCCTTGAAGTCCTTTCTCCAGGGCCAGGCTCCTATCAATCCGTCGGATAGAAGCAAAGGATACAGCTCAGGATGACCCTCGAAATTGATGCCAAGCATCTCCCAGATCTCTCGCTCATACCAGCTAGCATTCCAGTACAGGCCGGTCAGGGACTTAACAGAGGGATTCTCTCGAGGCGTTTTAACCTTTAGCATGGCCACAACCTTATGCGTTCCATGGCTGGCCATGATCTCCACTACCTCCATTTCGTTCCTGGCTATCCAATCAACGCCTGCCGATCCGGAGTAGTGATCAAAGCTATGCTTAGAACTCAGGTGTTTGCAGACATCCAATATCTTTTTGGAATCAATTGTGGCCCAAAGCCTCAAGTCCGATTCCACCCTGGAGTCGATTACCGCTCCAGGAAAGGCGGACTGGATGGAGCTTAAGACCTCGCTTGCTGTTGTCAAGAAAAGATCCCTCCTTTAGTAGTCTCGGATGTCCTTGCGCTGCTTGATCTTTTCCTGGAGATTCATGAGGCCCTCTAGGAACTGCTCGGGCCGGGGTGGACATCCCGGTATGAAGACATCAATGGGGAAGTAATCGCCTGTATTTTGAATGATGTTGTAGGAATCGTAAAATGGTCCACCCGAGATGGCACACTCGCCGATAGCTATGCACCACTTGGGCTCAGGCATCTGCTCCCAGAGATTCTTGAAGACCGGTAGATACTTCCTGGTCAAGTAGCCGGAGATGATCATCACATCCGTCTGACGGGGTGTGTTTCTAGGGATGCACCCAAATCTGTCACTGTCATAGGGCGCAGCTCCGAAAACGAACATTTCCACACCACAACAGCCCATGGGCTGCATTAAAAAGTATACCGAATTTTTTCGGCCCCAGTTGAAGATGTTCTTTATGGGTCCCATCTCGATTATTTGATGAATCTTCTCCGTAGTTGTAAACCATACCTCAGCCACTGGTTGGCCAAAGATTGTCCACTTCTCAATCTCCTCGTCGATTGCTACGGGCACGGGTATGACATCACTTATACCCAACGCAAAGCCTCCTTCTTGATAGCATATATAAGTCCTACCAGCAGTACAACGATGAATAGGAGCATCTCGAAGACGGCATAGTTCATGAGTCCGAAGATCATGAACTGCTGCATGGCCTTATTCGCGTAGACATAGATCCAGGGATATAAAAATAAAACCTCAACATCGAATATCACAAAAACGATTGCGAAAAGGTAATATTGAACGCTATACTGGATCTTGGCGTCGCGGATAGGCTTCAGCCCACCTTCGTATGTCGATAGCTTTTGGCGCTTTGGCCTATTGGGCGCTATTATCTTAATAGCAGCCAAAGCCGCAATGGGCACTATAGCTCCCATTATCAAAAATATAATAAGTGGTATATAATTAACCACTGCCATCGGTTCGCCGGCCATTGTTTACCCTCCGTAAAAGCTAAACATAAGGCCTGGTATAAAAGGTTTATGAGAAAAAATTTCGCGTTGCATAAGTTCAATCACAATTTTCATGGACTATCAGAAGAATATTATCATTATTAAGGTGAACAAAATGCAGATCATAGATCAACTGGATATAGAGCCAGGGATGAGCGTAAATGCCCTGGTAGAGAGAATGAGCCATTGCGGCTTTGGGGCCAGAAGACTGGCACAAGCCGTGGGTATTTATGAAAAAATGCTTTCGGGAAATTTCACCAAATTCTTGACCCTCTCCGGCGCGATGGTCCCGGCGGGCATGAGAAATGTCGTCTCAGATCTGATCAGGAAAGGCCATGTGGATGTGCTGGTAATCACGGGGGCCAACCTGGTTCATGACATAATCGAGTCCTTCGGCAGCCACTGCCAAGGGAATGCTGAATCGGATGATGCTGCACTGCGGGCAGAAGGCAAGAGCCGCATTTATGATGTATTTCTGAGGGATGAGGACTTTGCGACATTTGAGGAACTGATGCAAAGAATCATGCCCGACAGAGAGGAGATACTCTCCGGAAGAGAGCTGATGAGCATTTTAGGCAGCCAAATTAATGACAAAAGATCCATCCTGTGCTCTGCCTACGATATGAAGGTGCCCGTCTTCTGTCCGGCGCTGCCCGACTCCATGATCGGCCTGCAGGCATGGATGCACAGTCAGACAAAAAGGCTTACAGTAGATGCTTTTGCCGATGTCAAAGAGATCGTGGACATCTGCTATGGATGCGAGAGATCAGGAATAGTGATAGTAGGCGGGGGCGTTCCCAAGAACTTTGCCTTGCAGTCCATGCTCGTCACCCCTAATAGCTTCGACCTCGCGATCCAGCTTACTACGGACACCCCTGAGAATGGAGGCCTCTCCGGTGCTACCCTCTCTGAGGCGGTCTCCTGGGGCAAGATATCGGAAAAAGCGCAATTCGTCACGGTTTACGGGGATGCAACCATTACCCTGCCCATGATGGTGGCGGCGACGATGGAGAGGCTAGATAACGGCAATATTGCAGGCAATAAAAATAGAGGATTTAAACCGAGATAAAGCAGGAGGATGTTTTCTTGGAAATCGTAGTGGGCATAAGCGGGGCATCTGGAGTGCAGTACGGCATTCGGCTCTTGCAGGTCTTGCGGGAGAAAGGCTGCATCACCCATCTGGTAATAACCGATTCAGCTGCAAAGATCATTGAAATTGAGACAAACCTCCTGCTAAAGGACGTGCAGGATCTGGCCGATCACGTTTACGCATCCCGTGACTTTGCCGCGCCCATTGCCAGCGGCTCACATCTCTTCGATGCCATGGTGATCATCCCCTGCAGCATGGGAACGCTCTCAGCCGTTGCCTGCGGCTCCTCGGATACACTCATCACCCGTGCTGCGGACGTCTGCCTCAAAGAGAAAAGAAGGCTGATTATTGTGCCCAGAGAGACTCCCTTGAGCCTGGTAGGGCTGCGCAATATGGTCACTGCTGCCGAGGCGGGAGCAACGATCCTACCGGCCTGCCCTGGCTTCTACTCAAAGCCGCACAGCCTGGATGATCTGGTGGATGTGCTGGTGGGCCGGGTGCTCGATCTTCTTGGAGTAGAAAACGATCTTTACCGTCGGTGGAAAGGAAACGCTTGAAAGGAAATGCTTATAACCGTTCGAATCAGAGCGGGTGGCAAGGTGAATTAAATGAAGTGCGCGCTGTGTCTTGTTGAGAAGGAAACGGTTCCTGTCAAGCTCAATTTGGCTACTATTCACGGCCCCAAGGATGAAATGTTCAATATCTGCAAGGAGTGCCTGGATCTGGCCCATCAAGCCTATATCGATAAGGATTTCCTGGCCGTCAAGGCGGGATCCGATGCTGCGCCCCACGGCGCGCACGGAGATGCGCATGGAGCGCATCACTAATCCTAAGTTTCTGGACCATAGCCCTCTTGGGTGCCTCTCCAGCCGAGAGGGCCGGGCCGCCAGGCTCAATGGAATGTATGCTCATGAAATCGATTTTAAGCGAAGAAAATGTAAGAGCCGTTTTCACATCCTGCGATAAAGAATGTGATGCGCTCATCGCTCTCTTTAAGATGGCCATCTCCAATTGGGATCAAGTTGAATATATTTTAGAAGGCAAGCCGCACATTGGAGCGGAGGGATGGCATGCCGTCTACGATCTCTTCTGCAAGTTCAATGAAGAGCACCCAGGAGAGAGCGTATTTCCAGGCGGGCTATGGCTCTCCATGGGCTTCTTGAAAGATGAGAGCCTTGATGCATGGGAAGTGGACTGCTCGGAGATGAAATTCGCTTTCAAGAATGAGCGGTCCAAGTCATGACCAAAGGCCCCAGGGAAAGCATTTTTGTCGCTGCTGATCGCACTTAAATCCTGATATGGATAGAAAGCACCTCTCTTTCTGCTATAAATGGTTTGACGATTATGTCAGACGCGTCCATTGCCAGGATGCGGAGATTGAAAAGAACATCGATCTCAAGCTCTGGCATACCTACCGGGTCTGCGATAACGTAACTAAAATCGCCAGATCCCTGGACATAAAAGGAGATGATCTGGCCCTTGCCCAGGCTCTAGCCCTCTTTCACGATGTGGGCAGGTTCGAGCAGCTCAGGGACTTTTGCTCCTATAATGACGCCATCACTGCGGATCATGCCCTTCTCGGCCTCAAGGTCATCAACAGATCGAAGGTGCTTTCCGGCCTGCCAAAAAGAGAGAGAAACATAATAAGAAAAAGCATCTGGCATCATAATAAGTACCAGATCCCGATTACAGAAAAGGCCGATGTCGTTCTCTTCTCCAGATTGATCCGGGATGCCGACAAACTGGACATTCTGGGAATTGTCGCTGAGCATTTTGAGAAGAGAGATCAGCATCCCAACCCAGCACTGGACTTTGGCCTTACCGATGAGCTGGGACTCTCACCAGAAGCCGTCTCGGACATATTACAGGGAAAGATGGTGAGGATTGCCGCACTAAAGACTCTGGGCGACATGCATTTGATGTACCTGAGCTGGATTTTTGACATCCACTTTCCCATCACCCTTGCCTGCATAAAAGAGAAACACTATCTAGAAAGACTGCTGGCCGACCTGCCAATAGAGCCGGATATTATCCAGGTGAGAGATTTCCTGCAGGCATATCTGGAAAAGAGAAGCCTTATATCTATTTGAGAAGTGTAGTCGATCGACCTTTTCAGCATCCTTTGCATGGGACCGCGCAGCAACCGTGGGAGCAGTCCATCCCAGGACTCTTCTATTCGATTGCGGGCTGGATTTGCACGAACGACGGCTGTCCAGCTCTCTGAAGGCTCTGGCAAGATGTGGCTGGATAGCGAGCGATCGGCGCCGGTGAAGGTTGGATATAAAATTTTGTGAAAGCTGTTTACTGAGGCCGGCTTGTTGGTGGATGATCCAGGTCGCCTCGCAGGTCATGCGGGACGATTCAGTCAATACTAGCTCAGCTTCCTGTACAGCCTCTCCCTGTACTCGTTCGCCAGCTCTGAGACCCTGTCCGCAATGGTCACCTGCAGCCAGTAGTCCTCCTCCAGCTTCCCGATGCCCTCTTCCAGATAAGTGATCAGAGTGTCCGCCATGATGGCACGCTATATCCGTTTGTGACTCTATCGAGTGAAGATAGCTCAAAGGAGAAGCAGCATGCTTCTCTCTCCGGTGGAAGCCAGCTTTTGCCAGTCGGAACGACTTTGATCTCGACATAGTCATCCAAATCAGCAACAAGGATATCACTCGTCCCAAAAAACCGATCCGATAATATGTTGAAATAGCTGGGATCCAAAGAGCCGTATGACTCAGAAACAGATTTATTCCTTATTTGATCCTTTGTTGCTATCAAGGTATTTGACCCACATTTAATTCATACGACTTGAGTAAGTCCTTCTTATCGATGACGTGGAACTTAACGGCAAACGGCTCATATAGGAAGGAACCGGATCCATGGGATTTCCTGGGCTGTTTACTCTTAATAAGCGAGCATCCGGACCTATCTTTTCATCTTTTCAGGTGCCGTCCAACTGTCTCTCTGGATGCTGGTAGTACTGGTTTACCCGGTTCCATGGCGTCCAGGTGCTTATGCCATTATGCACGTCCTCTCTACTGTAGCGGATGGTGTAGTATTTTACAGCAGGTACTGTGTCCAGGAAACAGTGCCATTCGAGCTGATATTTGATAGGGTGCCATACGCATGCAGGGCATTTGAGATTAGAAGAGAAATATTTCCCAGAGCCTGGATGGCACGGCCGCCTTGGCAGGCCTTTCGTGGCAAATGGAATATTTCCCGACGGCAGGCATATATTGAACCAGAAAAGGGAGAAGCGTCTAGCAAGTTACACGCACTGCTCGTGAGTGCAATGCCTTTGCTCGTTCCAGACTGCAGTACAAATGATTAAGAGAGAACTAAAGATCAAGTATGTCGTCGAGAGGTAAAACTGTTATCTGTGACTTGCCCGGTAGAGTAGTCCTCTTGAGTTCGATAAATCCTTCTTTGATCCTATATGAATCAATAGGGTAGTCCATTCCATTTCGCAGTTTAACAGCAGTAACCATCAATGATTATTCTCATACGAAATTATTTAAAGCTAACGTTTTATATAATTACCTTAGTTTTATTATAACTTAATCAACTTAAGAGTATGGTTAGTTGGCCTCTATCATCCGACTTCAGATTTCTGATTATGCCTGAAATCAGAAATTACTTTCGATAGCTGTAAGACGGTATGTTCATCAAGCTATTTGGGCCCGAACCAGAGTACATAATGTATCATCTGGCTTATGTATAGGAACGATTATTATCTTACTATGAGGATAGTATGGAGAAGAACGCACCCAGTCCTCTTTCCAAAGTGAATAAGACTTTTGTCAGGGATCGATTATCTGGAACATCAGGTGGATCAGTGAAACGGCGGCGGCGCACCCACGCAGCAAGCACCGGTGTATTACGTTGAAAATAATGACGATAATATTAGACATAAGGTATAGAAAATAATATGAATGGAAAAGCACAACATCATTCGCCTGCAATATTCCGAGGGCAGTATTGGCAGGGTCTTCGTCCTGAGGATGGATCATGGGGAAGACCTGATAGAATCGCTGCAAAAGTTCCTACAGGAAAAGAAGATCGAATCTTGCATGGCCCTTTTCATGGGGGCTCTTCGCGACGGCCAGGCAGTGACCGGTCCCAAGCTGCCTGTAGTTCCTCCCACGCCGAACTATGAAGCCTATGAGAGTGCCTGGGAGGTCTTCGGCATGGCTACCATTTACCCATCAGAGGAGGGGCCGAAGCTGCACATCCATTCCGGGATAGGACGGGGACGAGAGGCCATCTTGGGCTGCATCCGGGATAAAGCTGAAGTCTACCTGGTCGTGGAAGCGGTTTTATTCGAGATCTGTGGCCTTGTTGCACAACGAGCCTGGGATGAAAAGATGCAGCTATTTCTGCTCTCCTTGAGGGACAGGCTTTGATCTGTGACCAACAGTGATTTGCCGTGCATTGCATAGGCCTCTTGCACAAAAACAGAGGGCTTCCTGTTCATCGAGCCTGCTGCTGATCTCAGTGTATCTACAGTGCATCTACAGTGCACCGCAGGACGCTAAAACAGTGGAGTTATTTCGGCTCAAAAGCAGCAGCATCAGCAGCATTTCACCCCGCGATTGATATTGATTGTCACCTAAAAGAGCAACATGTCCGCCGAAGAGGCTGAAAAGAGGCACGCTCAATTTATAAATCTCGCAACCTCTCTCTCAATCCGCTGCAAGTTAGCTGCAAAACATTTTTGCTCGCAGAGGGAGCAGCCCGGAAATACTTGGCCATGTTTGATAGCTACTTAGCGTCTATTATTGACAATAGTTCACCTGAAATGGCGGCAGGTATTAATAATACAACTTTTAGCTGATCTCAAAAAAATTGAGGGCAAACCGGATGGCACCACACTGCTCAGTCTTTTGCAATTAGCATGAGATATATGCCCAGTAATATTCTACACCCATCTCATTTTTGCCAAATTTAGTACCTTAAAAGGGATCGGGATTTCTTTTGTAAACATGTGTATGGCCTGAAGATATCGTTCTGTACACATGTGTACACCTAAAGCGTCTATTAATACTAGGAAATAATCTTTAGCAGATAGGAGAATCAAATGAGACTTAGAGTAGTTAGTTCAAAAAATGAGATTCCGAATCTCAACCCCAATGAGAAGATGGTTCACCTGGCTTTTCGCGCCAGCAATGTAGACTTCCTCAGCTTGATGCAAAGATGCCCCAGGCTGAGAATGATTCAGGTACCCCCGTCCTACCGCAAGACCATGTCCAATGCCATTCAGGTATTCCTGGATATGCAGGGCATTGAGCTCTTGGAAGGAGATGTTTGGGGTCACAGAAAGGACCTGGACGAGTACTTCACCGTAGACGATACCACATTAGAGGAGATCCGCACCCTGGTGGCCAGCGGCGCCCCCATGGAAGACCTGGCCAGCCAGGTTCAAAAGAAGGCCAGACTCGGCCCGGACCTCATCAAGTACATCGCCAAGAGCAAGATCACCGCTTAAAGCAAGCGGAACCGAGCCGGGATTGCAGAATCCGGCCCATCCTTTTCTCTTTTATTAAAGAAAATCGCTGCTTGATATTGATTTTTTTAGTTTATAGTAATAATTTTATAATTATACTATGATAGTGGTAATGTCGTGCAGGGGGCCATGCATTGCACTCTTTGCTTGCCAAGCATTCTTTTTGGCCGGGATATCTGATTTTCAGGGACTATGGACTTCAGAGAAGTGCGTTTTCCACTGCTTATTCGACTGCTATCTATTCTGCTGGGATGCTGCGCGCAAAAAGACGAGTGGGAGGAGTACGCAGCTTGATCTTGGTGCGCGGATTCACCACCGGTGTTTGTACCAAGGTAGCTATTCTTATCGGGCTTTAAAAAAAAGCTTGCCGCTGTAGGCTGGAACGTGGGTTATGCGGTCGATTTTTAATTCCGGACTACCCCTGTCAATCAGTCCGAAGGAGGTTCTTTAAGCTGCCCCAAAGAGCGTGCTGAGGACTCATTTCCGCTTCTTATCCAAGGCAGGTTTGCGATAAATATTCCTGGCACTTGCTTTGCTTGCTTTCTTCTTCGACTCAAATTTCCCACATAAAACTTCACAACCAGGACTATTCACTATCTGGCTTAGCAGAGAATAGAATAGGAGAACAGGGACGTCTCGGTGTTCATCCAATATCTCTCTACGAAGGTCGTAGTTTTCCGGTACACCAATTTCGCTTAACAAAGCATAGCCAAGCAGCGTCGGAATTTTTGGGTTTCCTTCGAGCACATCCTCCCAATAAATCGTTTTCCCCGCTTTTGCAGAGACTTCATTTTTTAGTTTATCAATTAACTCCAGCACCAGCGGGTCTTCCTTTGCTTCTTCTAAGGTTTTGCAGCGGTCAAGAAGCTCAATTGTCGGATTATCACTGGATACGTCATTGCCAGCTAAGACGTCTTGCTTCACTTCGGCGATAAAATCAATTATCAACGGAGCCTTTCTTGCGTTTTCCAAAGAATGGCATCGAAGAAGGGAATTCTCTCTCTCGCTTGTTTTTCTTGTCATCTTGACCTACCTCAGTTGCATACCCATCTTTTCTTTTCCTACGTATAAGAGCAATGGGGTATTAAGAAACTGAAAAACAATTCCAGGGTTTTACTGGAATAACTTCAAGCCTTCAGGAGTGAAATCCATGGACGGCCACCTCACCCCCCCTCCCTCCAGCGCCCACCCAAGGCCCCGGCCATTTGTTCTGCAGTGCGTCTCTTTGCGTTTCACGCAGTCTTTTTGGTTCTCATGTGGAAAACCCAACTAACCGGAAAAGCCAGATAGTTGAGGAGTTTCACAATGGGCCGGATGGCCCCTGGCCGATCAAGAGGGTTTGCTCGCCAGATCTTATGCAGCAGTACAATCTATTATTACCATCTAAACTTTTCCTGCGGAGAATTTGTCAAGCCCATAAAATCCCTGCCGCTCATGCGCAGGCGCTCGCAGGCATGTGAGGGTGCGCTCGCTTGCGCGCTCAGGGGCAGGGGCATGCGGCTGGGGTACAGGCGGGCGCGAGAGTTGAAAGGACGTGCAAGAATGGGGCCCCGTACACCCGCGGCTCGTCGGGTGGCACAGAGGCTGAAAAGGTGAGGGCGACAGGATGCTCATTGTCAACACTGAAAAATTAAACAAAGATTTCAAATAGTTGATCCTAGAACATTTAAGATAGAAAATTCCTGAAAATCCTCCGGTACCGGTCCAGGCTTGATTGATAGTATGTAAAGCACAATGATTTTGGCAGGTTTTTGGGAATACAATGTATGATAAATATTATCTTCGAGGGTATAAAATATGCAAGATAGATATCTGTATGCAGCGTTGATATTTTCGACTGTTTTCATCTTGTGTAGCACAACAGCCTTTGCAGGTGATCTAAACTGCAGTGAAATGAACTGCGAAGAAGTAGGCATACGCATTCATGACATCCAGGGAGTTGCTCATGAATCCCCTCTGGCGGGATACAACGTAAAGGAATTGGCAGGAATAGTGACCGCCGTTGATTCCAGAGGCTTTTACATGCAGGATAACCTCAGCGATTGCAGTAATGCCACTTCGGAAGGTCTGTATGTCTTCACAGGAAAGCAGCCGGCCGCTAAAGTGGGCAATTACACGCTGGTAACCGGGATTGTGTATGAATACCGACAGGAGGAGAGCCTGAGCCTTACGGAGATAAAGAACCCCAACATCAAAGACGAATCTCAGAATCAATCTCTTCCGCCAGCAGTTATCATCGGATCTGGGGGTCGAATCCCTCCGGATACGGTAATAGATGATGACAATCTCGGCGAGTTTAATGCAGACAACGATGGAGCAGATTTCTACGAGAGCCTGGAAGGCATGAGGGTTCAGGTTAATGACGCTCTGGTTTTAGGCCCTCCCAAGAAAGTTAGCGGGAGGATGCTCATCTATGTGCTGGCCGATAACGGGACTGACGCAAGCGTCAGATCTGCCAGGGGCGGGATTCTCCTAAGGCAGGAAGACGCCAACCCGGAGAGGATTGCCATCCTCTACAAGAATGGCCCAGAGAATATCGATGCAGGAGATAAATTAAAAGAGCCTGTTATAGGTATCTTGACCTATGACGCTGGAGATAATCGTTACCATGTAGAAGTAGACAGTTTACAGGTATCTGCTGGAAACCTCACCCCCGAGCACAATACCAGTAAAGCCAACCTGGGAGAGCTGTCCATAGCCACCTTTAATGTTGAAAATCTTCTCCCCAAGGACCACCAGAAAATGGAAATACTATCTCGCCAGATCGTGTTTAACCTCTCTCTTCCAGATATTATTGCCCTGGAGGAAATAGGCGATAACAGTGGCGAGGAAGATGACTCCGTAGTAAAAGCGGACCAGATATACCAGGAGCTAATCAATGCCATCAATGACAGCAGTGGAGTGGTTTACAAATACACTAACATAGATCCTCTTAACAATAAAGATGGAGGGAAACTGGCTATAATATCCGGGTAGGCATACTATACCGGAGGGATAGTGGGCTAGAGCTCGTCGATCGCCCCGGAGGCGATGCAACAAGTCCAATTGCCATAATTGCAGATGATCAGGGAAAGCTTCACTTATCCTTCAGCCCAGGGAGAATAGATCCCCTGAATCCGGCCTTTGACAGCAGCCGCAAGCCCTTGGCAGTCGAGTTCGTTTATAACAACAGCAGTCTCTTTGTAATAGCCAATCATTTAAACTCTAAGGTCGAGGATCAGCCTATTTATGGAGTGAACCAGCCACCCCTAAGACCGACGGAGAACAAGCGCCATAAACAAGCACAGGCGATCAAGAGATTCGTAGAAGAGCTTCTCCGAGCCGATCCAAATGCGAATATAATCGTATTAGGCGATCTCAATGACTTTCAGTTCTCAGAAACCCTAAACATTCTCAAAGGAGAGGATCTCTCTGATGCGATCGAAAGCCTGGAGCCCGATCAGCAATACACCTATATCCACGAGGGCAACTCTCAGGCACTGGATCACATATTATTAAGCAAGAATCTCACCGAGATGGGCTATGAAGCTGATGTGGTCCACATCAATTCCGAGTTTGCAGATAGGACTAGCGATCACGATCCGGTGGTGGTCCGAATAAGGTTCTCATGAAGGATCACACTATTTTTTCTGTTTTCTGGAGAGGGCAGAAATACCTGGATTTTTAGCTCCTGGTAGATTTCCGTCACCTTTCAAAAGACTTCCTTTAATGATATCTATCATTCTCCCTGATGAGGTCCTTCAAAATCTATTTTCAAAAACTTTAACATACATCTGTCCTCCCCCCGGCAGATCCGCGCCTCCCTCTCAAAGCCAATCTCCCGGCCCTCGCCCTCACATGCTTCGCCCTTCTCCTCTGCTCCAGAAAACTCGCTCGCCCACATCGAATTTTCCACCCGGCAGATCAGATCAGATACACGCTCTGAGAGATTACCGCGCCCCGATTTTTTCATGATATCGTGCCAGGGACACCTTTTAATGATCACGGCAAAGCCGTTATCCTGCGGCTTCATCTCATAGTCGAAGCCCTCCAGAGCCAGGCGGACGGACAGGGCCTGCTGCAGTCCTTCCAGGCCGCCTGGCAAATTCATCATGCCCTTGAGGGTGCGGGCCTGGATCTTGGGCAGAACCTTCCAGACGGCCTCGTCCAGCCGCAAGGCTTCCTCAAAGCCATGCTTCTCCTCGACCTTCATAAACCAGAGCCCATCCACGGCTGTGTAGGATCGCCGGAAATATTCCGTCTTCTGCTCATCCGTCAATTCGGTCATAATCAGGTCATTCTCCCGACCTCTCCTGCGTCGGCGCAGCAGCTCCAGCCTTTCGGCCCGCCTTGAAGATAGCCTTGCATGATTGCATGGAGCGGTGGCATTTTTCCGCCAGGCTTTCCATCTCATGGGCGCCCGGATCGCTCTGCCTCTCCAGCTCCTCCGACCTTGTCTGGTAGATTTTGAAGGCCTTCTTGTAAGCCTTGAGCGCCTTTTTGCTACACTCCTCTTTATCCTCCACCGCCGACAAAGTGACATGGGCAAAGGCCAGATCCCTCAGAATCTCGGCATGCTCCATTGGTGCCCTCTCCAGCGTGTAATACTGCATGGCCTGTTCGTAGGCCTCGATGGCTTTCCTGCAGTTTTCCGCCGTGCCTCCTATCTCGGCCAGAGTGATAAAGCTGTAGCCCAGATTCTTGAGTGCATCGGCATGCTCAGCCGGGCTTATCCTCTCATAGACTCTTATGGCAGACTCGCAGGCCTCAATAGCCTTTTTGCAGTTCTCTCGTTTTTCTTCCACCTCAGCCAGCGCGGAATAAGCCGCCCATAGCAAAATTTTTGCCTCAGCATACTCTTCGGGGTGAATCCTGACATTATAGATCTGCAAAGACTCGAGGGCCGCAGAGATCGCCTTCTTGCAGTCTTCCGCTTTGGCCTGCACCGAAATTTCCATATCAGCCAGCATTATGGCCGTAATGGCCACATCCTTGCAGCAGGAAGCAAACTGCAGCGGCTGGGCAGCCCAGGCCCTATAAGATTCAAGCCTCTCCTCACAGGCTTCCAGAGCGAGAGAGCAGTTTTCAGCCCGGTATTCGATATCGGCTAAGGTGAGATGGGCAAGCCAGAGACTTCCTTTGGCTTCGGCATAATCCTCGGGAGAATCCTCTGTGGAAAAGACACAGAGCGCCTCTTGAGCTGCCCGGATAGCCTTCATGCACATGCCGGCTTTGTCC
>JAFGNK010000119.1 GCA_016927055.1 Methanotrichaceae archaeon | reverse complement strand
TGATGGAGAGGACATAGGTTGATGGAGAGGACATAGGTTGATGGAGAGGACATAGGTTGATGGAGAGGACATAGGTTGATGGAGGATGATTTGTGTCCCAGGTGTGTCCCAATAATACCTAAATCAACCCAACTTTAATTGGACTAATAATATCAAGTTAAACTATCTAAATAGTTTGAAATAATAGTTTCTCAGACTGGGGGCCAATTCTATGGCTATGATAAAAGAGATTCTCGCTTTAAAAAAGGAGCGCCAGGCGACCATCCTGGCTCATAATTACCAGATACCTGAAGTGCAGGATGTAGCCGACCTGGTGGGCGACTCCCTGGAGCTCTCCCGGGCGGCTGCCCGCCTGGACTCGGATATCATCGTCTTTTGCGGAGTGGACTTCATGGCTGAGACTGCGGCCATCCTCTCCCCGCAAAAGAAGGTGATACTGCCGGTGAGTGGTGCCTGGTGCCCCATGGCTCACATGATAACGCCCGAAGAGCTGCATGATCTAAAATCCTTCCATCCGGAAGCTGCCGTCGTTTGCTACGTAAACTCTACGGCAGAGATAAAAGCGGAGAGCGATGTCTGCTGCACGTCCGCTAATGGTGTGCAGGTAGTAAACTCTCTGTCTGAGAAGGAGGTCATCTTTGTGCCGGACAGGAATCTGGCCTCCTACGTGGCCCGCCATACCGATAAGAAGATCATTCCCTGGGATGGCTACTGCTATGTGCATAATAACTTCACTGTCGAAGAGGTGCGCGCTGCCCGGGCGGAGCATCCGAACGCAGAGGTGCTGGTGCATCCGGAGTGTCCGCCGCAGGTCATCGATCAGGCCGATTTCGTCTACAGTACGGCAGGAATGGGCAGGCATGCCAGGGCCAGCGCTGCGAAGGAGTTTATCATTGGCACCGAGGTGGGTATGATCTACCGGCTGGAAAAGGATAATCCCGAGAAGGAGTTTTATCCGCTCAGCAAAGATGCCATCTGCCATAATATGAAGAAGACGGACCTGGCGAAAGTCTTGCGAGCGTTGCAGACCCTGGAGCCACAGGTGGCGGTGCCCGAGGAGATCGCAGCAAGGGCGAGAACGGCAATTGAGAGGATGCTGGCGGTCAAGATCTGAGCAATTGGGGGGTCTGAGAGCCTTTCCTGCTCTCTGCTAATTTCCCTCGCGATGAGCTGCTGGCGGCCTGGTGCTGGCGCGTGTGTAGGATTGTAGTTGGTATCTGTTGATATCTGGATTATCGGGAATACTGGCTTATGAGTCGCTTTGCTTTTTTCCGCGCTACCTGGCTTCTGATGGGGTGTTGCGCGCGGGTGTTATGCGCGGGAAGAGCTGGGAGCCCTCAACGCCGGGCAGGCTTGGATACCTGGCGGCGAAGCGATTGATGGGTTGGACAGGATTTGTTCGTCCGGTTTTCTGGGGTTTGTGCTTCGAAGCCTTTTGCCTTATCTGGCTCAGGTGACCTGCGAGCAAGCGCAGGCATGCGGCTGGAAAGTGCCCTCAATCCCACATTCCGCACTTTGGGTTTCAGATTTAGTATTTTTGCAGCTATCGATTTTTGTTATTCAATGAAATCGCTCAATCGGAGCGAAAGGGCAAGCAGACAAATATTAATTGGAATAAATAGTTGTATCTATAATTCTATTCTAAGAATCGATAGCAAAAAAATACTCGATTAAGGAAGTTAAAGTGCGGAATGTGGGCTCAATTTTTATAATTTGTTAAATATTTCTCGGGCGGACCTCGTCAACGGCTGCTTGCCCATTGCACAAACGGCGCTTTTCTATCTGCGGGCAATGTCATTTTTCGATCTTTCTTCCCTCAACGATAGCAATCCGGGAAAGGCTGGAATTTTAGACTTCAGCCCCTCCAATGTTCTTTGGCCCGCTTGAAGATTTCTTCCACACTCTGATTCTCGTAAAGCTTTTTTGAAACCTCAACGTAATCAGTCGGCTCACGGTGAAAGAGGGCTAGAAATCTGAGCGCTTCGGCGGGTCCTAAAGCCTTATTCAAGGCATCTATTCCAAGAACCCGGAGTTTTGCTTCGTCCATTGCCTTGGCCCTTTCGGTCATAGATCCTCCATTCGAACATAATCCACGGGATTCGAGATCTTCATTTCCATTTCTAATTTCTTAGCCTGGTTTACAAGTCTGTTGTCGCAAATTAAGAAGTAATCGGCTTTGGCAAAATGAGCGCATGCGAGATGGATAGCATCCTTTGAGGTCACCTTTGATCTCCTCTGAAATTCCAAGGCGGATTTATAAATTTGCTCTTCAGGTCCAATTCTTATTTTGCAAAGGGCAGAGAGTATGAAAGCAACGTTCAATCTGTTTGGGAAGGGGCAAAGCAAGGTTGATCGCTCCTGCTAGGAAATAAATTGCCCTCTGCACCTTTGGGCAGGTATCGACACAGGATGGGGGTTCTCATCGATCTTTCAAGCCCCTCTAAGCTCGTGGCAACTCAGCCTTACTAATGAGCGCGGAAGTGATGGGATTGACGAAGAAACATCATTTGAGTTGCAAAAAGTCTTTTACCATCTTCGTTAGATAGTATTATCGATATGAAGACAAAGGAATTAATTCAAAAGGAGATTGAGGTTTTCCCGGAGCCTTATCTTGAAGAGGTACTTGATTTTATACATTTTTTAAAGGGAAAAGCATCAAAGAAAAAAATGGAGACTGCAATATTAAGTGAATCAGTGCTCTCAAAGGATTGGCTAAGCCCAGAGGAGGATGAAGCTTGGAAAAATTTGTGAAATGAGATGTAGTCGTCGTGCCTTTTCCATTCTCAGATTTGACTGAGGCAAAAAGGCGTCCTGCACTGGTACTGGCAGAACTCGACGGAGAGGATAGAATTCTCTGCCAGATAACGAGTCAACAATTCAGGGATAGATATGCTGTTCCCATAAATGAGTCAGACTTCGAAGAAGGTTCCCTTCGGAAAATAAGCAATATAAGGCCAAATCGAATATTTACCGCTGACTGCAAGATAATTCTGTATAAAGCAGGCCACCTAAAATCTGATAAAATCGATGCTGCTCTGAAAAAGATAATAGATATTCTAGCTAGTTAACTTTATTTGCATCCTTCCACAATCCCGATCTCCTCTTCCGTTAGCCCGTACAGCCTGTACACCACCGCGTCGATCAGCTCGTCTGTTTGCCTGATCCTCTCCCGCAACGGCCCCAGTTTGCCCATCGATCCCTCGAACTCGGCCTGCAGGGCCTCTGCCGGCTCCCGTCTGGCCGGATCGATGGCCAGCTTCTTTTTGTTCTTCCTCAGCACCGCCAAAAAGCTCTCGTAATCGTGCTCGTAGTAGCTCTGCAGCTTGGTCTTGGGCGTGAGGTCATCGACCTTGGCCCCCACGTAGCCCTCCAGCCAGCCCAGGAAGCCCTTGATCTCCTTCTGCTTCTCTTTATTCATTTCCAGCATCCTCTCCGCCAGGAAAGCGAGCAGATCGTGTACCACATCTGATCTTTCCTGGTCGGCGATGAAATTGCCAGCCGCGTCCTTGGGCAGGCAGGCCTCCACCTGGGCCAGGATTTCGGCGTGCTTGCCCTCGGCGTGGAGCTGCTGCAGCTCCGCTCCCAGGCGGGCGCGCTCGGGCTCGGGGGTGGTGAAGGAGATGCGGCGGATGGGGAGTTGTGAGATAAATTGGCCAAGAAATTCATAGTAGCCTCCTCGTCTCTCTGTTCCAAACTGTCGAAAAACAAAAAAAATTAATTTGGAATTCAAGATTGATAGGAGATATTTGCTATCAGAGGAAAGGAAATAACACGTTTTATCAACAATGGTTCCATCAGAATTCAAAGTAAATCGGCAATCTGAAGATACACTGGGATAGACAATTTTTGGAGACGATTGTAGCTGATATCCTGCAATTTGGTGCAGTTCAAACCATTTATTGCCGATAGTCCTAACTGCGGTTCTTGCTTTAAGAATTTCTAAGAATCCTACGAGATACTCTTTGATTGCAGGATACTCATCGATATTGATTCCTTGAGTAAATATTATATATTCGTTGGGATCGAGTGGAGTCCATCTTTTAACGTCAAGGCCTCTAACATATGGCTTAAATAATGCTGAATCCGCTGGATGTGATCGGACTATTTCTTGCATCTTAGCTTCGCTAACGAGAAATACCTCATTTAGTCCTGTGAGAATTCCGCGAGTTGGTTCTCCACAGTATTCTTCTATGCTTTGACTAATCGATTTTATCTTTGCAACCAAATCCGAAATGTTATTAGGCTCCAAATTCCAAATATCATTATTTAAATATTCAAACGAAATAGAATATGATGAATTTTTTATCGCTTGTTCCAACGTATTTGGGTTTAATTCATTTGGCTTACATACTAATAATTTCTCTTTATTGGAATTAATTTCATCTGATTTTCGTAATATTAGTATGCTAGGATAGACAGTGATTCCGCCAAATACGCCAAGGTCTCCAAAATCTATTATTTGCTTTATCTTTCCATATTTTAGCAAATGCCTGCGCAAATTGTTTCCATAATTTGCACGCATAAACTTATTTGAAACGATAAAACCCAAATAGGAATTGTTCGAAATAAGTGTCAATCCTTTTTCGAAAAAGTAAACATAAATGTCCGCTCTCGGACTATGTGTTTCGAAAACCTGGCTTATGTAATCTTGTATTTCAATAAACGCCTCCTGCCTAACATACGGCGGATTCCCTATCACCACATCAAACCCGCGCCCTCCCTCCTGAAAAGCTTCCGGAAACTCCAGCTGCCAGTGAAAGAACCTCTTCTCCCGCCCCAGCGCCTGCGCCCGTGTGAACCACTCCTGCTCCCGCAGGCCGCCCCAGTCAGCAAACTTCTCCGGGCTCAGGTGGTTTTGCAGTTCATAGTACTCATCATCGCTCACTTTGTTCCCGAAGTACGTGGACAGCCAGACATTGGAAAGCTCGTTCAGCCTGCGGGACAGCTCCGACTCCTTGATCTGGCGGAACTGATCCTCCTTCCACTTGACCATCTGCAAATTGTCGTCCGGTAGGGCCGCCATGAGGCTATACTTTTTAAGGAGACCATCGGTGTGGCTCTTAAGCACAAATCCCCAGAGCGGCGTCTGCTCCTCCTGCCCGCCTGGCAAGACCGTGAGCCTGTCCAGCTCCGCCCCGATGAGGCTGTTGCCGCATCTCAGGTGGTGATCCAGAAAACTGAGGGGCTTGTTGGAGGCCACTGTGGTCAGCCAAAGCGAGAGCTTGGCCAGCTCCACTGCCATGGGATTGAGGTCCACGCCGTAGATGCAGTTCCTGACCACTTCGCGGCGCGCCCAGTGAATATCCTGCTCTGCCACCTCTTTTGACTTCTCTTCCTCTGGCCGGGCTGTCTCCCAGGCAGACACCAGCCAGCGGGCAAGCTGGTCCGTCGCTTCCACCAGGAAGTGGCCGCTGCCCATGGCCGGATCGAGCACTTTGATGGAGAGCAAATAATCTGCAAAAGGCCGGCTGGTGCCCAGCCACTCCAGCTTCTTCTTCTCGATCACGGGCTCAATGGTGTTCTTGACTATGTACTTGACAATGTAGTCCGGGGTGTAGTAGGAGCCGGTAGCCTTGCGCTCCCCCTTGTCCGTGGCCAGATAGATCTCGCCTGGGGCGGTGCGGTCTAGGATCTTTCGCTTGCCCGCTTCGCCCACCGGCAGCCACAGCTCCTTTCCCTTCTCCTTGACGGTGGCCATCTCCTGCTCTGCAACCTTCAGCCGGTACTCCAGCAGCCCCTCGTAGATCGATCCCAAATGGCGTATCTCCAGAGAGGAGTAGTCCACAAATCCCTTCTCTTTGCCGCCGCCCGAGCGAGCCAGCAGATCGATGGCATCAGCCAGAAAGGAATCTCCAATCCGTGCCTCTTCCAGGAATCTGTTCTCATCCTTCTTGGGGTCAAAGAGCCCGCCGTTGTAGGCCGGGATGTAAAACTCCTCTCTGGGTATGCGGCGCGATTCGCTGCCGTCGTTGATGAGGGAAAAGAGGTTTTTCAGGCTCTCCCAGTAGGAATAACGGACGGATAGGAGGGGTTCACCTCTGTCCAGCCGCTGTGCCACATCCGCCTTCAGCTTTTGTAAGGAAAGCTCATAGTAGTATTTGTTATCAGTGTCCAGCAGGCTGCGGCTCTCTGCATAGAAGATGAAGAGCATGCGGTAGAGCAGGCGCATGCTGTTCTCCTGCACGCGGCCCACGGCAGCCTCGCCGGGAATGGGGCTGATGCTGTCGGAAGTGGACTCGGCCAGAAAGCCCTGCGCCAGGATCTTCATGGCCCGGTAGACATTCTCCTTCAGGTCCTCGCCGATCTCCTGGGCATAGGCCACGCTTCCTTCCCGAACGGAATCGAGGAAAGAGCCGCCGTCCACCGTCCGCCCGAAGGCCTCCCGCCGGAAGAAGAGATAAAAGTACTTGAAACTCTCTGCGTCGCCTTTTTCCAGCAGCGTGGGCAGATCCACCTCGTAAAAGCTGTCCAGCTTGTAGCTTGTCGTCTCGTGGTAGAGCCGCCAGAGCCGGCCCGAGGTCAAAATAGCCCACTTGGGCGGCGTGTCTCTCAGGTAAACATCGATCTGAAAGCTGGGATTCTGCATCCCGAAGATTCCCAGTCCCTTGCGGCTCTTGTCCAGGGAGATCTTCCAGGACTTGGCATCGCCCACAGCCACAGCGTGGCGGTAATAGTCCTCTCCCGGATGGGCCTCGGCCTCCGCCAGGCTCTGCTCATCAGGAAAGAAGGCGTAATCCGGCGTCCTGTCCTTTCCCAGCACCTTGCCCTGCACTCCGAAATGGTGGCCTAAAATGCGCAGCACGGGCCGAATGAAGTTCTCCTCTAACTGTGATTCGTTGTAGTTTTCCAGGACGCGCGCCTTGCGCTGGAAAAGAGCATTGATCTGGGCAAAGGCCTGCTCGGGCTGCGCCTCCCGCCACGGTTGACTGTCTTTGACCAGCTTTTCCAGATAGTGATTGGAGAAAAGATTGCTGTTTTTGAAGGGGAGAGAATCTGGGGACATCTTGCCCTAGCCCTGACGGGAGAAATGATAAAAGTATCGAAAAGATCCAAACTTGAGTGGAAATGCAAAAGTCTTAATAGGATCATATCCCACATATGGGATGCAAGAGTGAGTTTATGCCCTTTACAAAAGTAGACGAAAAAGGCAGGGTGGTTCTTCCCAGCGAGCTTCGCAACAAGTTGGATATTAGCCCTGGAGACGAATTTATCGTGGATGAGTTGGGCTCGAATGCTCTGGTTTTAAAAAAAGTCGATCTGCGAGCCATGATCGATGATATTATAGAGAAGGCTAAAAACGTAGATTTGGACCGGCTGGAAGCAGAGATCGAGGAAGAGGCCGACAGGCTTGCCCGAAAGAAGTACAAAGTTCTTGATTGATACCAAAGTGAGGCTATTGCTTCAGTTTTTAGTGCTCAAGCGTCGTTTCCTTTTCTGATTGCAAACACTATCCTCTGCAGCGCCGTGGCATTGGCCAGCACCGCAGTTATTGCTATTATAACTATCAGCCACTGGGTACTGAATAATCCCAGGAACATTCCTGCATACAGCAGCATGAGCCTCTCAAATCGCTCCAATAGCCCGCCCATCTTCTTCAGTTCTGCCTCACCCTTCACCAGGCCCCTGTGATCGGCATAGGCTCGCACAAAGGTGGTCATGAGCGATCCGAAGAAGAGCAGCATAAACCAGGCCTCATAAGCTAGGCCCAGAAACTCGCCCCTTCCCAGGTAGAAGAGCAGTCCCAGATAAAGCATCAGCTCTACATATCTGTCCACCACCCCGTCGATGAAGGCCCCTTTCTTGGTGGCCTGATGGGTCACCCGGGCCACCGTCCCGTCCACGATGTCGATAAAGGCGGACAGGGAGAAGAGCACCAGGCCCCAGGCCAGTCGCCCGTCCATCAGGGCCGCCATCCCTGCCAGTGCCGGCACGAGGGAGAGCATCGTCCAGGCATTGGGAGAGAGTCCCAAAGCAGCCAGCCCTCCTGCCAGCCTGTCCGTTTGCTCCGATTTGAATTTGGCTTTTAGCATATTTTATTTCCTAAAAATCTGCATATTTCAAAATTTCAAAGGCCCGAGAGGAAGGTCTCTATCCTGTCCAGGGCCTCAATCAGCTCCTCGCGGGATGTGGCATAGCTGCAGCGCAGGAATCCTTCGCCGCTCGGCCCGAAGACATTGCCCGGCACCAGCGCCACCTTCTGTTCATGCAGGAGCCTCTCTGCGAACTCCTCTGAGGAAAGCCCCCAGGCTTTCACAGACGGGAAGGCATAAAAGGCACCCTTGGGCTCAAAGCAGTCCAGACCGATGCGATTTAAGCCGGAGACGAACATGCGCCTGCGCAGGTCATACTCATGCTTCATATGCAGCATCTCCTCATCGCCCTTCTGCATGGCCTCTAACGCTGCCACCTGGGCCATGGTAGGCGCACAGAGCATGGTATACTGATGAACCTTGGTCATGGCCCCCACCAGGGCAGGATCGCCCAGCACGTAGCCTACGCGCCATCCGGTCATGGCATGGGACTTGGATAGACCGTTCAGGATGACTGTTCTCTCCTGCATACCCTCCAGTTGCGCGAAGCTGACATGGCTGCTTGCATAAGAGAGCTTGGCATAGACCTCATCCGATATGACGAGAAGATCGTTTTCCACAACAACATCGGCCAGATCCTCCAGGTCGGAGCGGGTCATAATCGATCCCGTGGGATTGTTGGGGTAGCTGAGCAGCAGGGCGCGGGTCTTATCGGTTACTGCCGCGGCAACGTCCTCCGGTTGCAGTCGAAACTCGTCCTCCAGGCGGGTAGGAACCGTCTTCGCCACCCCCCCGGTCAGGATGATATCCGGTGTGTAGGCCACGTAGCAGGGCTCGGGCACAATGGCCTCGTCACCTGGGTTGAGTGTGGCCCGAAAAGCCAGATCAACTGCCTCGCTGACACCTGTGGTGATCAGTATCTGCTCGTCAGAATCGTAATCAAGCCCCAGTTCAGAGCGGGCCTGATTGCAGATAACCTCTCTAAGCTCGGGCATGCCTTTGTTAGAGGTGTAGTGAGTGTTTCCCGACTCCAGTGAATAGATGCAGGCCTCGCGCACATGCCAGGGCGTGACGAAGTCCGGCTCTCCCACGCCTAAAGAGATTGCCCCCTTCATCTCGCTCACCAGATCGAAGAACTTTCTAATGCCGGAAGGCGGCATGGCTTTGACAACCTGATTTAAATGCCGGTCGGCATTCCAGGCGGGTATGCTCTTAGATGTGCATTTCAGGCTCTGATTCATGGAGTTATCACCAATCTCTGGGGCTTGGGCTTATCGGTGAGAATGGCCCCGTGTTCCTTGTAGCTTCTGAGGATGAAGTGAGTGCAGGTAGATTGAACGCCTTCCAGGGGGGCAATCTTCTCCGCTACGAAGTAGGCGATTTCCTTCATGGAATTGCCCCGCACAGTGACGGATAGGTCATGATCCCCGGAGATCAGCCGCACTGACTCTACCTCTGAGAAGTTGGCGATCCTCTCTGCCACGGCATCATAGCCCGTCTTTCGCTGCAGCGCCACCTTGAGCTCCAAAACAGCGAAGACATAGCTCTTGTCGAGCTTCTCCCAGTTGATCAGAGTGATGTACTTTCTTATGACGCCGGCATCTTCCAGCTCCCGGATCTCTCGGGCTATATCCGCTTCGGGTCTGCCTAAGAGTGCCGCGATCTCGGAAGGGGTTGCTTTGGCGTTTTCAGAAAGGATATCCAAAATCTCGTTCATGAAATTCTCTATTTACCCTGTCCATTCAATTATAGGCTTTGCGCTTGCCAGGGTAGTAGGGATAATGATATACAATCGAAAGTTATTAATACTCTTATTACAACTGTATTAATATGAAACAGATGAAATGTCCAAAATGCCATTACGGATGGGAGACTAGGGTGAATAAACCTAAGGCCTGCCCCAGGTGCAAAACCAGGCTGGATATAAAGAAGGCAAAAAAGGCCTGAACGGAAAATTCAGGCCCTTTATCGCTATCATCTACTGATATTTTCTCTTTTTTTTCTTCGTCTGGGGTCGCAGCCATCCATGTAAATGCGAAAGGCAACTGAGAATCTCCTTCCCTGGATACTGCCTTTTGCTGGGGAAAGCAATCCGAACAACTCTGTAATAAAAAAAATAAAGATTGTCGCAAACTTAAAGACTGTGGCTATTTTGCAATCTTAAAAAAGCATCTCGAAACGGCTCTGATTCCTGCCGATCCTGTCGGCATTGCAAGGGATAAAGCCCCGAGCGTGATTCGAACACGCGACCTATTGATTACAAGTCAATCGCTCTGGACCAGCTGAGCTACCGAGGCGCAAGGCTCGATTATTTTACACCTTTACTTAAAGGCTTTGCCCTTGCTGGCCCCTTTCTTGCGCCCGACGTTTTTCCAGGCCGCGCAGCAGAGAATAATTTGTGCCGGGATGCCGGCAGTCAAAGCCGAAGAGCAGCTTCTTTGCTTGCCCGCGCAAGGAGTCGGCATCTGGCTCCTCACCTGCATCAGCAAACCCCAGATCATGCCCGATGGCATAAAGCCGCACCTCTTTTTCGGGAATACGTTGCAGTGGCTTTATCCAGGATATTTTGTGCTCTTTATTCCCTGGGACGGCAGGGCCTGCAGGAATGCCCTCAGACATGATTGCATCTGCATCGCCCCGCAGATAGCTTATGAATATCTCCAGGGCCTCATCGTCCAGATCTTCACCTGTGGCGAGAATGCCGGCGTCATTCTCCTGCGCAGCGCAAAAAAGCAGCTTCATTCTTCGGGCGGAGTTAAGGCGGTAGGACGGATCATGAATTTGTGATTGGGCCGGCAAAGGCGGCAAGCTCTTTACAATATAGGGGATCTCCAGTCGCTCTGCCACATCGCGGGCCTGGTCTGCTGTGGGGCTTGGTTTTTTCCCCTCATCGATGATGACGGCCAATAGATGAATGTCCCTTCGGCGAGCAAAAAGATTCTTGATGACAAAAGCCAACGTAGCGCTCTTTCGCCCCCCATCCAGGCCCACGGCTATGCGCGCGCCGCTGCCAAAGAGACGAGTTTTGCGCAGAGCCTCCCTGATCTTGCGGTGCACGTCCTCTTCAAAATGTTCCCTGCATAGATGCATACCCGAGTACCTCTGATAGATAATGGCAGAGCGGGGGCATTTGTCGCACTTGGTCATTCTCAGCTAACTTCCTCTTGCGCCGCCCAAATGTCGGGAAATTTAAGCGATCTTGAATCGAAGCAGCGCCGCCACGCCTCCCAAAGAGCGCAATCGATCTCCCGGCTCAAACTCCGAGCTGAAGATCACCACCTTTCCCCGGGCATTGTCCACTTCGCGCATGATCCTATCCATAGATCCCCTACGGGCCAGCTCATCCAAGACCAGCAGCTGTTCTATAGCGCCGTAGTTCTTGGCGGTTTCTACCTCTTTCATGCCGTAGGCGGCTTTGCCGTCGGTGGCGATCTCCCGGAAGAGCTCTTCAATGAGCTTTGCTTCTCTGGCTATGCGGCTGGACTCAAGAACGCTCTTTACTGCCCCGCGACGCAAAACCTCCTGAAATCCGGATCTTCCTATGGACGAGGTATCATCCATGGCAATTCGTTTGGCCAAATCCGGAAGGCTGGAGTCGATCACCTTCTTTAAATCCTCTTTGGTGAAGCCCGGTCCCGCTAAGATCACCTCTGCGCTCTCCTGTGTGGTCTTATCAATAGCATCCGCCACTTCGCGCAGAAAGCCGGCGCGCGTGTCTTCGCCGCTACCTTTGCCGCTGCCCTGTCGTATCTCCGCAGCCATCTGCACTCCGAACTGGCGCAAAACTCCGATGGTGGCCTCGCCCTCCTCCACAAGGGCAATGACCACTCGCGGCCTTTGTGACTCGGCCACTGCTTCATCTATGCGCGCTAAAAGGTCCGGCCTCCAGTGGTACTTGAGGATGGACAGATCCGTTCCCACCTCGATGTTCAGAGTATGGTACGCTCCCACATCCATGCCCGATTTGATTATGCCGTGCAGCCGCAGCCAGTTGGAATACATATGAAACTCGACATCCTCCACCTTGACTCCCAGGCGCACCGTCTTTCTCTCCATCTTCTCCGGACGCGCCTTATCGGCAATGGCTGGAACCTTTCTGTGCGTGAGGGCAAAGACGAGATCGCCCCGAGCAATCAGATGCTTTAGATGCCATAGATCATCTAATGACTCGGGGAGCAAAGCTATCTCCCCTTCATCGCCTCGCAGATTCTTCTTTAGGACGCGCATGAAAGCTACCTTCTAATCAAAAGGCTTAAATCATTGTGCATCAAGGGTGGGTGTCGAGCCGCCATAACTCAGTTGGTAGAGTGTCTGGCTGTTAATTGCCCAAAGCAGTAACCAGAATGTCACAGGTTCGAGCCCTGTTGGCGGCGCATTCCTTTTGGGCCTGTAGCTTAGTCCGGTTAGAGCGCTCGGCTCATAACCGAGTGGCCGCCGGTTCAAATCCGGCCAGGCCCATGCTGCCAAATTATTAGTGACCTGTTGTTGACAAAACCTCATAGCGCAGCCATACAACTTCGCCTTTTAACTGCTCCATCTGTATGAGCTTAAGCGAGATCACCTTCTTCTGGCTTTCCGGCAGATCCGCAACCGGCAGGTCGGGAGCGACGAAGATGCCTCTCTGCTTTTCTCCCCCCACGAGGCTGGGGTATATGAGCAGGCTCACTTCGGCCACCAGGCCCTGGCGAAGAAGAAGACCGTTAAGTGTGCCTCCTGCGTCCACCCTCACGACCTTTGCGTCGTAGCGGCAGTTCATCTCCTGCAAAGCAGCCCGCAGGTCAACGTGATCCTCGCCTGCAATGATGCAGTCGATGTGCCTCTCTTTGAGGTAATGCAGATACTCCTGGGGCGTGGACTGGGAGCACAGGGCTACGAAGCCGCGCCAGTAGGGCAGGCTCCTCAGATAATGCCAGGTGCGTATCCATCCGCGGCTGTCGGGTACGGCCAGCAGGGGACGCCGGTCGTTGGGATCAATCTTGGGCGGGAGAAGGGCGCTCTCGTCCTCAGGAGGAGCCTCGCTCGCGGCTTTCAGAAATGTGTCTGAGCCGGCAAGTGTTGCATCCTCCTTCCAGGTAGCTACCAGCTCATAATATTGGTATAGATCTACAGGAAAACCGTCAATCTTTCCATCCAGGCTGACGGCGTTATGCAAAATTACTCTGGGGAGCATGGATTTCCATCAGTTGCTCTTTGATTTGATCTTTTCTTTTATTTTTTCAGCCATGCAAAGAGCCGCCCTCGCCAATCGAAGTCTCGATATTTGGCCATCGCCTCACGTCCCAGGATGAGAACTGCAAGCCAAAATGACCCCTCTCCTAAAATGACCAGCGCAGCGGAAAGGGCAATCTTTCTTTCTGCGGAGAAAGAGGTGAAGGGCACGAGCAAGAGGCATCCGTAAAAGGCGAAGGAAGCAGCGACAAGAGCTATGCTCATCCATCTCTTCAGGCTTCGAATATATTTTTTCATTGGAGGAAAGATCTTTTGGTTCCTCGCTGTTTCAAGTGGGTAATAGAATAATCGAGTCCTCTGTGAGTCCTCCGTGCGTTCTTGCCTCTGTGGTGATAATCC
>JAFGNK010000118.1 GCA_016927055.1 Methanotrichaceae archaeon | reverse complement strand
GGCGAAAAGATCAGCGGGGAGATGTTTGCAGAAAAGCACCTCTTGCGGAGGCTCTCTTGCGCCGGATGCCCCATTGGCTGTGTGCATATCGCTGCTCTAAAGACGGCTTTTTCCACTCATCATGAGTTTGAGGTAAGAAAGGTTTCATACGACTACGAGCCCATCTATTCCCTGGGCTCAAACCTTGGTGTAAGCTCTGCCGAGGGTATCTTGCAATTGATAGATGTCTGTGAGAGACTGGGCCTGGATGTCATGTCGGCGGGTGTGGTCCTCTCCTGGGCCACTGAGGCCCTGAAAAAGGGGCTCATCACCAGCAAAGAGACCCTGGATGTGCCGTTGCAGTGGGACGGCGTGGAAGGCTACAAAAGGGCCTTAGAGTGCATAGTCAATGCTCCCAATGAGTTCTACGCAGCCCTTGGTAGAGGGGTGGATTATGCTGCGAAAAAGTACGGCGGCCTGGAGTATGCCATGACTTTGGGAGGAAATGAGGTCTCCGGCTACCACACCGGTCCTGCCTCCATCGTGGGCCAGCTGGTAGGTGTGCGCCACTCTCATCTGGACAACGGCGGATACGCCATTGACCAGAAGGCAATCAAAAAGCCCATGGACATGGAGACGATGGTCGATGAGATCATCAAGGAAGACAACTCCCGCGGTGTTTTCAACTCTCTGGTGGGCTGTCTGTTTGCCAGAGGCGTCTACACCGAGGAGAATATCATCGACTCATTGGAGGCAGTAGGCATCGTCAAGACAAAAGAAGATCTGCAAGATCTTGGCCAAAGAATCTTCGAAGAAAAATACAAATTCAAGGTACAGGAGGGTTTTGACCTCTCATCCGTCCGCATTCCCAGGAGGTTCTACGAGACAGTCTCCGCGGCAGGAAAGGTGGCGCCTGAGACGATAGAGGAGATGCTCAGGCTTTACCAAAAGAAGAGAGGCTGGAGCTAGCTACTCTGCATCCTCTTCCTCGGACATGGGCTTCGCCTTTCCCCTCTTTTTGGATGGCTTGCAGGATTTCCGGCCCCGGGTGGCAGCTCCCATCGGCTCCTTTTTTATTTCGGCAGGGGCGTTTTCGGGCAGCTCTCTCCTGCGATCTCTGACCATGCCCCTCCGGGCCATCCTCTCCTTGATCATCCTCTTCACCTCATCGCCCCCCACGGAGAAGACCTCGCCGATCAGCTCCATGGCCACATCCAGCTCCCGACCCACCAGCGGGTCGCTGGACGCGGAACGGCCTGCCAGATCGATGAGATGGTCCAGGGGCTTTTCTACTAGCTCCGAGGAGTATTTGTCCGGCTCCTCCCGATAGATTTTGAGCATGCCGAAAATGTAAGGATAGAGGGGGGTCATCGGACTGAGCCGGTAGAAGGTATTGGTCTTCCTCTTAGCCTCGTCCCGGGGCGAGGGCAGAATTCGGCGCTCCATAGAAACGACTCCAAGTCGCTCCAGCTTGTCCAGCTTGTTGATGAGGGTCGTCTGGTTCCAGAAGGGTCCGCCGCCAGTGGGCCCCATCTCCCGCCAGATCCAGTTGAGCTGGACCCAGCCACCCTTTCTCTTCAGGTAGATCAAAAGTGAGGCCAAAGGAGCTTGATCGCGTTGCAGGGCAGAGTAACGGATGAACTCATCCAACATACATGCACCTACTATGTGCAACTCTAAAGCTTTTTCGGTTTCTTTACAAAGCTTTTTAAGCCTTAATAGCCCTCAAGGGAACGGGAGTCACAATGCAAGCCATAATTCTCGCCGCGGGCGAGGGAAGCCGCATGCGTCCCTTGACCGCGAAGATGCCCAAGGTGATGCTGCCCGTGGCCGGCAAGCCCCTTTTGGAGCATATCATCCTCAGAGCGCAAGCAGCAGGCGTGAGCAGATTTGTCCTGGTGGTAGGATACGGCAGCGATGTCGTGCGCAATTACTTCGGGGACGGCAGCCGTCTGGGCCTGCGTATAGATTATGCACTCCAGGACAAGCAGCTTGGCACCGGCCACGCCCTCATGGTCGCGGAGAGCCTGGCAGAGGATCGTTTCCTGGTTTTAAACGGAGATGTGCTTCCTGATGAGGCATCCCTGCGAGAGATGGCCAGCGGCGGCGCAGCTGTCTCGGCCATCAAGGTCGATGATCCCAGCAGGTACGGCGTATTTTTGGCAGAGGGAGACATCTTCAAATCGGTGGTTGAGAAAAGTGCAAATCCCCCCTCCAACCTGGCCAATGCCGGCATCTACCTTTTAAAAGAGAGCATCTTCGATAGCCTGCGAGCAGCACCTCTCTCCGAGCGGGGCGAGTATGAGCTGACCGACGGGCTCAACCTGCTCGCCGCAAAAGAAAAGATCAGGATTGTGGAAATGAAAAGCTGGCTGGAAATCGGCAGGCCCTGGGATATTCTGGCCGCCAACGAGGTCCTGCTCCCTGATATCGAGCCCTGCATCCTAGGCGAGGTTGAGCCCGGCGCCACCCTGATCGGAAAGGTGTCCATCGGTCGAGAAACAATTGTCCGCTCCGGAGCCTACATCGTGGGCCCGGTCCTGATTGGCGAGGACTGCGACATCGGACCCAACTGCTATATCCGGCCGGCGAGCTGCATCGGCGACAAAGTCCGGGTGGGAAACGCGGTGGAGGTCAAGAATAGCGCCATCATGAGCGGCAGCAAGATCGGGCACCTCTCCTATGTGGGAGACAGCGTTATCGGAGAGAAATGCAATTTCGGCGCAGGGACTATCTGCTCCAATCTGCGCCACGACAAGGGCAACATAAAATCATACATCAAAGGCGAGCGGGCAGACAGCGGCAGGCGTAAATTGGGTGTGATCATGGGCGACAATGTCATGACCGGGATCAATACCACCATCTACCCCGGCACGGTCATCGAGTCCGGCTTTCGGGGACTGCCGGCTGCGATTCATAAGGGTCTGGTCTTTCCTGAAAGATAAGCTCTATAGAACGGACCCAGAAAAAACCTTTTCAAGGCAGAAGATGAGCATGGAAATGAAAACGATGAAAATAAGAGCTTTGAGGAGAACTTGATGAGAGATTTTATTCCCATAGCCAAGCCCATCATAGGCGACGAAGAGATTAGGGCTGTAGGGGAGGTGCTGAAATCCGGCATGCTCGCTCAGGGTGAGTTCGTCAAGAGGTTTGAAGATGAGTTTTCAAACTACTTGGGCGTGAAAAACTCCATAGCTGTAAACAATGGCACCGTCGCCCTGGATCTGGCCGTCAAAGCCCTGGGGCTGAAGCCAGGAGACGAAGTCATAACACCCGCCTTCACATTCATAGCCACCGCAAACTGCGCCCTCTATCAGGGCCTTCGTCCCGTATTCGCAGATGTGGACGAAAAGACATTCAATATCGATCCCGATGACCTGCAAAAGAAGATAACTACCCGCACCAGGGCTGTGATCGGCGTTCACCTCTACGGCCAGCCCTTCGACCTTTCCGCGGTGCAGGAGATCTGCCTGGATAAGGGCATTGCCCTGATAGAAGACTGCGCTCAGGCCCACGGTGCGGAATATCAAGGGAAGAAAGTGGGCTCTTTTGGCACAGGCTGCTTCTCCTTCTACCCCACCAAGAACATGACTACAGGCGAGGGTGGCATGATCACCACCAACGATGATGCTCTGGCGGCACGTCTGCGCCTGCTGAGAAGCCACGGGGACACGGGAAAGTACAACCACGTCTCTCTGGGCTACAACTACAGGATGATGAACCTGCAAGGAGCCATTGGCCTGGTGCAGCTGCAGCGACTGGAGGAGTTCACGGCCAAGAGGATAAGCAATGCCAGGTTTTTAAGCGAGAGCATCAAGGTCAAGGGCATCAGCACCCCTTACCAGGCAAATAACGTAAGGCACGTTTATCATCAGTATGTGGTGCGAATAGAGGACAGCTTTGCCTCTTCCCGAGAGAAGCTGTTGGAGTATCTACAGGCCAAAGGAATTGGCAGCGCCGTTCACTATCCCAAGGCGGTTTACGAGCAGCCTCTCTACCAGGAGCTGGGCTATACCAATGAGAGCTGCCCCGTATCCGAAGACGTCTCCCGCCGGGTGATGAGCCTGCCTGTGCATCCCTCTCTCTTTGAAGAGGACCTGCAGTATATCGCCAAGACCATAAATTCTTTCGAGGCCTGAGCATGGACGTTGGAGTTATTGGCGTCGGGGCCATGGGCCGAAATCACGTGCGTGTCTATTCGGAGCTCAAAGGAGTAGGCACAGTTTATGTCTACGATCCGGTTACCGAAAATGCACAACGTTCTCAGGAGTTTGCCACAATCTGCGGATCACTGCAGGAGCTACTGGAGAGTGTACTGGCCGTCAGCATCTGCGTGCCGACCAGATACCACTTCGATACGGCCAAAAAAGTCATCGAGGCCGGCATAAACTGCCTTATCGAAAAGCCCATCACCTTGACGGTTGAGGAAGGAGAGCAGCTCGTAAGAATCATCGAGAGCAAAGAGATGGTCGTGGGTGTGGGCCATATCGAGAGGTTCAATCCGATCGTGGCCGAGATGACAAAGATCGCCCAGCGGCCGGATTATGTAGCCATCAAGAGACATAATCCCACCTCAAGCCGCATCACCGATGCCTCTGTGGTGGAAGATCTCATGATCCACGACATCGACATCGCCTTCAATGTGCTCTTCAAAGACCAAAGGGACTACAAGATTTACAGTGCAGGGAGCGCAAATGTCTGTGAGGCGATGGCCGCCTTCCCAGGATCTGTGGTCTCCATCTCCGCCAGCCGCCTATCCTCCAAGAAATTTCGCACAATTTACATAGAGTCAGAGGACTTCACGGCAGAGGGCGACTTCATGACCCAGGAGGTCTACATATACCGAAAACCAGGAAAGTACGGCGTGGAAAATGAGAGGTATATGCAGGAGAATATCATCGAAAAGGTCCTGGTAAACAAGGTCGAGCCCTTAAAGGTGGAGCTAAAGACCTTTTTGGATTGCATAAAGAGCAAAACGAGCTTCCCAGTCACTCCCCAGGAGGCTCTAAATAACCTGCGGATCTGTGAGCAGATCAAGCAGGGATTGCAGATTAAAAAATTGCCGGGATGAGCAAAAATGAGCGAAAGCAATGACTACTATGTTCATCCCACGGCCATAGTCGAGAGCGAGACGATTGGTGAGGGCACAAAGATCTGGCATTTCGCCCACGTGCGCAAAGGCTCGAAGATCGGCAAGAACTGCAATATAGGAAAAAGCGTTTACATCGACATTGATGCCGAGATCGGAAACGATGTGAAGATACAAAACTTCGTCTCTGTTTATAAGGGTGTGATCATCGAGGACGATGTCTTCGTAGGCCCTTCTGCGACCTTCACCAACGATCTGTATCCGCGTGCTTTCAGCTGGGACGAAAGCCACGTTTCTGCCACGCGCATCTGCCGGGGCGCGAGCATTGGAGCCAATGCCACGCTGGTCTGTGGGATCTGTGTGGGCGAGTACGCCATGATCGGTGCGGGGAGTGTAGTGGCTGAGGATGTTTTACCCTTTGCTCTCATGCTTGGCAATCCCGGCCGGCAAAAGGGGTGGGTCTGCTATTGCGGCCACCGGCTCAAAGAGGATGCCATGCAAAGCAGTGGCAAGACCGTCTATAAATGCCCGGCCTGTGGAAAGAGTATGGAGATCACGAAGTAGAGACCTGATAAGGGCCCACATTAGGAAGGATAATAACGATGTCTGAAGATAGTGCAAAGATTGCAGTTATAGGGCTAGGCAATGCCGGGCTGCCGTTAGCTGCGATTGTGGCGGATAGCGGCATTAAGGTCATGGGCGTGGATATCAATGAAGAGCGCTGCCGGATGATAAACCAAGGAGAAAATCCCATACCAGAAGAAGTGGGCTTAGAAGAGCTCATCAAACTGCACGGCGGCAAGCGACTTGTTGCCACGCCCCGATTCGAGGATGCGAGTGGCTGCAAAACCTTCATAGTGATAGTGCCTGTCTTTGTGGATGCCGGCAATAATCCCGACTTCTCAATTATGCAAAAAGCCCTCCATTCTCTGGGCAAGATCCTGAAGAAGGGAGATCTGGTCGTTTTAGAGACGACCTTTCCGCCAGGCACTACAGAGGGCATGGCAGCAAGCCGGCTATGCGAGGCAAGCGGCCTATTGCCAAGCGACTTCTTCCTGGCCTACTCTCCGGAGAGGATAATGACCGGCTATAGCCTCTCCCGGCTAAGAGAATTTCCCAAAGTGATCGGCGGCAGGGACGATGAGAGCGGGATAGTTGCCTATCAGGTCTATAAAAATTTCATCAGCAACCTTCATCTGGTCTCCTCGGCCAGGGTGGCAGAGATGATCAAGGTTATGGAGGGTTGCTATCGCGATGTGAATATCGCATTAGCCAACGAACTCTTCAAGATTTGCCAGGATCTGGGAGTAGACTTTTTCGAGGCCAGAGAGAAGGCCAACCACCAGTTCTGCCACATTCACCTGCCGTCTACCGGGGTCGGCGGCCACTGCATTCCGGTATACCCGTGGTTTCTCATAAAGGAGATGGACAAAAGAGAGAACTTCAGCAATTGCCGCCTGCTGCGCACCTCACGAGAGGTCAACGATGAGATGATCCGCTACTGGGCCGGAAGAATATTATCGGAGTGCATGAAAATTAAAAAGCCGCTTTTCAGCATCAAGATCTGCATCAAGGGAATTACCTTTCGGGCAGGCGTAAAAGAGTTCTATCACAGCCGCAACCTGGCCCTGGCCAGGCTTCTTATGGAGAAAGGACTTGACGCTTACGTCTCTGATCCACTGCTTAGCGAGCATGATGTGCAAAAGTGGGGACTGCGCCACATAGATCCTCTGACGGCCGATCTGCTCTTCGATCCCTTCCTCCTCAAGTTCGAATATCCTCAAAAAACTAAAGATTAAAGAGACAAAATAAAACACAAATAAAATTAATAAAACGCCCAGAGAAAAAGCAATTGAAGAAAAACGGACGGTCCAAATGAGGATACTTCTTCTCTCCAACCAGCCGGAGAGGACGACACGACTATTGATGTTCAAGACAACCCTGCATAGTCAGGGCCATGAGGTCATCGTGCCCAAATTCAGCTCCCGAGGCTGGCTGCAAATAGCCAAGCAGGCCAGGCAAGTCCTGCAAAATGAAAGGCCGGATGCGGTACACCTCTTCAATGTGCCGGATATTATTTTTCATGGCCTGGGCAAGCTGAAGGGCTCATTCTACAAGAAGCTCATCTACGACTACCGCTCCCCCTGGGGAGTAGAGCTGCAGATGAGCTTCGGGCCGCTGGCCAGGCTGGCAGGCGAGTTTTTTGAGAGAGAGCTGGCGGGAGCGGCAGATCTGATAACCGCCGTCAACCGGCCGCTGGCAGATAAGGTTAGGGCTTACGCCCAGGCAAACGACAAGCCACTCTTCATTGTGAACAATTACCCGGAGAGAAGCTTCCTGGAAAAAAGCCGGACCGCTGCCACATCAGATCTTGCCAATGAGAGGCCCATCGTCTTCATGGGGAGAATCAGCCGCCAGGAGGGCATAGGCAATCTTCTCCACCTCATCCGCAAAATTCCGGAGCAGACCTTCTGGATCATAGGCGACGGGCCATTCTCCCGATGGTATCTGAGAAAGCTTCCTAAAAACGCCCGATTCTTTGGCTGGCAGCCGCACGATAAGGTGGCCGGGCTGATCAGCCAGGCCAGGATCTGCCTCATACCCCATAGCAAGAGCCTGCTCACGCCCTATGCCACGGACAAAAGCGTCTGGAAGCTAAATGAGTATCTGCTGCTGGGCAAGACGGTAGTGGCATCCGGAGTGACCGAAGAGGAGAAGAGAAAGAACCTGGTGGTTGTGAAGGCAGGAAGGCTGGAAGAGGCGGTGCGAGAGAATCTTATGCGAGATCCACAGAAGCTTTCCGCAGAAGATTACAGGTTCTGGGACAGAAACGACCGGATTATCAGAGAGGCTTACGAGAGCCTCTGATCCGAAGAAATGCCGATTATTTTTCATTCTTAAAAAGATAAAAAAAAAGACGGTCCAAGAGCCGGTATGCCGGAGCTGGCACCTGGATCTCCGAAAGTCAGATAGAGTGAAAATACCTCACTGCATCTCAAGCTGCGGGTAAACCAGTATTCTGCCTTCCGGATATTCGAGGCCTAGGCGCTGCAGATATTCCCGGTGAACGCTCACCGGATCAAGATCCGCTTCAGGATGAAGCAGTTTCGCCAGATAGGTTATGCCCACCACCTGGTCCAGGCCGTTGAGAACGTCCCAGTCCATGACGAAAACCCGGTCGGCCTTAACTGCAGAAAGTCCGCTTGCCCCTGATCGAGCCAGCAGTTCATTTCTCACCGATTGCAGCTTGACCGTATCCTTGGAAGGCCCTGCTTCCCATCCAACCTGAGTCTGATCTGAGGACTGGGTCTGCCTCTTGAGTATTACCTCCGGGTTTTGCGATACTACCCATTCCCAGCCCACCTTGGGATAAGCATCATCCAGCTTCTTGGCGATGTTGTAGCCATTAGCCACGCTCAAGACCTGATCAAAGCCGGAGCCTTCCCCCAGGGTAGAGAGATCGGAGGTGCTACTCCACTCCGCATAAACCTTGGGCTTATTCAAACCATTCACGGCCTGTTCTACAGAGTCCCTCTTCTCGCGATACCAGTTGATATAATCCTGGGCTTCTTCCTCCTTGCCCAAAATCGTGCCCAATGTCTCGATCTCCCGCGTCATATTCTCGGGCTTGGTGAACTCCAGGGCTACTGCTCTTATATCCTCAAAAGGAGCCAGGCCCTTTTCCACACCAAATATTCCATAGGGCTTGTCAGGATAACTGTATCCGATTACCACTATATCGGGTGCGATGCTCTCCTCCCCGCCCCTGGCGATCTCTCCTATCATCTCATAATCCGGTGCATTCCACTTTCCTATGCTCTGTTTCTCTTTGAGCAGGGGAAAATAGTACCCTTTTTTTTGCACGGTATCCGAGACGCCGACCACTTTGTCAGCGCCGCCCAGCATGACCACGGCCTCAGCCGCATCCGAGCTGAGAACGATTACGCGCTCGACGGGCATAGGGAAGGTGACCTCTCTGCCGGCTGTGTCGGTGATGGTCAGGGGATAGTCTGCCGCCCCAGAAGGAGCGCAGAAGAGCAATGCTACCAGCGGTAGAATCAGCAATGCTGAAACGGACTTTATTTTCATATCTATTTCTCCCATAAGTCTTTATTATCAGAACAATACCGATACAAGTCTCTTTTGTTAATAAATTTTTCGGCTTTATTGTTATGAAATATGCAATATTTAGATTAAGCGAGGGAGAAGCAAAAGCTTTATTTTTGACTATTACTATCCGTCAAGTGGTAATCAAAAAGGATAGATATTGTGCTGCTATCGCCCACTATTTCAGTTCTATCAATCCTTCCCTTTCCTTAACAAGATTGGCCCTGTACTTGATCAGCCCTTCTCCTACTAGCATTGCCATTCCTGCACAAATAACCACCAAGCTGGCCAGAAGAAGCTCGAAGGACAGCTGCGACTCGATATCAGCCACGGCAGCAAAGCTCGGAGCCAGGATCATAGAAGCTCCTGCAAGTGTTAAAAATAGTCCATTGATGATCCTGCGTTCAGATCTTACTTTTTTATCGTCTTTTTCTTCAATTCCCTTCTCCAGTAGATACATCTGCTTTTTATGCAGTAGATAATAAACGAACGCCAGAGAGGGCACGCCCTCCAATATCAGCAGCTGGACGGCTATGTCTGTCACGATATCATCCTCAATGTTATTCCAATTTCCCACCCCCTGTAGATAATCTTTTCGTTGAGTTAATTATAATTTATGAATTTAATGCAAGTATTTAGTTATTAATAATACTTAATACTATCTTTTCGTTACCACATGTTATTTAAAGTGCGTCATCAGTATATAACGGATATGTGGCCCAGCCTTATTCCTGCAAGAATAGATAGAATCAGCATATTCAAATTCATATTTTTTCTATTGCTAATCATTTCTCCAGCAGTTCACTGCATCGAGGCGGACGCCTCTATTGGACCACCATCATATCCAGAGAGTGCTACTTTGAATCTATCCGGAAAATACGCAAATAAATCCACAGACCAATCTGTTTATGAAGTTCATGTATATGTCACCAATAAAGACAACGAACGCCTGAAGGTATCTCTATTCATAGATTCAGAGTTAAGAGACACCAAAGAGATCTCCTCTGATTCCGAATTAAAGATCAATAGCTATCCACTCACCAGAGGACCCCACAACTTCAAGATAACCTGGTGGGACGAAGATGTTAAGAAATCACACGAGATGGAGGAGCTTAAAGATATTCTGGAAGAGACATCCGTTAACCTGTATACATCTTCTCACAAAGCACCGGAGAAGTTTGATATATCCGTAAAGCTGACCAATGAGAACCGCAACGAATTGGACGCCTGCCTTTATGTGGACGGCAGCTTCGAGAAGAGCAAGGTCGTTGGCAAGGAGAGCACCACAGAACTTGGCACGATAAAACTGGAAGAGGGGGGCCATAACCTATCGGTGAGATGGCTGGACAAGGACACAAGAATAGAGTATGAGAAGACCAAGAAAATAACGGTCACAAGGGATGAGGCGGCCGTTTTTTATGCCCCGCAAGGTATCTCATTTGATGCAAAGCAAAGCCCTCTGCCCTCAGAAAATGCGGTCAATTCCGGGGGAAATAAAGAGACGGCTTCGCCAACAAAGGAGACTACGATCGAGAAATCCACCCTGACAAGAGATACTTCAAACGCTACAAATGAGCTCTTATCAAAAAGCATAACCAAGGCCGAGGCGAAATTTAGTAATTTGCGAGAAAGCAACACTTATGCAAGCGAGAAAAATCCACTGACAGGAGGTGCTATGGAGGTTAGCGATAAAATTTACCTCTACGCCATCTTGGTGATAGTAGCAGTTTATCTAATACTAAGGCATTAATATGCTCACGCATTTATTGATTCTTCTGCTCTTGGTATCGACCACCCAAGCAGTTATCTGGAATGAGGGAATAACCGGAGAGCTTCACTGGGGAGAAGCACTGCTTTTGGAGGACTACACACTAAAGTTGGCAGACTTTTCTCCAGAAAATTACGGGACCCCCAAGGTCCTTGTCGAACTGCAAAAGCATAACCTTACCATTGCCAGTCGGGCCTTGCAGGCCGGAGAATGGTTCATCCAGGATGATACCATAAAAGTTACGGTCGAACAGATCATCAGAGGAGATATCCAGGATGATCCTTCTGCCAAAATACATGTGCAGCTTCCCGCAGCTGCCGAGATATCCCTCGTCTTGATCGAAGAGAGGGATGTTTTCCAGGGAGGCGATGAGATGAGAATGCAGCTACAGATCGAAAACAAAGGGATGGTAGACGCTGAGAATTTGAAGATAACCCTGGACTCGATTCCGCCTCTTGTGAACGCAAAGTATAGTATATCGGCAGTGGAAGCGGGAAGAGTTTGGGACAGAAAGAAAAATACCCGAGAGATAGATCCCATCAAAATATATCTGCAAGCACCTTATCTTTCAGAACCTACCGATGTGAAGCTCCGAGCCCATGCTGAGTATACCGACCCACAGGGAAAGGCTTACGAATCCTGGGGAGGAGCAGTCTTTCGCATATCCGGCCCCCTCCAATTGCACAAGAGAGTAGAAGAAGTACAGGATTTTAAGAAAGGCTATTACGTCATCAACTCCCTGAGAAACTCAGGAAACAGGACTCTTGCACTCACTTTATCCGACTCTACTGGATCTGGCTTTCACACAAATTCCTCTCCCGGCTGGAAGCTTAACCTATCTCCCGGAGAGACAAAAACGGAAAGCTACCTCATTGAGGCTAGAAAACCGGGTTTGGGCCAGATCCTGCCGAGTGCAGAGGCATGTTACAGTTGGGAAAACAGGACCTACACCGTCCGATCCGAGAGACCTGTGATAGATGTCTTTGGGCCGCTAATCGAGGTTAAGAGAAGTGCCAGTCCCACTATGGTAGAATTGGGAAGATTGGTTGCGGTTTTAACCGAGCTTACCAATATCGGGAATAAAAAGGCAGTAGTCTTCTTACAAGAACAGGTGCCGAATGGAACCGAGATAGTCTCGGGAAGTGCCAATGGATCGTTCATGCTCCCACCTAATGAGACCTGTTCTCAAGAATACCAACTGCATTGCATCAAGCAAGGAACCATCAGCTTTCCCCCCGCCCAGGTAAGCTATCGCGATGTGAGGGGAAATGAGTACAGCACGAGTGCGCAGGCACTTGAAATTGAGGTAAATCCGGAAAAAGAGAGCAATCTTACATCCCCTGCTTTGAACGGGACGGACAAAGCAGATTTCGGAACGGAAGCGAAAAGCGAAATATATACACACGCTATTTTAATTCTAATTGTACTATTGCTGTCGATTGCATTCAGCAGATATCCTTGATAACAGCTATCCTTGAGATATCTGAGATGGACGCACTAAATGCAGCCTTTCGGCATCCTAGAATTCCTATTTGATTTGACCCAATGGCGATTCGGTTTCAATTTTGGAGAATAACCATAACAGCAACTTTTACCAGGCAGTCCGGAAGGGCAAAAACAAGTTCAAAGGTTTATTATCGCGAGCATGGCAATTAGTAGATTAATTTAATTTTTTTTGTATTAAATATTATTACTATATCTGATGCTTCGTCTATTGTAAAACAAAGATAAATTTTCCTATAATTTTATCCAAATTGACGGCAAAAACAATTTATCAGGGACATATCTCATCAAATCTGAGCGGATAAACTTAAAACCGGATCGGTCCAACGGCTCTTCAATTTAGAGATCTGAGGGGAAATTCTGTGTTTTTTCGTTAATCAGAGGGAAGACATCTTTGAAATGAAAAGAACAAGAGAACAAAATAAGGGACCAATCTAATTAATCACGATGCTCTTATTATTACTTTGTAATCTGCAGGCGAGTTGATATCGCGAATAATTATGCACTTTCAATCCTTCATTATTACAGAAATATGAATGACTAGAGAATAACACTGCAAAATTCTAGAATTAATAGAAGGAAATGATTTTATAGTTGAATTGATCTATAGTATTAGCTACACTAAAAGAGCCGGGAAAGTTGGATTTGGAGGTGAACGAAAAATGTGCTGTCACACAGACGATAAACATGAGCATGCCCACACTCACGATGGCGAAAAGCATGTCCACGAGCATATCCATGATGCAGATCATAAGCATCAACACAAATGTTGCCATTAACTCGTAATTTTTTTAACTTATTTTTTATTTTTTTTATTACAGAGGATTCCTAAAAACCCTGGTTTTGGCCGCAACACAGAGTCAAATACGATATCTTTAGGAGATCAACTTATTCGAAAATGGGGGTTTATAGGAATCCTCTACAGAATGAATATATAAAAAGTTAATTGAAAAATGAAACGTGTTTGTTATCAAATTCATGTAAATGAATACAGTAACGCTAATCTATGAACCCCTGAGCTTCAAAGAGCAGTTCTCCGTTTTCGTCCACTTCCCTAAACACAGCCCATGTGGCCCGATCTCTGGGAACCGGATTGAGGTAGTCGTCAAAATAGCGAATCTCCGATCTGATTTTTTTATCCTGGGAAACGTTTCGTACCACTCTTTTCATAACATACTATTGTGATTGTCATAGTATAAAAAATATTACTACTGTTTAAAATGTTTATGAGTATTGAATTGCAGTTAGCAGAAAAAAGAAGAAGAATTTCTCAAGATTGACACTATAAAACTAGCCTTTTATTATGGCTGAGAACTTGCGCCATTGTATCTGCTCCCGGCACGGAACCTGGGAAGTTAGTAAAAATGACGCGCTTGGCATTGATGCCCCTGTCATTCAGCGCCTCTTCAATTCCTTTGGCCAGCTCTCCCGACTGCATATTCTCGATGATATAGCTTACATTCCGGTATTTATCAGGGTTGGCGTTGATGTCGTCCACAATCTTGGCCGCCGTCTTGCTTCCGTTCAAGGCAAACTCAGGCGCAAAGAAATTGATAACTTTCATG
>JAFGNK010000117.1 GCA_016927055.1 Methanotrichaceae archaeon | reverse complement strand
ATAGCTGGCGCCGCATAGAGCAGCTAATCGCATGCAATAGCCTCGTTCAGTGACCGGAGAGGAACGATGTAGGGTCTTCCCAGAGCGTTCATGACTATGGCTTCAATGCCATAGACCCTGCTGATATTGGCCTCGTTAAGAAGGGCCTTCGGCTCGCCTGCCGCATAGACTTTTCCATTCTTCAGCATGACCAGCTTGTCCGAGAAGCGGGAAGCTAAATTGAGATCGTGGATGGCCATGACCGCAGATATGTTCTTCTCCTTGACCAGGCTGCTTATGGTCTCCATTACCTCCAGTTGATGGTGCATATCCAGATTGGAGGTCGGCTCGTCCAGCAGGAGTACAGCTGGCTCCTGGGCCAGAGCGCGGGCGATGAGCACCTTTTGTTTCTGGCCGCCGGAAAGCTGAGAAAAGTCGCGCATGGCCAGCTTTTCCAGGTGCAGCCTCTCTAAAACCTCAGCCACCTTCTCTAGGTCAGAGTCGGTGACCCTCCAGCCGATATGCGGCCTTCGGCCCATAAGAACAGTATCAAAGACCGTGGTGGCCAGGGGGGTGGAGCTGGACTGGGGCACATAGCCTATCTGCCTGGCCACATCCTGGCGGCTCATTCTCTCTATCTCCTTGCCATCCAGGAGGATGCTGCCTTTGGGCTTGAGGATGCGATCGATGCATTTGATGAGTGTGGTCTTTCCCGAGCCGTTTGGCCCAACCAGGCTCAAAACCTCTGAGTTCTCGATAACGACATTGAGGTCGTCGAGGATCTTGTGACTGTTGTAGCTGAATGTGAGGTTCTTGATAGTGATATTTACCAATTGGCTTCCTCCTGAAATGATGGGCATCGTGATGATAGACTAGTGACCCGCATTTTCTCTCCGCCAAGTCTGCATTCTATTTTCACCTGAATTAATATGTATTTCGATTTTGTTGCTATTTAATATCAATTATCTAGCTTATGACTGATAGTAGTATTTAATAAATTCTTCTACCAACAAGGCGCTCAGGATGAATTTAAGATGAACATAGTTGATTTGCTTAATACGATTAGCAAAAGATTTATTACTAAGTACTATCATCTTTGGGATGTGGGCGGATAGTGCAAAGCCTCCTTTACCATATCGCTCTTGCAGCGCTCACTTGCCAAACGGAAATGAAAACGGGATGAACAATTGCGCCCCGGTCATCTGCCATTGGCCGCTCTGAGATTATGCGGCTTTGGTCGGGGCGCTCCTCTTCTGCCAAAGTTTCATCTTTTGATCTGAAACCATGCATTATTAAGTATGATCGGGTGAACGCTGGACTTGCCTTTCTTTTCTGCTTCACCGTCATGACTGGATTGCTTGCTGCAAAATTTTATATCTAATTATTATGATGATATGTGTGGTCGGAGAGGATTTTTGCCATGCCTGATAATGATATGCCAGCAGATCTGCCCGCAGCCCCCAAGAAAAGCATCACCATCATCAAGGCAGGGCGCCACTGGATCTTCAAGCACTTCTTTGAAGATAAAGAGGTTTTCAAGGAATTGGCTGATTACTACGACAAAGATGACTACCGCTTCGTCCTCAAGACTCCTGGCGAGAGGAATCTGGCCTTAAAGCTACTGGAAAGAAGGGGATTCGAGGTAGCGTTGGTGGAGAACTCCCGAGGTTATGTCGTCAAGCTCAGCCGGCAGAGCCGATATGCTGGGGTGCTGAAGAACTCTTTAGCTCAGATTGAGACGAATGAGTGGCGCGTCTTTCTCATGAAGGACCTGGCCGCTGTCAAGGAGGCTCTGCGGCAGGGAGCGAAGCTGGTGGAAGTGGACGTGCAATTTTAGCTAGACAGAGTATTCCCACGCCCCATCAAAAAGATACAAAACCCCATGATTTAAGGTTGCTTATGGGGATGATAACAAACCTACGCAGTTTTTTTCGATCTCTGTATCTCTGTGCCTCTATGCTTTGGTTGCAGATGTTTGCGGTAATTATATAAATCAAGCTCTTTGAGGCGGCACCACCCACCGGATGCATAGCCCGGCCAGCAGGCAGAAAATGCCCAGGTACATAAAGACCAGGAAGAAGTTATTTCCCGTGACATCCAGCAGGTAGCCGGAAAGGGTCGGCCCCAGGGGTCCGGCCACAAAGCCGTAGGCTGCGAAGGTCAGTCCAAAGATGGCCCCGAAGTGCTGAAGGCCAAAGCAGTCTGCCACCAGGGGGGCGGAGACTGAGAAGAGGGTGCCGAAGGAAAAACCTACTGCTGCGGCCAGAAGGGCGCAGGCCCAGAGCCCTCTCGTCCAGGGAAGGACGAAATAGGCGACGCCGGCGGCCAGGAAGGCCAGGCTCATGACCTGATTTCGCCCGAAGTTGTCGGAGAGGATGCCGCTGATGAGCCTGCCTGTACCGTTGGTGAGGTTGAAGGCGGTCAGGATGAGGATGGCTGAGGGCAAAGAAAAGCCCAGGAAAAGACCGTAGCTGGTGGCCAGGATGGTCATGGAGACGCCTGCTGCTCCGGCCAGCGTCCAGGTGATCCAGAGCAGCCAGAAGCTTTTGGTGTGCAGGCTCTCCTTTACGGTGAGCGACTTTGCGGCTGTTATGATCTGTGCCGTAGATCTTGCATCGGTTGCACTCCCGCCGTGCCGGGCAGAGGCGGCATCTTCCCAATCCACTGGAGCGCGGGCAAAATAGGCTCCCAAAAGGCCGATGGAAAGGGTGAGAAGGGCGACGGTCAGGTTCATAGCTTCGTAACCCAGGGCGGCCAGCATCTTGGCAAAGAGGGGAGACAAGATGGCTGCGGAGAGCCCAAAGACCATGCTCACCGTGCCGGCGACCAGACCCTTTTTGTGTGGATACCACTGCTGCACCAGTGTCAGGGCCGGGATGTAGACGAAGCTGGAGGCCATACCGTTGAGGAAGGCCCAGGCGTAGACGGTGTAGATCGAGCTGGCCTGGGAGACGATCACGGAGCTGCAGCCGGTGAGGATGACGCCCAGGGCGATCATGCGCCGGATACCATAACGCTCCTGCCAGCGGCCTACCAGGAACATAAAAGCGCCCACCGCGGCGAGCATAAAGAAAATGGTCAGGCCCGTGGCGGCGTTCCCGACATGAAACATCTCCTGCCAGATGGGGGCCATGACTCCGGGAAAGCCGAAAGTAAGAGCGCCCGGCCAGAAGATGGCGATGCATGAGCCGAGGACGGCGAGAAGGGCTTGTTTGTTCTTGGGCAATTCAAATCAATCTCCTAATTTTGCCAGGGTGGAGGCTTGCATGAGGCATACATGTGGTTTTCGCTCTTTTCCCCTAAGTCTTCAACCTTAATGAATGAAGGTCCTAGCTTGCGCCAGACTCCGGAGATCGTGGAGAAGAAGAATTTCCCCCTGAACACTGAGAATCGCAAACCTCGGCTAACGGTTTGCCTTGCCCTCACCAAAACTCTTTCTTCCGTCTCATGAACAGATACACGAAGAACGGCACCCCCAAAAATGCGGTCATGATGCCCACGGGCAGTATCACCGGTGCCAGAAGGGTCCTTGCCAGAGTATCCGCTCCCAGGAGGAGCAGCCCGCCAACCAGGCCTGAGGCCGGCAAGAGGAACCTGTGATCTCCGCCGATAGCCATGCGGGTAATGTGGGGCGCTACCAGGCCGATGAAGCCGATGGTGCCGGTAAAGCAGATGATGCTGGCCGTGATGAGTGAGACGAGCATCATGCATATGACCCGCGTCTTTTCCACATTCACTCCCAGGCTGCTGGCCGTCTCATCCCCGGCTCCCAGAGCATTGATGTCCCAGGATTTGAGCAAAAGGTAGGGAAAGCAGATAGCTATGACTGCAGTAACGATTCCGACCTTTTCCCAGGAGGAGCGGCCCAATGAGCCCATCATCCAGAAGACCACCTCTTGCACCTGCTCTGCACGTCCCACATACTGCAAGAAGGAGGTTAGGGCGGAAAAGAGGTACATGATGGCGATGCCCGCCAGGATCATGGTCTCTGGAGTGATGCCCTTGTATTTGGCCAGGCCATAGACGGTCATGGCGGCAAGCAGGGTGAATATGAAGGCATTGCCAATGATCAGCCATTCGCCTCCCACAAAGCCTGCTCCCAAGACTATGGCCATGGCCGCTCCGAAGCCTGCGGCGGATGAGATGCCCAGCGTGAAGGGGCTGGCCAGGGGATTTTTGAGGATGCCCTGCATCACCGCACCGGCAATGGCCAGGCCCATACCGGCCACAATGGAGAGGATGATTCTGTGCAACCTCAGTCCCCAGACGATGGTATCCGAGAACCAGTTGCTCTGGAACTGGTCGGGAAAGAACCGGGCCAGGATGGCTGAATAGACTTCCAGGACGCTGATGTTGGCCGAGCCCAAGGTAGCAGCCACGCCTGCCAGAAGAATGGTTCCCATAGATAGGAAAAGGAGGAATAGAGCTTTTCTCCCCATGAACCGCTGGTATTGATCCTTAAGCAATACCACTTTTTTTGCAGCCGGTTCATCGAGCATAATTTTACGATCAGCTTGTGTTATTATTGATAAGCATTTTGGTAATAGTATTACTAAATGCAATCACTTTTTTTTTT
>JAFGNK010000116.1 GCA_016927055.1 Methanotrichaceae archaeon | reverse complement strand
CGAAACTTATGGTCTCGGCCATTGAAATCTCAGCCAGGCAGGGCGATTTTGCTGGCTTCCGGTCGCAGGCAGGGACAGGGACTAAGGGCTGCAGTGCAGGCTTTGGGCCTCGGGATGCCTGCCGGTGGAGGTGAAGGAGCGGGATCGCTCCGTCGCCTGCATTTCGATCGATTTGCATGGCTGATAGAATCCTCACCACATCCTGTACCCCAGAACCCTCACCGCGTAGATCAATCCGATCACAATCACCGTCAGCCCGAAGATCCCGGTCATATATTTTCCTGCCGAGATGTACTTCTCCCCGATCCGCCCGCCCACTGCCCGGGAAAATGTCGCAATGGGAATTACCGGCACGCCATGCCCCACTCCGAAGACGAAGAGCATCATGCCTCCCGCCAGGGGCGTTACATTCTGGGAGATGAGCCAGATGAGCACGGGAAAGACCAGAGAGATGGCACAGGGGGCCCAGCCCAGGGCAAAGAAGACGCCCAAAGCAAAAGCGCCGATGAAGGCCGAGTGCTGGAATAGGGCCATGGAGATGTGGACCATTCGCTCCATGATGCCCTTCTTTTGCGGTGTCGAATCTCCTGGAAGGACATCGGAATAGTCCCGGCCCAAAGAGAGGCGCGACCTAGCGGGCTCGATTATCTCGCCGATGGGCTTGATGATATTTATTCCCAGGATTACCATCAGCAGTCCGGCGGCCAGATCGAAGAAACGGGCCTGGCGGATGAAGACGCCGATGTCGGAGAGGAACAGCCCCACCACGAAGAAGACGGCCGCCATGCCCAGGGTGAAGGCCACCCCGATCATGAAACCCTCCTTGGAAGCGGAGGTGCTCTTCCTCAGGTACTCCTCCTTCCTGCGGGCGGTCATGACATAGGAGAACATGGCCAGGAGCAGGGCCACAGAGCAGGGGGAAAGGGAGGTTACAATTCCCAGGGCAAACATGCCCAGATAGTTTACGCTCCGGCTCGATGCGATGCCCTGGAATGCGGAGGCCTCACCTTTCTCTATGCTTTTCAGATCACCGTAGAGGGTCTCAGCGCCCTGGATACCGTCTATCTCTCCTTTGCCCAGCTGATAGACATGATAGATACCGGCCACCTTTCCCTCTTTATCGATCAGGATCAGGGTGGGATTGGCAAAGCCGCCTTCAAAGGTGGAGTAGTCGATGTACTTGCCAGTTAGAGGATAGGGCTCAAAGTCCTCAATCCAGGGCCAGGTTACATTGATGTTCCACCAGGCACCGGCCAGGGCTGGCCCGTCCTTGGAGTAGGGATTCTTGCGGACGTTGAGGCTTACGATTTTTATTTCTGGATCTTTCTCTGCGAGCAGGGAAAGCTGGCGGGTCTGTGCGCTGAGAGCATGTTCGCACTCCCTGCAGAGAGGATTTTCGATGTTGGTAATATGCAGGAGAACGGCCTCGCCCCGATAGTCGCAAAGGGAAATACTGTTTCCCTGCAGATCCACTGCCTGAAAATCCGGTGCCTGGGAAGCGGCCCCCTGTGCCATGACGGCTGAGGTGCTGAGAATGAGAAAAGAACTCCAGACGGCAAAAAGAAGAATTGGCCCTGCAATCAGGGATTTGCTATGTCTAAGATGCATGACTGTTGTCCTTTATCCTGGCCCAGGCATTACCTTTTCCAATTGGCAGAGTTCTCATCATACTTGCTTATTGAATCTCCGATGTAGTCCCTTACCCACCCCTCTCCTGTGATGTCCTCGCTGCTATGCCACACCGGCCCAACCTCACCGGCAGAATTAGGTGCCAGGGTAACAATTACGGTCATGGGAACATAGGTCACGTTTCCATTGGGATCGTAGGTGGCAAGTGCATCCTCGGACCGGGAATCGCTTCCATCGGCCCCCAGATCATAAAATGATATCTGGCTTTTGACCTCATCAACTACATTCCTGACGGCCTCGGTTTGAGGTTTGCAGTAACTGCAATCCTTATGCACATAGATGAGAACCGGCTTTTCCTTTAGAACATCTAAGACCCAATCGGGATGGTTTACATGCATTCCCGCCCCGGTGGACTGATCGGGATAAACTGTCCACCAATCGTCATCATTCGATCCAACAGAGTACTGGGCTGCGGCTGATGATGCATTGATGCTGAAAATCAAAAATAGAGCTGTAATTATTGGTGTTGCAAATATCGTTCTTTTAAATATTCCCTTAAATATATCCATGACATACACTCCCCTAATTTTTTCCCCGGAAGACTATTCACTTTTAGCAGGCTATGATTTTGAGGCATCACTCATACATTCGATATCTTCCAGGTCGATGAGGATTCTCTGGATTCTTTGGCTTCTTAGGATTTTTTATTATATCTCGAAATACCCACCGGCTGCGGGCCATTCTTTAGAGAGTTTGCTATAAGCTGCATATCAATATACTTGGATATAAGACTTTCGACTTTTGTCTTCTAAATCATGATCGCAAACAAGGTGGGCTTGTTTTTCCAAAGATGCCCACCCTGTAAATCGATAGATCTGATGCAAAATAGGCGTCATAAATTGATTCTATTAATAATATAAATTTACGAATCTCCACCCGGCGCCATCAGCGTTTATCGTTAGGATAATCTTATATATCGAAATAGCTTGATATGAATGACAATTATGCCCGAATTCAAGACGATCATGGCAAGATGCGAGATATGCGGCCGAGAAGAGAGGTCCCTCTTCAAGGTAAGGCACAGGGAGCGGGGAAAAATAAAGATCTGCGACGCTTGCCGGCAGAGTGAGGCGAAAAACCTCCTCGCTGCTTGCGGCTGCGATTGCTGCTAAGTGAGGCATACCAGAGGTGTCAAGCATTTCGACGGAAGCCGTCAACAGGATGACCAGGCTAATCGGCGACTGCGATAAGGCCAGGTGCCAGGTAGACAAGCTGCAAAAGTTGACCGGAAAGCTGAGCGAGGAGGAGATCGAAAAGGAGTCTCAAATCTTCAAGGCATTGGCCGATCCCTGCCGCCTCAAGATCCTCATGCTCTTGCGGGAAGGGGAACTTTGCGTCTGCGAGATCATGATCAGCCTGGACAGGCCTCAATCCAGTATGTCTCATCACCTCTCCATTCTCAAGGACGCCGGTCTCATCAAAGAGCGCAAGGATGGAAGGTGGTCCCGGTACCGGCTCTCGGAGGGCTCTGTGATAGAGATACTAAACCAGGTAAGGCTGATTAAAGAAGCTAATTTGACAAAAGCTAATTTCGATAGGGGCAACAATAAGTGACAACCGCAAATCCGCCAGACTTCACGGCGAAATGCCACTTCCTCAGAGCTTGAGGAAATCCGATGTTGTAGGCTGCTCCCTCAGACCAGAACAAATCAATCTCTCGGCGCTCACCAACCAGAGCCGAGCCAGAGGCGGAGTGCTCTGTTCCGCCAATTGGCCCCTGCGCCATTGTCAGCCGGTTACAGCAAAGCCATCATGAAATACTACTGTACAGCTGGTTTTGCTTTCTTCGAACGGCAACACCAGAACGTACTCTTGCGGAATCCCGTCAATAGCCAAATCCGGGGGACTTCTGAAGCCGAACCGTTCGTAGTAGCCAGGATCCTTAAGCCCAACGACCAAAATCAGCGGCGACGCGTGCGCTTCGCGCCTTACGCTGTATTGGCTGGTTAGGCCGTCGTTGGTCGATGGTGCCCCTCTAACGCTGCACATAACCGGCGCGCAAAAAGGCAAACGCATCACTTTCTCAATAATAATGCTGTAAAAATGGTCGAATGCTATTATCTCTTCCATCATCTCCCGAAGGTCTGGGAGATCCAATCCTTTATCTCGTCTCTGACCCTTCGAAAGGCTTGAAGCTGCTCTTCCTCCGATCCTGTAGCCGCGGCAGGATCTTCAAAGCTATGGTGTTTGACCTCTCTGGCTTTGGGAGACTGGCTGAGAAGCTGGTTGGGAAGCTGGCTGGAAAGATTCAACTGGGTGCTGCAAATGGGGCAGGCCTGTTTGGCCCGGTCGCAGACCGTGACCGCCAGGTCGAATATTTTATCCTCAAATTCCTGGAAGGATTTGGAGCGCTGAGCGGAGATGTCGATACCGATTTCCCGCATGGCCTGCTCGGCGCGGGTGTCAACAGAGGTAGCGGCAACGCCGGCGCTGTAGGCCTCGTATCGATCTCTATACATGGCTCTCAAGAGACCCTCCGCCATCTGGGAGCGAGCCGAGTTGTGGGTGCAGAGAAAGAGAACTTGCTTCTTCTCTTGAATTCTCTCGCTTAATGTCATCTCATGTTCCAATGCTCATCATAATAAATCAGCTTTTTGATTGCTCTTTTGTATCCGAGCCTGGCCTTAAACCCCCTATGTTTAGATGCATGCATTGAATCATGAACTGTCGATAAAAAAATGAAAGCAATTGGGTGTTTTGCCCCTCTTCATTGCGTCTGATGTACCTTTTTCTTGCGGCTTTGCCTTTTTGCCTGCTTTCAGCCCTTTATCAGTCCATCGTCGCAGAAAACCTGCCTGGCCTCCTCAAATGATAGGTCAGAGGGGGGAATGATGATATCCGAGGGGAGGATCTCAGCCGGATCAAGGGGCTCTGCCAATTCTTTGATGGTGGATATCAAATTAACCAGATCCCTGGCAAACTCGGCCTTGTTGCCAGCAGAGACATGATTTACAATTTGATTGTCGATCTTGTTTACTCTGTCCAGCAGACTTTCGTCCAGCTTGTACTGCCCCTCACCCAAAATCCTGATGATCATTTCTTCATCTCCTCCTTCATCTTGGCCAGCATATCATTGACGCTGCTGCTCGCCTTTGCTTTGGCCAGCTCCCGGTCCAGTTCATTGCTGCCGGAATAATCGGTTAAAGTTCCTGTCTCAAGAAGCTCGTCCAAGGCTGCCGAGCGGGCCTTCATGTTCTCCGTCTTCTCCTCTGCCCTCTGCACAGCCATGCCCACGTCGGCCATCTCCTCGCTGATGCCGGTCACAGACTCGGTGATTTTTACCTGTGCATCTGCCGCAGAGTACTGGGCTTTAATGGTCTCCTTCTTGGTGCGGAAGGACTCCACCTTGGAAGCTAAGCGGCTCTCAGCATCCATGAGCTTCTTCTGCTGCTCCTGGAGGTCGCCGATCTGCTGATCGAGCGTGGCCGACTGGCCTTGCAGTGCCGCTTTGTTCTCCAGGGCTTTGCGAGCCAGATCCTCGCGGCCCGCCTGCAAGGCCTCTTTGGCCTGACCGTCCAGCTTGTCCAGGTTCATCTGCAGCTTGGCTTTTTGCAGCTCGAGTCTTTTCTTGGAGGTAGTAACCTCGGCCACGCCCCGTTTAACATTTTGCAGGAGCTTGAGCTGCTTTTCGTAGGACAGGTCCAGGGTCTCCCTGGGGTCCTCGATCTTGTCCATGATCTTGTTCATCTTTGCCTGCACCACTGTGCTCATCCGATCCAAGAAACCCATAACTATATTCTCCTCGACTTTTATTCGATTATTTATT
>JAFGNK010000115.1 GCA_016927055.1 Methanotrichaceae archaeon | reverse complement strand
GGAACCGTTCTGAACATCGACTACTATCAGCCTGTCTAAGGGAGATATGGAGCCTATGACCGGCCCGAAGAAGAGGGCCATGGCCACTGCCGCCACAATAAAATTGGAGATAACGCCAGCGGATAGGATCCTGACCCTCGCACCCCTGCTTACCTTGGGCGGCTTGTCTTTGCCGCCGAAGAGCTCCTCGTCGTCCGGCTCCACAAAAGCAGCTATTGGGGCAAAAAAAACGGCCACAATTCCCATGGACTTGACGCGCACGCCCTCAACGCGGCTGAGTATGCCGTGTGCAAACTCGTGTACTACCATGGTTACAAAGAGAGCGATCCAGCCCCAGGCAAAGGGGATGTACTCGTTTAAGCCCGGAATAAGAAGGATGTTTCTGGGAGCGTTATAGCTGCTGGGCTGGGGTGGCTCCTGAATCATGTAATAAGTCATCATAAGAACCAGCACCAAAAAATAGGTCATGCTTAATATGACCAGAGGTATGCCGGCCGAGGCCACGATCCTCCAAAAACGCTTGGGACGGGCCAGACTGTCCAGCAGATTCAGGCCCCGGGTGGTACGAACGAATATGGCTAAAGGAATGCCCAGCAAGCTTCCGACAGATATTCCCCGGCTGCGCCACTCTTCGCTATTCCTCAACGGCAAAAGAAGGATGGAATACAGGCCTACCAGTGCTGCGGCTATGAACAGCCAATCAATGGAATCAAGCTGTAACTGCAAGTCCAAAATTTTATCCTCGCCAGATCAATCTACAATACCATTATATAAGCTAATAAGCTGCCCGCCGCCTTTAAACGAGAAATCACCGCTTGATCGGTCAGCTTTTTTTCAGCGCCATGCTATTTCAAGATAATGAATATTTAGCAGAATACCATTTAGCCGAAAACCATTTGCCAAAATCCAGAGGGATAGACTAATCAAGATGAATCATTCAACATAATTAATAAAAAAATTAATGATAAAGAGAAAGAGATCCAAAGAGCTTCAGAGTAAGCCCTGTTCCCTCAACTCATCTCTGGCCAGCTCTTGATGCTTCTTCTCTAAAAAGCCATAGACATTTCCATGGGGGGCACCATCAAGCAGCATCTCTATGGCAGTGCGCGCAACTCGGTTTTGCTCAGGATAGCCCAAGATAGCTACCGTCTTGCCATAAACCGACACCTTGGCGCCGGTGAGCCTTTCCATGATCTCGCGCGAGCGCCCATCCTTGCCTATGATGCGGCCCTTGATGCGCTCCATATCGTTCTTGGTGCCCACCATCCTGGACAGGTCCAGCACATCGAGCATCAGCATCTCGTCATCAAGAATGGCCAGAGCCCTCTCCGGTGAGAAGCCTCTTCCGATGGCTTTTACCAGGTCTAGAACTCTCAGGCCCGCCAATGGATCAACAGCCGATGCAATGGAGACCGTGCCGGTCTCGCTGTCTATCTCAAGAGTGGTCTTTGTCTTCTCTTCGATAAGGTGCTTCATGGAGCCGCCCGGCCCCACCAGCACACCTACGCGCTCCTCTGGAATCTTGATATCCAATTTAATCAGCCTTCTCTTTGTCTATCTCTTCTTTGTCTTTTAGGAGCTTTTCCCAGATCTCCTCAGGCGAGCCAACGTTATATTTTTTCTTAAAGTAATGGGCCACGTTGGCTATATCGCGCTCCAAAAACCTTCTGGCCATCGGATGGTCCAGGGTAACAGACTGCCCCATATCGATTATTACCGGATCGCCTTTGTCATAGAGTATATTGAACTCGCTCAGATCGGCATGGACAAGCTGAGCGCGATTATAGAGCACGGAGATATAATCAGCGATCTTTTCAAAAATGCGCTTTGCCTCTTCCGTCTCCAGTTCCACGTCCTTTAGCGAAGGAGCAACGCAATCGCCCTTACCAATCAGATCCATAACCAGTATGTTCTCCTTCATGGCTATGGGATGGGGCACGGGAACGCCCACCTCTTCCGCCCTCGTCAGGTTTCGAAACTCCTTACGGGCCCAGGCCGAGACAATAGATCTCTTTGTGCCCTTCACGTTCCCAAATCTTGGATCGCCATTCAGGTAGTCCTGCATGGCATTGAAATTGCTGGTAGAGATGCGGTAAATCTTTAGGGCCAGCTCTTTTTCGCCCACTATGGCCCGGAAAACGTTGGCTTCTTTTCCGGTGCAGATGGATCCGCCCAGAGCATCGATTACGCCCTTATTGGCCAGGCTATAAAGGTCCATCAGGGTGCGCTTATCGAAGACAGCATCCTGGACATTTAGATCATCGGAATCCTTTATCCTGGTACGAAGAACATCGATCTTGGTATCGAAATCTTCATCCTCGGTACGCCTGCTCATAATGTGCCTTTCAAGAAGATTCCTTTCAAGTAGTTCCTTTCAGAAATCCCTTGCGCCGCAGCCAGTCTACCTGGGGACCTGTATATCTCCAGACCACATCTGCCTTTTCATCCTGGATATCCCAGGGAATAACAATAACCACATCACCCTGCCTGATCCAGATCCTCTTCTTCATCTTACCAGGTATGCGGCCCATCCTGGTAACACCGTCGATGCATCTCACTTTTATGCGATTGGAGCCAAGCAAACTTTCCACATGACCAAATATCTCTCTATCCTGTTTGCGAGGGAGACGAACTCTGGTAATTACAGCCCCTTCTTCTTCCCTGCCACGACCTCTTTGATACAGCTTATCACCTCAAATAATTAAATATGGACATAAGATTAATGATATTTTGGGGGTCATTTTTGCCCCAAGCAGCCAAAGCATCTTTCTTGCGCCCTTGCGTTAAAAACCACTCTTAAATAGTTAAAGCTTGTGTCGGCCAAAATACAAATGGGCCCGACGCGATTCGAACGCGTGATCCCCGCCGTGTGAAGGCGATGTCATAACCAGCTAGACCACAGGCCCTCGGAGTAGCAAGTAAGCCATCAGCTATTAGTATCTTGCCCTTGGGAAGAGAACTGCAAACTTATTTTCGTCCGGCGCAGCGGAATTATTTAAATAGTAATTCGCGAAGCTAATAAAACGAATGAGTTTCATTTTGAGAAACCCAGCCTACACCTTTTATGAGCGGCTTTTGAAGTCACGCATCCTTGCCGGAGTGCCGGTGGAGCATGTGGCCATTATTCAGGATGGAAACCGCAGATTTGCCAGACAAAAAGGTCTCTCCAAGTTCCTGGGGCACAGCCTTGGTGCAGATACCTCGGAAAGGGTTATGGACTGGTGCCTGGACGTGGGTGTCAGACACCTCACCCTATATGCCTTTTCTACAGAGAACTTTTCCAGAAATGAGACGGAGAAGCGCTATCTATTCGATCTGATCAAAAATAAGTTCATAGAGCTGAAGCGCTCCAAAAAGATTCACCACAATCAGATTCGCGTGCGGGCCATCGGCAGGGTGGAGATGCTGCCGCAAGACCTTCAGGAGGAGATCTGCCGCACCCAGGAGGCCACGCGAAAATATGATAATATGTACCTGAACGTGGCCCTGGCCTACGGCGGCCAGCGCGAGCTGATAGACGCGGCGCGCTATCTGGCGCGCCAGGTTTCGGCAGGGAAGATCAAAGCCGCAGATGTGGATGAGAATCTGATCGCCCAGCACCTCTATCCTCAGGACGGCATCCCCGTGCCCAAAGTCGATCTGATCATCAGGACGGGCGGAGACTGCCGCACCTCCAATTTCCTGCCCTGGCAGGCCAACGGTAATGAGTGCGCTGCATACTTTTGCGCACCCTACTGGCCTGAATTTCGAAAGATTGACTTTCTGCGCGCGATAAGAACCGCTCAGACCAGGTCATCAGGCCAATAAGCTTAATAACTAAAAGCATGCCATGAGGGATGTTTTGTCCCGATGGGGTAGTGGATATCCCGGAGGCCTGCGGAGCTTCTTCGCGCGGACAGCCTTCAACCCGGGTTCGAATCCCGGTCGGGACGCTTTTAGCATAGAAAATTGCGGGGCACTTATTGCCCCCTAAACGCCAGCAAAATTCTCTTTCACCTACATCCCTTTGCTAATTTTCCACCCATCACCGAAAGACCTAATTACCTTGGTCGCGGAATAACAGGGATGCAGCGCTGCAAATCGCAGCGCAATAGCAGTAAGGGAGCGGTTAGTTGTGGCAGTACAGAGCAGCAAATTTCCCAGGTCCATGTCGGGCATACCCGGATTTGACGAATTGGTTGGCGGCGGTTTTCACAAAGGGACCGTAAACACCATAACAGGATCTTCCGGTACAGGCAAAACCGTCTTTGCCAGCCAGTTCATAAACTACGGCGCCCAGATTGGAGAAAATGGAATGATCATCACCCCCTCGGAGAGCGCAGAGTACCTGAAGAGAGAGATGATGTCCTCCTTTGGCTGGGACTTCTCTAAGCTGGAAGAGGAGGGAAAACTTACCATCGTCGATGTTACAGATCCCGATCTGCGCCTGCAAAAGAGCATCGAGATCGATCCGGTGGATTTTCTCATAAACTTCCGAAAGCTGGTGGAAAGAAAGCTGAAGGAGGTCAAGCCCGCCCGGCTCTTCATCGACGACCTGACGGCCTTCTTTATGGCAGTTGAGGCCCCATTTAAGATCCGTTCCCTGACCGACGACCTCTTCGGCACCATTCGCGCCAGCGGTGTCACATCGGTTGTCACCATCGGTACGGCTTTCAGCACCAATCAGTTCCTGGAGTACGGAGCAGACTCGGCCACCATGCTCAGCCGGGAGCGGATCAAGAACAATCTCATCAGATCGATATATATCATGAAAATGCGCGGCTCAAAGATCGCCAATAGCATAAGAGTGCTGGACATCTCCGATGATGGAATCTCTGTGTCCTCGCTCTCACCCTATTCTTGAGGTATGCCTGATATGATAGAAAGATGGATCGTCCTGGCTGCCGAAGAAGCGGGGCCGGCCTCGAATAAGATGGGCGGCATCTGGAATGTGGTGGATGCCGAGGCTGTGATGCTGGCCCGACTGGTAGCACACGGAGATATTGAAAGCGGCCTGCACATCCTGGTGGCGGGTCCCAACTATCCCACCTCCGGCTCGGACTGGAATACAGGCAAAAACCGGATCACAGATCTCACTGAATTCGAAAAGCTGGATATGGGGCAGGAGCTGGACCAGGTGCTGGGCGAACTGAATGCCGCCGGCATTGAGACAGTCACCGGGCAGAGAATGGTAGAAGGCGTTCCCATCGGCTATGTGCTCTTCAATACCAATTACTATCAGTCCCACGTGGTGCGCTGGAAGAATAAGGATATGACCCTTAACAATGCCATCAAGACGGAGGCATTTGATCTGGTGGGGCTTGATTCCATGAATTATGAGAGAGCCCAGTATGGTTGGGAGTACAACCACTACCTCAACCTCTCCTATGCCGCATCTGAGCTGGTAAGAGGCCTGGCGCGCGCCCCGGAAGAGATGGCGCAAAAGTACGCCGACAAGGCCGTCTCGGAGTTTGCCAAGTCGGTAATGCCCAAAGTGAGAGTCTCCTTACATTGCCATGAGTTTGGAGTCTTCTATGCGGCAACCAGACTGAAGAAGCTGGGCGTTCCTGTAAGATCGGTCTGCACCCTGCACGCCACGGTTCCCGGCCGCACCGCCGGATACAAGTCCCTGCAAAAGATTATTAAAAATGACTCGAAAATGGAGCCGGGTACGCCTCTTGGCTTTGCCACCTTAGAAGCGCTGGCCCTCTATGCCGATGCCGTTACATTCGTGGGCGACTCGACCATGAAAGAGGCTATGCTCTTTTACCGCTTGAAAGGCATTGTCATCCGGAATGGAATCGATTTGGAGACGCAGGAGATCGACTGGGATAAAAAAGATCGCTGCCGGGCAAGGGTCCAGCAGTTTCTGGCCGACAACCTCTACAAGTACTGCAACGGCAAGTGCGTAAAGAAGGAGAACATAATTCCGATCTTCACCATCTCCCGCATAGAGATCGAGAACAAAGGATACATTCAGCTCCTTGATGCCCTGATGCTCCAGGATCACCTGCTCAAGCATAGACTGGCCGGTCAGCGTCATGCCGAGGAGACAAGGGTGGTATGTTTCCTGATAGCCGCTCACGGCCCTAAAGACAAAGAGAAGCTTCCAGAGGGGTTCCCCATCAATCTCACGCCGGAGGTTCTGGTGGGCGAGGAGATCCGCCTGGAGAATATGATCAAGGAGAAGGGCCTGGATGAAACGGAGCTGATCTCAGGCAAGAGAATGGTGGCGGCACTGCTCTATCCTCAATGGGTGGGACCCGATGACGGCGGCCTGGGAATGCAGGCTGATGAGATCATGGCCGGCTGCGTTGCCGGCATATTTCCTTCCCAATATGAGCCTTTCCTTCTCACCGGCCTGGAAGCAGGCCGGGAAGGCACGCCCAACATCGTCAGCCGGTCTGCAGGATACAGCGATGCTCTCAAGAAGATAAAACGCCGCGTGCCGGGCATGGGTGGCGTGGTGGTTGTGGATAACATTGAGGCACAGCCCCAGGAGACCGTCTTGGATTACGCCCTGGCCCTGGACTACTTCACCTGGACCTATCTGGATGATGAGGTCAAATACCGGCTGCTCTGCGAAGAGTCCTTCTCTTTGGCCAAGCAGTTCAACTGGAAGGAGCCGGTACTGGAGTATTACAAGAATCTGGTAGCTTAGATGTGGGGAGACTATGAGAATTGCCTATCTGAGCCTTGAGTTTCCGCCCAGAATCTTTGGCGGCCTTGGTGTGTACGCGGACGAAATATCCCGAGAAATTGTCTCCCAGGGAGAGAATGTCTCGGTCTTTACATTGGGAGACGGCAAGCTGGACCGGCACCAGGATATGAATGGTGTGGAGGTGTTCAGGGAGGTTCCCGTCCCGATCAGGGATGGGCTTGAAGTATTCCTCTCGGCCCAGACCCTTTCCTGGGGAGATGGCCTGCGTTTCCTTGAGGAACTCTTAAGCTTAAATCAACTTTCGGCGGCAAGCATCATTGAGAATGGGCCTTTCGATCTATGTGTGGCCCACGACTGGCTCGGCCTCCTGGGAGGCATGGCCGTCAAGAGAGGGGGCATCCCCCTCATCTACCATGTACACGGCCTGGAGGGCGGTCGTTCGGATAATCCCAACCCCCAGCTCGTGGCTCTGGAGAAAAAAGGTACAGAAGTTGCCGATAGGGTTATCACCGTCTCTCTGGCCATGAAGCAAGAGCTGCTGAGCCTTGGCACACCCAAAGAGAAGGTTTCCGTATGCTACCATGGCGTGAATGCCGATTTCTTCGATCCCGACCGGGCCGATGCCAGGACTCTAGCCGCCCTGCGTGAGAGGTATGGCTTTGCCAAGGACGATATCGTAATCCTCTTCGTAGGCCGACTGGAACCGGTCAAAGGCATCAAAGAGCTTTTTTCCGCTTTGCCACAGGTCCTGGATCTGCATCCCAAGGTTAAGCTCCTCGTGGTAGGCAAGGGCAGCCTTGAGGCATGGGCCGCCCAAGAGGTGCAGCGTCTGGGCCATAGCTGTGTGACTCTGGTCACTGACTTTCTCGATGCCGAAGAGAAGATGCACCACTACGCTCTGGCGGACCTGTGTGTATTTCCCAGTATCTACGAGCCCTTTGGCATTGTGGGTTTAGAAGCTGCCGCCATGGGCAAGGCTGCTGTGGTGGGCGCCGCCGGCACATCCGGTCTGGCCGAGATTGTGAAAAGCCCTGCCGCATCGCGCCCCACCGGCGTCCATGTCAATGCTCGCGATTCCCAAGATATCGCCTGGGGCATCAATCTCGCCCTGGAGGATCTGGACCGGCTTAAATCCTGGGGGAAGAACGCCAGGAAAAGGGTGCTTGAAGAGTTCACCTGGCAGAAAGCTGCCGAGAGAACCCTGGCGATTTATAAGGAAGTAGTCTGATGAGAGCAGAGGCGAGGCGATGCCAGAACTGAGAAGGCATTACTTCCTGGATGAGTACTGCATTATCGCCGCAGAGCGAAAGAAGAGGCCTTCTGATTTCCCTGCAACGAAGGCCCCAGGAGGCGAGACCGTTTGCCCATTTTGTCCGGGAAACGAGAAGATGACCCCGCCAGCCGTTGCAGTCTACACGGAGCAGGGAGTCTTATTCGATGGCCAGGAGAGTACTTGCAGCTGGCTTTTGCGTGTCTTTCCCAATGTTTTTGCGGCCATGGTCCCCTGCCCTGCGCCCGCCACGGCAGATTGGATTGCCCTGCCCGGGCGCGGCCATCACGAGGTGATTGTGGATTCGCCCCTGCACAGAGAAAATCCGGCAGACTTTTCCCAGGAGCGCATGGAAATGCTCATCCATGTCTACCGGGATCGCTATGTCCATTACCGCGAGGACAGCCTCGTGAAATACGTATCCATCTTCAAGAATTGGGGCAAGGAGGCGGGAGCATCGTTATCTCACAGCCATTCTCAGCTCATCACCCTTCCCATTCTTCCGCCCCTCATAAAAAGAGAACTGGACGCCATCAGCCGGGCATCACTCTGTCCTTTCTGCAATATCGTAGCGCAAGAGAAGGAATCATGCCGGCTCATCGACGAGAACGATAACTGGATTCTCATCGCACCCTTCTATTCGCAGGCACCTTATGAGACAATGATTTTGCCTAAGAGGCATTTTGCCAATCTGCAGGAGATGCATGAAGACGAAACCAAGAGCCTGGCTGCCCTGCTAAAGAGAGCTTTAGGGAGCATGCAGTCCCTCTTGAACGACCCCCCCTACAATTACATGATCTTCCAGCTTCCTTTCGGCTGCTATCACCTCAATATCAGAATTCAGCCGGCTCTCTCCAATATAGCCGGCTTTGAGAGGAGCACTGGAATTTACATCAACTCCTTTGCGCCGGAGAAAGTAGCCGAGGAGCTTCGCCAGAAATTGACAGCGCCGAAAAGTTAATCAATTATCCGGCGGTATAGTATTACAATTTGCTTATTTCATTCCTTATGTATTTCATAAAGCAGGAATAAGATGGACCAAAATGCGTCCAATCCCCATATTGATGATATCGTACAGACAAATGATCATAAAGCGATCGCCGCAAGGCGAGATAATATCGGTGAAGAGATGCGAATTGGAATGCTCTCCTGGGAGAGCTTATACTCAATAAAGGTTGGCGGGGTGGCCCCCCATGTCTCAGAGATCTCCGAAGCGCTGGCCAGAAGGGGCCACGAAGTACATATCTTTACACGCAGAGGCGACTTTGAGTCCTACGACAAAATCAACGGCGTCCATTACCAGAGAGTCGATGTAGAGAGCACAGGGGATGTCCTGGCTCAGATGAACCGCATGTGTGATGCGCTTTACGATCGCTTCGCAGCAGTGCAAAAGATATTCGGCAAATTCGATATTGTTCATGGTCACGATTGGCATCCGGTGCTGGCTTTGACCCGCATAAAGCAGGACTTCGGCCTGCCCTTCCTTCTGACCATGCATAGTACAGAATGGGGCAGGAATGGGAACAATTTCGGTTACGGAATATCCCAGGAGATCTCCCATCGAGAGTGGCTGGGCTGCTATGAGGCCTCCAAGGTGATTGTGACCACCAGGCGCATGCAAGATGAGCTGATGTGGATATACAGCCTGCCTGAAGAAAAGATCTGCATCATACCAAACGGCATCATTGTGGGAAAGATGAGAAAAGGCCTGGATGCCGGTCGAGTCAAAGAGAGGTACGGCATCCACCCCATGGCACCTATGGTGCTCTTCTGCGGCAGGATGAGCATACAAAAGGGACCAGACCTCCTGGTAGAGGCTATACCTCATATATTGAGAAGCAGATCAGATGCTCGTTTTATCTTCATAGGAGAGGGAGGTATGAGACCGGATTGCGAACGCCGAGCTCGCGAACTTGGGATAGCGGACGCCTGCCGATTTCTCGGATACACCCCCGGCGCCGAGAAAGAGGAGCTGGTCAATGCCTGCGATCTCATGTGCATTCCCAGCAGAAACGAGCCTTTCGGCGTAGTGGTCCTGGAGGCCTGGGATGCCTGCAAACCAGTAGTGGCAACAGAGGCCGTGAGTATAATTAAGAACTTCGAGGACGGGCTACTGGCTTATGTGCAGCCGGAGTCCATTGCCTGGTGCATAAGCCGGCTGCTCGGCAATCCTGAGGAGATGAAGAAGCTGGCCCAGGCGGGTTGCAGCCGGATTGATGCCGAGTTTAGCTGGGATCGCATCGCTAAGAGAACGGAAGACGTTTATGAAATGGCGAGGAAACACGACAGCTAGATGTCGTTTTTCTTTTTTTTGTGAATTCGCCGGAAAAAGCGGGTGGCCTGCTTTTTGGGCTTCTAACCGAAAGGTTCTTGAATGGCGAGCACAAGGGGCAGTTGGCGCCTCGATAGCTTAGCCCGGTATAGCGCGTCCTTGGTAAGGACGAGGTCGCGGGTTCGAATCCCGTCCGAGGCTTAATTTTTTAATTTTTTATTAAATATAATAGCGTTAAGTTAAAGGTAAATAATTAATAATCATATTATTAATATCTATTTATCTATTTTGATTCATACATGTTCACCCGTATATTTTTAAGATACTGTAAGCTTAAGATCTGAGTTTCCAGATCCAAAAGAAAAGCAATAAGTATAAGGAGGGATCTACTTGATAACTGATGATCAGGAGAAAAGATATGGGCACTCTGTCATTAATAGTAAAATTAACTATAGTATTTATCTTAATATTATCATTTATTACGAATTCGCTAGGAAATGAGGAAAATAAATCAAAGGAAGTATTGATATTCGCCTCTTACAATCCCGGCTTGAGATGGACCGATTCCATTGGCAGCGAGATCGAGAATCAATTATCGATGCACTATCCCTCAGCAGCTTTCTCTTTTGAGTATATGGATACCAAGAAACAGGCACCTAATGAGACTTGCCTGGCTGAATTGAAGGAATTATTTCGAATTAAGTATAAGGATCGCCATTTTGATGTTATAATTTGTTCGGATGATGATGCTTTCAACTTCCTCCTGAGCAACAGAGACGAGCTATTCAGAGAAAGCCCGGTGGTCTTTTGTGGAGTCAATTTCTTCGAAGATAAGATGCTGTCCGGCAAGAAAGGTTTCACGGGCGTAGTAGAGGCTTTCGATCTGCCAGGTACTCTTTCTCTGATGCTCAAATTGCACCCGGAAACAAAGCAAATAGTAGTAGTAAACGACAGGACCACTACAGGTTGGGCTAATAGAGCGGTTTTAAACCGGACGCTGCAAAGCTTCCGCGAAAATGTCAGCATCATTATCTGGGACAATATGACGGTACAGGAGATGCAGAAGAATGCATCTCAACTCTTGGAGGGCAGTTTAATCCTTCTCTTGAATTACAATCGCGATCGTGAGGGACGAGTCTTGACTCACGAGGAGAGCGCATGGGTCCTTCGAAGCGCGAGTTTGGTTCCGATTTATGGAACAAGGGACGTTTACATGGGCTTTGGCATCCTTGGGGGAGTGATCACCACAGGCCCCGTTCAAGGTGGGCTGGCCTCGCAACTGGCCCTTCGTATACTTAGGGGAGAATCTGCGGACAGCATCCCGGTAATAAAAACGCTCCCCGAAGCTTACATGTTCGATATGTTGGAACTGCGCCGCTTTGCAATATCTCTGTCAAGCCTTCCTCTAGAGAGCACAATAGTCAATCAGCCATTCCAATCTTGTGCCGATCTCAGCGGCAAGAACCTGAGCCGCCTGAATCTTTCCGGAGTCAATCTGAAGCGATCGCTGCTGCATAGCTCAAACCTTGAGGGGACGAATCTCAGCGGATCGATATTGGAAGGATCTCAATTGAGTGGCGCCCGCATGAGCAAGGTTAACTTAAGCAAAGCAGTCTTGCATGAGTCAAACATAGAGGATTCCGATTTGTCTTTTGCCATTCTTCGCGGTGCGTATCTGGTCGGAGCTGATATGACCGGATCGAATCTCAGCGGAGCGGACCTGCGAGAAGCTGATATGCAGCAATCGATGCTGGGCAAAACAGACTTTTCAGGTGCAAAATTGGATCACGCAAACCTGACCGCTACGAATTTTTCAAACTCAAATCTAAGGGGCACAAGACTCATCGGCTCTAACTTAAAGCGCGCCTCACTTCACAATTCAACACTGGTGAGGGCCAACTTATCAAAAGCCAGCCTTGCTGGGGCGAGTTTGTTCAATGCAGACCTGTCTCATGCCGACCTTAGCGGAGCAGATATCTCGGAGAGCCGATGTTATGGAGCAAATTTTTTTGGCACCCTGCTGGTTAATTCAGAATTGGGATTTGCCAACTTGACCAATACAAACCTCAGCATGGCAAATCTTTCCGGCTCCTATCTTGGGGCTTCGGGCCTGATATTATCCAATCTCTCCCAAGCGGACCTGTCCAGAGCCTGCCTGAATGAAGCCCAGCTCTCGGGGGCCAAGATGCTTGGCAGTATTCTCAGAAATTCCAGTATGATGGCAGCGAACCTCACCGGAGCCGATCTCTCTGGGGCAGATCTATCCGGATCAGATATGAGGAGAGCCAGGTTCAGAGATGCAAATCTGACTGCAGCCAACCTAAGCCGGTCCAACCTGGTAACATCCAGCTTCGTCGATTCCGATCTATCAAGAGCCGACCTTTCAGGATCCGATATGCAGTCAAGCAGAATGTTCCGGGCCAGGATGGTTAAAGCCAACCTCCAGGGTTCCAAGCTGGTCTCAGCCGGGCTTAATGATACCGATCTGCGGGAAGCTAACTTGAGAGATGCCGACTTATCCAGGGCCAATCTGGAAGGGACAGACCTGAGGGGCGCCGACCTTTCTGGAGCCAGGCTCTTCGGTGCGGATCTCACTCTTGCTGTCCTGGATGATACATATCTAAGCAAAGCTAACCTGGCGGCAGCCAAAATGAACTGGGCCGATCTGAGTGGCAGCAATCTCCAAGAATGCCTTTTCACCAGAGCAGAGCTCTTTGGAGCGAATCTCAGCAACTCCGACCTGACCGGTTCAGATTTTACCCGGGCTTTTTTGGTGAGGGCTGATCTGACGGGTTGCACTCTGAAAGAGGCAAATCTGGATTATGCCGATCTAACCGGCGCGAATTTGAAAGGTGCCCGTCTAAGCGGTATCCGATTCATGAATGTGTACCTGAATGATGCAAACCTGTCGGGCGCGCAACTTGCTGAATCCTATCAGTACGGATCGACCCTGAAGGGGACCGTCTGGCAAAAGGCGAACTTAAGATCATCCAACATCATTTTGATGAACTACTTAGATGCGGACTTTCGCGGGGCTGATTTGAAGAATGCAATCTTCGCCCAGACCTATATGAACAACACAAATTTTTCAGGCGCGGATCTCAGTGGAGTCACTTTTGACACTTGTATCTTTGAAAACGCCGATTTTAGTGGGGCAAATCTGCTGGGAGTCAAGTACGATTCAATAGCGCCCCAATTTTTTGCTATTTCCAAGCTCGATGGAGCAAAGATTAGCGCAGATCTGCAAAAGGATTTATTGGAGCTTGTCTGATTGAAATGGTGGATTGCAGTTATCTGTTGTCTTCTCTTCTCCATTCTGGCCGAGCTGATGGTGTCTCGTTGCCCTTTGCCCGGGGCTGTCGCCCTCTATTGAGATATCTGCCAGGCTCGCAGCACCTCTGCCACAGACCAGGCCTGAGCTATGCAGCCACCCGGCCGCTGGGGAGAATCACCATCAAAGACCTCGGGAATTGTGTTTATCCCGCTCGCATCTGGCGTTATCAGAGGCCTGAGAAGTTCACGGGCCGAAGCCAAGATCGGCTCGGACCTACCGTTCACCGAGAGCAGAGCATCAATGTACGGCCCCATGAGCCAGGGCCAGACGGTACCCTGATGATAGGCCCCATCCCGGCAACGGGAATCACCTTCGTATCTGCCCACATAGCGGGGATCGCGGGGCGAGAGCGTTCTCAGGCCGAAAGGCGTGAGCAATTCCCTTGTGACCACCTCAAGAATGCTCTTTCTCATAACAAATGGCAGCAGATCGGGAACCCTTGCCGCGATGATCTGGTTTGGCCGGATGGATGCGTCCTCATGGTCAATCACATCATAAAGGCAGCCGGTTTCACTATTCCAAAACCCCTGGTAGCTTTGCCTGACCTTCTCAGCCAGCTCTGCAAATCCTGAATCTACAGACTTGCCTGAAGCCTTGCCCAGCTTCTGCATATCTTTCAAGGCACAAAACCATAGGGCATTTATCTCACAACATTTCCCAGCCCTTGGCGTAACCGGCCGACCATCCAGGCGTGCATCCATCCATGTGAGCGCTGGCCCGGATACGATAAGACCATCCCCGGACCCTCCAAATTCCTCACCCGGCCGAGAATAGCGACTGAATACATCCAGCAGCCTGGGCCAGATCTCGCCCAGAAACTCCAGGTCTTTTGAATACTCAAAATAGCTGCTGACGGCCTGAACAAACCATAGGGATGCATCCACCGTATTGTAAGACCTGGCCCCGAGGTCATTGGGCAAAACACCGTCGTTCATGGCCTCTGCAAAGGATTTCAAGACCTGCCTGGCATCTTCATAGCGCCCTGTGCAAAGCAAAAGGCCGGGCAGGGAGATCATGGCGTCCCTTCCCCAATCATCAAACCAGTGGTATCCAGCGATGAGGCTCAGGGTATGGCCTCTTTTCACCAGGAAAGCATCTGCAGCCCGGGCCAACTTCGGAATAGGTGCCGTTAGCTTTTCCAGACGCTCTTTTTCTTTTTTCTGCTCGGCCTTCCAATCAGGCATTGTGTCCCTGCAGGAGGAAGCAGCGATGGCAAAGGCCGCATCTCCCGATAGCTCTACTTCGAAGCGGCCCGGGGAGAAGAGGTCTTCCTTCCAGGCCAGACCGCGCCGTCGCTCCTCTTCGTACTCGAAGCTGTTGTAAATCACCTCCTGCGGCACATATGAGGAGCCATCCGAGAGTAGGGTGAGACGTATGTCAGGTCGGAGACTTGATTGGAGAATCGTTCCCGCTTTAAGAGGTTCCTGGCTCAATCGCGGCAGCGGAGAAGCGGCGTGAAAGGAGCGGCAGTGCACCAGGGGAATGATTTGCATCGTTCCCTTTCCGTTTTTAATTTTGTAGCTGATAATAGTGGTGTTCTCATTATGAATCATGAAAACGGTCTTCTCGATCCTGGTAGTGCCCACCTGGTAGCAGAACCAGATAGTTGGATCCTCGCGAAACTCCTTTAGATACTTAAATCCCTGGGGGTGGATCACACCAGGGTATTGATGATTAGCCAAAAGGGCGCCCTCGACCTCCTCATCCAGGGAAGAGAGCAAAAGCCAGCGGTCCACAGGAGGCTCTAGCGCCGCCACGAGAAGACCGTGATAGGCCCGCGTGTTGCTGCCGGACACGGTAGAGGAGGCGTAGCCGCCCAGACCATTGGCCAGCAGCCATTCCCGGCCCGCGCCCTCTTCATAGCTCTGCGGACAAAAGACGGCCCCTCCAGCCATTATTTATCCTCCGAGAGAGCAAAATCCACTGCAGATAGCAGGCTTTTTCGCAGTCTTTCTCCCTTGATGCTCTTTGATTTAGACATCCGCTCCGCCAGACCCGTGTCTGCGAGACTGCTCGCCGCCCACCGGGCCAGATCCCCCCGGCTGTTATGATATTGCAGTGAATCGATCGATACGGCTTTTAAAATATTTTGCAGACCGGCTAAACTCCAGGCGACTTCTCCTGTGAACTGATCCTTGCCAGTGGCAAAACGGAAGGGTGAATCAGCCAGATGGATCTTCTTCTTAAGACGGTAATGCAGATCACATAGAACGCTGAAGTAGGTAACGGAGGCATCATAAGAAATGCCGTAGGGGCTGAAATAGCTGTGCACCTCACCCGGCCCCCCGCCGTGAGTAAAGATGTAGTAAAGATGATCGGAAAGACCAAACGTCCTCCAAATCCGCAGAAGCTCCTGGTCTCCACTCTCTTTGACCGGAGCCTCCAGCCTCTTTTGGTAGATGAAGCAGGCCTGCTGCAGAGCGTTACCCAGCCAGCAGCTCGTATCCCTCTCCAGGTCTGCCCATGAGACATAATTTGGTACGGAGAGCTCTCTTTCCGGGGCAATGTCTCGAGCAATCTCAGAAGGTGTGGCAAATCGGAGATTCTCATGCCGCAAAACCTCCCCGGGCAGATGGCACAGGAACTCAAAAATACCCGTATCCGTCCACTGATGCTCGCCAAAGGTCTCATAGTCGCAGAAGATGTTTATGCACTGGCCGGGAGTTGCCGCCAGCCAGCCGGCATACTTGTCGGCGGTAAGGGGGTACTCCTCCCAGCTATGCGAAGAGAACCGAAAGCCGATGTCGTCTGTGAGCTTATAGTTTCGCAGTAGCAAAGAGATTTCTGTCTTGGGTGGCCGGTAAACGTAGTTGGGATTTTCCACAACCCCTTCGGTGAAGACGGCCTTGTATCCCATGCTTTCAACCATCCTCGCAATCTCGTCATTGTAAATGAGCTCCGTATTCTCGAAGGTGGTGGGATGCAGCCCAAAGATGTCCCAGATCAACTCCTTATGCATCTTGACCTGCTCCAAGAACTCGCTTTTATCCTCGTAGAGGCTGGCCAAAGAGTGGTAGTAGGTCTGCTCCATCACCTCCACTTGGCCCGTCTCCACCAGCCTGACAAAGGAGTCCAATACCTCGGGACGAAAGGCGCAACACTGCTCCAAGAAGATCCCAGAGAAGCTATAAGCGACCTGGAAGGGCCTGTCCGATCCCTCATGCTTCTTAATGCTCTCTAAGATGACCTCGTTGGCAGGCAGATAACATTTGTCGGATATCCGCTCAAAGATTCTTTTATTCTCATGGTCATCAAAATAAAACTCACCCAAATTGGGCACGACCTGCTTTAGCGGAAATCCGTCCCAGAAGAAATTTTTCTTGAGCCGAAGAGGCTGGTGGACCTCAAAGCAGAGGGAAACAAGGGTCATGGTTCTTTATCAGGCTGCAAAATATTTACATCCTTCGCGTAAATTTTAAATATAAGTTTTGATATTAAATTGTCTGGGACATATGCACCAACAAGGACATATATAAGTACAGCATTCAAATGTGCTTCTAGTGGGGGAATTGAAAATTGTAATAGGAATGACAATGATCAAAGTTAGATCCGATCAGGAAAGAATGGTTTGTGCCCGTCTGCAAGAGAGGCCCGAAGTAAAGGATGTCTATCGTCTCTTTGGAGAGTACAGCTTCTTTTTGGTTATGCAGGCTAAAGAGAGAAATGGCCTCTCCCGCATGCTCAGCGAGATAAAAGCCAGAGAGAATGTCATAAAGACCGGACCTGTCCTTCTCACCAAAGATACGAAGGGCGCTGATATGAACGGTGCGGAAATGAGCCGCGCAGATTTCGCCGGCGCTTTCATGTGAAATCTTCTCTACACACTGGCTTTCTTTTCCGTGCAGCTTGACACGAGCAGAGGCGCAAACTTGGTGCCGTAGTAGATTATGCCCCGGTCACCCTCTTTTCCCAGAATGCGAAATACCGGCCGAACGCGCATGCCAATCTTGACTCCAGTCGAGCTGGAGACGATCTGACCGGTAATCTTGGGACCCTCATCCAGTTGAATGATAGCCAGATTATAGGGCGTCAGCCTCTCGAAGTCCTCGGTGGCATTATAGATAGTAGTGTAGGTGATGATGGTGCCCGTCCCCTTGAAGGTGTACTCCTCTAAATGCGCCCCGCGGCGGCAGTTGGGACAGAGGTTTCGGGGAGGAAAGAAGTACTCATTGCAGCTAGTGCAGTGCGTTCCGGAAAGATTGTATCGTTGCGGTATGCTTCTCCAGAATCTGGGCGCTTGCGTTGCCATCTTCACCTCGTAAATATGTGGACCAGGGCCGTTCCGCCGGAGCCGCCCACATTGTGAGCCAGGCCCACCTCCGCCTCATCTACCTGACGCTTGCCTGCCTCGCCTCTTAGTTGCAGGGCGATCTCGTAGGCCTGCTTTATTCCGGTAGCACCTACGGGATGGCCGCAGGCCTTCAGCCCACCCGAGGTATTTATGGGCAATCGTCCTCCCAGGACCGTCAGCCCCTCTTCCATGGCTTTGCCGCCCTGGCCTTTCTCAACAAATCCCAGGTCCTCTATGGCCAATATCTCGGCGATGGTAAAGCAGTCATGCACCTCTGCCACATCCACCGCTCGAGGCTCGATTCCGGCCTGAGTGAAAGCGGCCCGCCCGGCATGCACGGTGGCATCCAGAGTGGTCAGATCACGGCGATCATGCAGGGCTAAAGTATCGCTAGCCTGGGCGCTGGCCACGATCTTTATGGGGCATTCAGAAAGCCTTCCCGCCACCTCTGTCGGGGCAAGCACCACTGCCGCCGCTCCATCGGATATGGGTGAGCAATCCAGGACATGCAGAGGGTCCGCCACCATAGGAGACTTATTCACGTCTTCCACAGTAATCTCCATATGATACTGAGCGATCGGATTCATGCAGGCATGGTGATGATTTTTCACAGCCACCTGGGCCATCTGGTCATGCGTTGTCCCATAGCGACGCATGTGCAGCTTGGCCATCATGGCATAGAGCGCAGGGAAGGTCGCGCCAAAGAAGCACTCCCACTCCCGGTCGGCTGCTGCTGCCAGCGCGTCGGCGGCGGTGCCGGTGGAGACATCGGTCATCTTCTCAACCCCCGCCGCGATGACAATATCGCTATAGCCGCTGGCCACGGCCAGTACCGCCTGACGAAGAGCGAGGCCCCCCGAAGCACAGGCCGCCTCTACGCGCGTGGAGGGTATATGCAGCCGGGAGAGGCCGGCGCAATCAGCAATGAGCGCCCCTATGTGTTCCTGCTCGATGAATCTTCCGGCGCTCATGTTGCCCACGTAGAGTGCATCGATCTGCTCGCCGGCGATCTCGGCATCCTCAATGGCCATGACTCCGGCCTCAGCAATCATGTCGCGCAAAGAGACATCCCATCGCTCTCCGAACTTGGTGCAGCCTACCCCAATTATGGATACGGATCTCATATTCTCAGCTTGCCCTTATGCTTGGCATACATGGCGTAATCAAGATACTCGGCCCCGCCGATATAGTCGCGAACGTTTGCAGCGCCACAGCGAATCTCATCAATTTTGTCTTTCACACTTATACTGAAGGCGTCGCTTCCCGCACCGGATCCAAAGCTGGTCACAAAAATGCGCTCGCCTGGGCGGGCGACATCTAAAGTGGCGGCAAGGCCGATGAGGCAGGATGCCGAGTAAGTGTTTCCGATCATGGGCACGATCAATCCCGGCTCGATCTGCTTTTTGGAAAAGCCCAGCATCTTGGCCACGCGCACGGGAAACTTGCCGTTGGGCTGGTGAAAGACGGCATAATCATAATCCTTGGGCTCTGTCCCCAGGCGCTTCATAAGGCCGCGCGCAGCACCTGCTACGTGCTTGAAATAGGCCGGCTCGCCCGTGAACCTTCCCCCATGCTCCGGATAGGGCATGCCCTCCCGCCTCCAGAAATCCGGGGTATCGGTGGTGAAAGAATAAGTGCCCTCAATCTCCGCTGCCAAATCCCGGCTGCCGATGAGATAAGCTGCACCTCCAGCCGCAGCCGTATATTCCAGCATATCTCCCGGTGCTCCCTGGCTTACATCCGCGCCTATTGCCAGGCCCAGATCAATTAGATTGGAGCTGACAAGGCCAAGGCAAGCCTGGACGGCAGCGGTGCCGGCTTTACAGGCAAACTCGAAGTCCGCGGCCGTAAAAGAAGATGATGTGCCTAAGGCCTGGCCCACGATGGTAGCTGTGGGCTTTACAGCATAAGGATGACTCTCTGAGCCCGCATAGATGGCGCCTATCCGTTTAGGATCTATCCCGGCACGCTGCAAGGCATTTCTTGCAGCCTCCACGGCGATCGTCACTGCATCCTCATCAAGATCGGGCACGGATTTCTCGAAGACGCGCAGACCCTCGGTGATCTCCTCTCCGTCCCCCCAAACCCTGGCAATCTCGTCTAGCCTTATGCGAAATCGCGGAACATAGACCCCATAACTTACAATACCTGAGACCAAAAGAGTTCACCCTTTGCTCAATGCACTTGAAATCTCGTCAACGGAAAAATGTGTCGTTAAAAGAGGAATATTCTCGACCTCGGCGATCCTTATGGCAATGGGATCAACCTCGGAAGGCATCAATCCCTGCAAGACTACCGCGCCGGGCTTGAGATTGCTTACCCGCACTGCTACCATGGGCGATTTGCCGGAATGAACGCCCGTGAATATCAGAGCGCGAGCTGTGCTCCGCCCATAGATCTTCAGGAACTGATCCGGAAGCATCTCAATGATGGCCTTCATGCTGTCAATAACCGTATAACCCCAGATGGTGATATCCATGCGGCCAAAGAGAACCTCTGCATTCAGTTTTTCTGCAATAGTCAAGAGGGCTATCGGTTCCTGGTACTCACAGACGCTGCATATGGAGTCAAGGCCTAAAATATCGCCCCACATGTCCTCGTAGGCGCGCAGAACATTGCAGCCGCGGCCCTCATCTATTCGGAGGAGTGCATCAATGATCTTGCTCACGATCATTATGCCGGGAGATTTTCGCCGGCCGCTCTCATAATCAGAGATAACGGAAGGAGATATGCCCATATGATTGGACAGGTCGGTCTGAGTTATGCCGAAGTTGCGCCGCCATTTCCTCAGGGTCTCGCCTGGATTTTGGGAAAGGGTGATCTCTCCTGCGATCTTCTCAGCCAGCAATCCTCGTGCATTGGAGATCTCCCCACCGGAATTCATAGAGCAACAACTGGTCAAACTAGGATATAAATCTAGCGAAAATAATTCGGCATTCAACGTAAGGATGATCTCAATGAAAATAAGTCAAAAAAGAAGTGCGTCGACCGGGATTCGAACCCGGGTTGTAGGCTTGCTTCGCAGATATCACAATCTGCCTGGAAGGCCCAAGTCATAACCACTAGACCATCGACGCCCGCCCCTTAGGTAGCACAGGTTGAACTTAACTGTTTCGATTGAAAGATACGCGAGTATAATTTTCGTTAACATCTACTAACCTAACCGCAGAAGCAAGAGAGAAACCGAGAAACGCCCATGACCTAAGGTCATCCATGAGGATGGAAACTGGCCTGGAGCGAAGAGGTTTTTTCATACCATAACTGGACTGCCCAGGTTTACCGACACAAAATGACGGAAAACATGAAATTCTCATTGATATTCGATATCGTCGAAATCTGCTCCAAATAATTTTATAAAATATAAATTATCATTATCTATTCGAAATCTGCAAGAATATTCCACCAGGGCGAGCGAACAACAGAGCTATTAACGCCCTCACGTCGATGCAATAGAATAGAGAATTATTGCATCAGATAATTTGATATATAGGCGAAACGGCGAGAGTGCAAGGCATGAATGTACTTATTACAGCATTTTGGCTGATGCTGCCTGCATATCTGCCCAATAACTGCGCGGTCCTCTTTGGCGGTGGGACGCCTCTGGACTTCGGGCATACCATCCATGACGGGAATCGTATGCTAGGTGATGGGAAGACATTCCGAGGTACGATAGCAGGCACATTGGGCGGCATAATAATAGGTCTGCTGCTTAGCCACCTTGCCCCAAGCCTCGGTCTCCCCAGCTTTGGTTCTGGATTCAGCCAACTGCCGATTCTCCTGGGACTCTCCTTTGGAGCAATGCTGGGAGATATTGTGGCCGCCTTCTTTAAGCGAAGGATGGGGCTGAAGCGAGGAGCTCAACTCTTCATCATAGATCAACTGGATTTCGTCATAGGATCCTGGGTGCTAACTATGATCCTCGCGCCAACATGGTTTTGGCAAAATTTCACACCGACTATTATGGTACTAGTACTAATAATAACGCCAATCCTTCACCGCGTTATGAACATCATTGGCTATCGAATCGGATCGAAGAGAGAGCCCTGGTAACTGGCAATAGTCGATTTCACCATGGAAAAGGTCAATTTCGCCAAAAAAATCGCGGCCTCTTCCTGCCACATTTTAATTTGTGCTCACCAACATTCGCGTGCTTCCTGACAGGCCAGAGCCTAGCCGCCCACATTAGAGCACCACAAATTGCCCACAAATTCACGCTCTGACAGGCAATACAATCACGTGCAAGAGATCTTAGCTATTGTATATTGCATCTTTTCATGGCAACGCACAAAGGCAGAAATGCTTCGAAAGAGAGCCCATATTTATTTTAAACCCGGAGATCGACGGCCCAGAAAAATTCTCAGTAGCCGATATATTTCTCGCCATCGCGAAAGGTTTATAAGTTTAGGTAATTGATACCAAGAGCGTCATAGCCAATTTTATCGTGGAAAACCATGAAATTGGTGAAAGGAAAAGGAGGAGGATTAAATGGACGCATTTAGCATGGGGCTTATAGCTGCGATGGGCGCCCTTGCGACGGTTGCTGGTGCTTCTGAGGATATAGAATCTGATGTAGGATCCCAGAGCAATCCCAACTCGCAAGTACAACTGGCTGCCCAGGTCGGCAATCCCCACAGGATCTATAACAAGGCCATTTCGGGTGAACCCCCGGCCAACGCCCTGTGGGCTGCTACTGCAGCTATAGTGGCCTATACTCTTATCACGGCCTTCCAGATGCCCGCACTGTTTGCACTTGTGGCAGGCGCATCCGTTGCCGCTCTGTTCAACGGTGTCTTTTCATTGAGTTCCTATTTTGGCAGGAATTCCAGCCAAGCTAGGTTCAATCAGTGGATCTATCTGGATATGGTCAGGTACACTACACCATCCATTATGGCACATGCCTGGATAACATCGTTTTGTATTGCAGCTATATCTTACATCATGGTATACATGTTGCCCATCCCACATCCATTCCCGATGCCGATCATAGCCTTGATCTGGGGATTGGCTGTAGGTGCTATCGGCTCATCAGTGGGCGATATTCACTATGGTGGCGAGCGCGAGTTCCAGAACAGGCAGTTCGGCTGCGGTCTGAATACCATGCTCTCCGGCCAGATAGTGAGGAAGGCCGAAGCTGGTCTGAGGAACTCCATAGACAACGCCTGGTTCTGTACCAAGTTCGGCGGTCCCGCCACAGGAATGGCCTTTGGCTTGACAGTCTTTTTGGACAACTGGAGAACAACGGTATTCGATCCGGTGACTCAGGCATCCTTCGCCATTGCCATGGGACTATTCTTTATCGTAGTGATGGTTATCTATAACAATTACATTGAGAGATCTCTTCGGAAAAAGTATGGGCCATATCCGGAGTACAAGGGGGATATTGCGGCATGAACTTTGACATTTATACCATCGTCTACATCCTGGAGATCATCGTGGGTGGCCTCCTGGTAGGCGTCGGCGTTCACTTCGTTCCTGTGGGCGGCGCACCAGCCGCTATGGCTCAGGCCACCGGTATCGGCACAGGTACCGTGCAGCTCGCTGCCGGATCAGGCCTCACCGGCCTATTGGCCGCCGGACTGATGATGTCCGTCTCGGACAACATCTGGCTCATTTTGGCCTCCGGGGCGGTAGGTGCAGGAATCATGGTAGGCTCCACTATGCTGGCAGGATCCTGGATCTATGCCTATGCAGTGGGCGTGCCTTTTGCTTCAGCCAAGGTCAATTATGACCCCATAACCGGATTTTCCCAGCCACCTTATGTGGCTATTGGAACTGTTGGACACGGCATCCCAACGGTCTGCTTTGTCAGCGGCCTCATCGGCGGCATGATGGGGGGCTTGGGCGGCGCTATGATCTACTATCCGCTTTACCTGATCAACGGCAATGCTGCATTGAGCGCTATGTTCGCCATTGGCATATTCCTGGTGAACGCCGTGATTGCATCCTGGAATATCCAGGGAACAATCGAGGGATTCCATGACCCCAAGTTCAAGAAGTGGCCCTTTGCCTTCAAAGCCTGCGCCATAGCCAGCGTACTGCTTGCTTTAGCATCAGTATTGATCACGGGAGGTGCCTAAAATGTCAGTCGGAGGATCAGCAGGCGGAGCACCGTCTGCATACGACCCCAAGAAGCTGAGAATGTACGGCCTGGTTGGCTCCATCGTGGGAATATATCTGGGTGCCATCCTCAACAGCGCCCTGGACACAAACGTGTTCTCCTTTTTCGGAGCTGTAGCCGCGATCTTCGCTGTGGTAATGGGAGCCAATGCTGTTAGGAGAGTCTGTGCATACGGTATAGGCACAGGAGTTCCATCTATCGGTATGCTGGCCTTAGGTATGGGCATAATCGCCGTCATGTTCGGACTGTCTGTCGCCGAATCCCTGGGATCTTGGTTCCTCGGCCCGATCATAATAATGATCTATGCCGGAGTCTTCGGCTACGTCGTCGGCGTCATCGCCAATAAGGTCATCAAGTTCAACATCCCAGTTATGGAAGAGGGCAACGCTGACCTGTCCATGGCAGGCGCACTGGCCATTTTAGGCTGGAGCTTTGCCATATCCGGCACACTGGGCTATGTTGATATTGTGAATGATGTTCTTATGACCGGCTACATCGCCATCATATTCATCGCCGGCGGTCTCGCCATACTGCATCCATTCAACGCCAATCTCGGCCCGGATGAGACGCAGGATAGGACTCTGGTGAACGCGATCATGGTAGGTGGACTGGCCATGGTGGCTACGGGAATCGCTGCCATAGCGACGCAGGGCACTGCTGCGGGGCTATTACAGCTTGTCATTGGCTTTGTTTTGTGGTTCTACTTTTTCAAGATGTACTACAAGCTGGTCAAGAGAGATGCAGCAGCAGTTGTCGGAACAGGACTTCTGCCGCCAACGGTGCAGTAAGGAGGTCTGGAAATGGGATTTGTTAGAGTTTCACCAGAACTGGGCCTGATCTTCGACCCCATGAAAGGAGTGGTCTCGGAGCAGAGGGCGGACGTAGTTCTGTACACTTTCGACCCGGTTTATGAAAGATTGGAGAAAATGGACAAGACCGCTAATGACCTGGTCAACCAGCTTGCGCCGGACAACGAGCTTCTCTCGTCCTACGCCAACCGAGGCAAGGCCTCGTATATCGCCGGCCTGTACACCAATATATGGATGGGATTCATAATTGGTCTGGTTCTGTCCTTCGTGGTACTGCTGGTTATGGCGTTTACCGATCCGACGACCTTTGAGATCGTAAAGAAGGCGCTCGGCGGAGGTGCTTAGGAATGGTACTTAAAAAGAAGCCATCTGAGCCCTGGCCAACGATCACTGGCGAATATGAGGTAGGCAATCCGGAGAGCCCCGTCGCAGTATGTACCTGCGGCTCACACCTTCATAACGCCGATCTGATCAAAGCCGGCGCGGCCCTGGCAGGACCATGCAAGACCGAGAACATCGGTATAGAGAAGATGGTGGCCAACGTCATCTCCAATCCCAACATCAGATACGTAGTGGTTACGGGAATGGAGGTCAAAGGGCACATCACCGGACAGGCCGTCGAGGCTTTTACCCAGAGCGGAATCGACAAGGAAGGAAGGATCATTGGAGCCAAGGGAGCTATTCCCTTCATCCAGAACCTGACGCCCGAGTCCATTGAGCGCTGGAAGAGCCAGGTGCAGGCAGTCATGATGATGAACACCGAGGACGTGGGAGCCATCTCCGGCAAGATCAAAGAACTGGTCTCCAAGGATCCCGGCGCTCTTGATGTCGATCCCATGACCATCGAGATCAAAGAGGGCGGCGAAGAGGAGAGCACAGGCGGTCTCCGTCCCATGGCTGCAGAAGTGGTCGAGGTAAGGGGAAGGATGCGCGGCATAGATAATGCCGTAACCAACACCGGTCTACTCAACAAATTGCAGGCAGGCATCTATGTCGGCAAGATCGAGGGTATTGCTCTCGGCATGACCGTGGTCCTCGTCCTCTTCGGATTAATTCTCAGGATGGCAGGAGGGAAGTAAAATGGCAGAAGAGATTGCATACGGCCAGGGAATAGCATCTGTGGTCGAGCCCAACATGCCTATGATCGACGCAATAGTAGAGGACATCAGATACAAGGGCCAGCTCCTGGCCAGAGAGACCAAGCTGAGCTCCGGTGTCCTGGCTACGGTATCCATAGGATTTGCCATCGGATTTGTCTTTGCCGTTGTGATGATGCTCGGGCCAATAGCCTTCATGGGGGGGCAGTAAACTATGGCAGAAGACACTAAGCCGGTAGTACCGGTTGCCGTGGTCGATCCGGATCAACTCAGAGACGTAATGGCAAAGCTGGACAAGATAGAGGAGAAGATAGAATTCTACTCCTCAGAAAAATACATGAGAGCCGGCAAGTCCATCGGCAGAGACCTGGGCGCAGCCTATGGTGTCTGCGCAGGGTTGATCTTAATTTTGGCATACATACTATTCGTATACGCAGGCAATTGGAAAGCGGTGATTTGAATGTTCAGATTTGATAGGAAGCAGGAAGTCTTCGATTTCGGTAAATTCAAGATAGGGGGCCAGCCGGGCGAATACGCCACATGCTGCATAGGCACCATGTTCTACGCCAGGCACAAGATCGTCTCGGATGCAGAGCACGGAGTCTTCGATAAGGCTGCAGCGGAGCGGCTCTGGAATACACAGGTAGAGATGAGTGAAGTCACAGGAAACTCCTGCATGAACCAGATCGTGGCCGAGAGCAATGAAGCCATGGCCAAGGAGATCGATTGGTTCGTAGGGCTGTCTGATTATCCGTTCCTCATCGACTCCTCTGCACCTGAGGTGCGCGCCTTTGGCGTCAAGTACGCCACTGAGATCGGCGTTGCCGACCGCGCTGTGCATAACTCCATCAATGCATCCATCACCGATGAGGAGCTCCTGGCCGTAAAAGAGAGCGATCTTGACTCAGCTATTGTGCTCGCTTTCAACGCCATGGAGAAGGGAACCAAGGGCAAGATGGAAATCCTGACCAAAGCAGCCGGAGGAGCAAAGAAGGGCATGCTGGAGTACGCCAAAGAGTGCGGCATCACCAGACCGCTCATCGATACCGCGGCCATGCCCCTGGGAGCCGGCTCCGGCGCAACTTACCGCGCCTGCATTGCCGTCAAGGCCCAGCTCGGCCTGCCGGTAGGCGGAGGCTTCCACAACGGTGCCTCGGCCTGGGATTGGATGAAGAAGTGGAAGAAGCAGCACAAGGAGGCATTCTCTCCTGTCGATATCGGCTCCAACCTGGTTGCCGGAATCGTGGGCGCTGACTACTACCTCTACGGGCCCATAGAAAACGCCCCCATGATCTTCCCCGCGGCAGCTATGGTGGATATCATGAAGGCAGAGTCCGCTGAAGAGCTGGGACTGGAAGTTCTGGCTGAGAACCATCCCAGAAAGACGACGCTCTAAGTCGTCTTCTCTTTTTCTTTTTTAGGGGAATTTTTCTGCCCCGCGTCATTGTAAAGGCCATTTTTGATGATATCAAGTTCCAGTGCCAGAGGTGCGGCTCCTGCTGCCATCATAATAGGCCCCTTGATTTTGATGATCTCGTTCCTATGGAACAAATCAGAGAGTTTTGGGAGAAGTCCAATCTGATCTATCTCACAAAAAAAGATGTCACCGCTATATCTAGAAAGACGGGCAAAAAGGCGGCAGATATCGTGGATACCCTTTATGACTATGATGGATGTTATGTTAAAATTAAAGATCTGGGAGGCAAGGTTATCCTCGACCTGCCGGTTATGAAGAGCAAAGAGGATACTACCTGCATCTTCTACAGGGAAGGCTGCACCGTCTATTCTGTGCGACCGATTGCTTGCCGGCTTTTTCCCTTTCGGGTGGAAGAAGAGACATTATCCAATGGAGATATACTGCTTAGCATTAACTACAATCCCACCTGCCCGGGCATAGGAAAAGGAAAGAAAGTGGACAAAAGGATGCTAGAGAAGCTGGTAGTAGACCAGTTCCTGCAAAGAACTGAGGACATAACCCCCCATGTCCAGAGGCTGAAGGCTGCAGGGGCAATCTCTGCCCAGGCCAGAATATTCAGAACTCTGCCAGGAAGACAGGCTAACAGATCGTCAAATTCAAAGAAAAAAGATGATTGATTTTTTTTCGTAATCCTATGCTCAGATAGCCTGCTTGCCGCAGAAGATCTATGCCAAATGTCCAGTTAGAGCTGCAACCACGAAAACTACTGCAGATACAAGGATGAAGTAAAAACCAGCATCCTCTGATGTGATTGCGCCTGCAACTTCGACATCATGCCCAACTGAGGGTGGATCGTTGTGTATGAAGCTACCCATATTTATTTCCTGTACAGCAGGCCTAGCCGATTCTTGAAGGCACCGTCGTACAGATCACATAAGATACATTCCATTTATTTAAACCTTTTCAGTTAATCGCCAATTATTTCACATAGAAATTGATTATTTGACCAATAATAATCCATTATTTTCCTCTTAAAGGTAAATAGATATTTAGTAATTTGGTATTTTCGTTAAATACCTTTTTTACCAATTTTTCAAAAAAACCACAACCTTTAATATGAAAAAATTAAGAAATATCAATAGATTTTAAGATAATTCAGTATCCCAAGCATTAGCCGCTCCCCATTACGAATCAAGCAGCAAAAAGTTTATCATGGTCGGGATCATAGAGCCCTTGGCTAATCTGCCCAATTTCCAGGGAGGTGAAAAGAGATGGATATCATGTCTCAGATGTACGCTGTAGTTATTCTTGGCATTCTTGTCGTAGCCTTGCCCACATTCCTGAACAAGTGGTCGGATAGCAAGTCGGGCGTAAGATAAATCATGATAAAGTTCGCTTTATCTTGGTCCTGGCCAAAGCCAGGACTATTATTTGCTATCATCTAACTTTTTAGTTTATTATTTTCACATCATTTTACATTTCTTGTTGTAATGAGGGCATCTGGTATTAGTGCAACATCGCGCGACGCCTCTTTGAGAGATACTAAAAGGATATCAAAGCGGTCAACCACCTGCGTGCCTGCATGAGATTCTTCAGCGACAGGCCGACTCATCAACGGCAATTCCCAGGATATTCTCCGAGCCGCTAAATACATCTTTAGCGATCCAGGCGCAGCCCTGTGCTGCCGCATACATGCCCAGTGGCTGTACCTCCCGGCCCAGGAGCTCAGATACGCGCCCGCTCAGCCTTGCTGCCGGGCTTCCTGCTAAAAAAATATCCGGATTTGGCTCGCCCCAGTCGCGAGAGAGGACGAGAAGGGCATTGATCTCCATAGCCGCGAATAATGATAGGGATTCCAAAGCCAGTTTTTTTTCCTCCGGCAGGCATTGCTCCAGGCTTGACCTTCCTATTTTGGAGAGAATGCCGCCGCAATTGAAGGCCTGGTTCGCAGTCATCTTCCCGGAGTCGACATCTCTTATGGCCTCGACGTCCAGCGGACCCTGCATCAGACCGGGGGCAAAGATGGGCGCGTCAATGGCCCCGACGATCTTTCCCTGCAGCACGGCAAATGTGACAGTATTGGAGGAGGCATCGCATACAATGAAGCTCTTGCTCATTTCCCTAAAAACACCATAGGCCAGGCCCACCTTCTCCGGGCTCATGCCGTGTGAGAAGACCTTCAGCCTGGGATCGACATCGCTGCCGCGATGAATACCAGGCAAAAGGATAGACGGCCAGCCCGAGGCTCTGATGGCCTCAAAGACCTTAGTGCCGCCCCCCACGTGCAGCCCGGCTCCATCCTGCCGGACCAGGCCGCGGCTCGGTGCATCCTGCAGCCTCACAATCCGGGTTAAGCCGTCTCCCATGGAGTAGCTGAGAGCTACAAGGTCGACTGCACCAAGGCCCAAATTCTGAGCAATCAGCAATACAATCTCTTCTGCAGAAAGGCAGCTCGCCTTTTGCCTGGCAAGGCTCAAGCAGCGCCCCTCTGAGGTCGCAAATCTTATGGCAGTGGTTCCGTGGTCTACTCCTAAGAACATGAGATCAGCCCAAACCAGATTCCTGGCAGACGGATATTTTTGCTAGGTCTTCATAAAGCATATCCTGCCCCCATCGATACTGAAAGGAAAAAAACGAGAGAACAATCCTGGCAGATACTGCCTGCATGCCAATTCAGCACCTATGTCTTTTCAGCGCTTTTAATCAGCTCCAGCAATTCTTTCGCCACCTTGACGCACTCTCTTCTCGTCCTCATGAGCGTGCTCATGCGCAGGCATTCTCCCCGGTAGCTGCTTTTTTTATCCACTACAAACAGGTCCACCTTGCCAAGCATTGATCGCACGCCTTCATCGCTGACCGGAACACCGCACGCCGCCATGAACCTGGCAGCAGGACCGCTCACCGGCTTATTTCCGATAAAGGGGCTCACTGCAATCACATTTTTGTCTTGAAGCCTCTCGCGCACGCCCTGCAGGGCCAAAATTGGACCGATGCTGGTGACAGGATTACTGGGACCGATAAGAATAGTGTTTTCTTTTTCCAGCAGATCCAGGAAAGCCTGGCAGGGAAGGGCAGCATCCAGACCCGCGAAAAAGAGGTCACGAACCTCGGGCTTTCCTCTGCGGCCTACCCAAAATTCCTGAAAGTGCATCACTCCTTCCGGGGTGGAAACGATCGTGGAAACAATGTCGTCAGTCATGGGAACGACCCGCTGCATAATCCCTAGCGATTCGGCCAGAGACTGCGATGCATGGCTGAGCTTGACGCCCCTTCGAAGCAGCTCGGATCGAAAGATATGAACGGCTCGATCTTTATCCCCCACCTGCAGCTTCTCTTTGATGCCCATGGCAATGAGAAAGTCGTGGGTGAGAGTCTTGTCACCCTTTATGCCCCACCACCTCTTCTCATCGATCATATCGGCCAGGGTGTAAAGCACAGAATCGACATCAGGAGATATGTAGTTCCCGGATATCCAGAGATCCTCCGCGGTATTAACCACCACGGAGAGCTCTTCTGGCCTTAAAAGCTCCTTTAAGCCCAGGAGAAGCTTGGGCGTACCCGTGCCGCCGCTCAAGACCAGCATTTCAAACGTCCACGATTATCATGCCCGTCTTGAGACAAGCCGCATCCTCATCCGTGAGAGTTGATTTCACAGCTTTTTCGCAGTCAATTGCACTGTTTCCCAGAGGGTCCTCGATAATGAGAGTTAAAGGAAAACGTCCGGCTTTGGCAAGATCTATCTTCTCCAAGATCTCCTCGCCCTTTCTCGTGCTTTCCAGGCTTTGCGCCTCTCTCGCTGAGCGTGTGGCAAAACCTACCACGCCCTTGACCCGGTCAAGGACACCCTCCACATTGGATATGTATGACTCCGAGGCAAATCCGGGCTCGATATCCACGCCAAGCTCCGGGATGCGAATTGTGCCGCTGGAGGAACGAATCACTCTTGCATCCAGGTCTTCAATGCTTGCCACCTGCAGAGTAAAGCGCACCGGTTCCTTTTGCGTCAAGAGAATAGTATCGCTGTGCCGATAGCCGCAGTCACAGACTCCTGCAATGACCATGGTCTCTCCGAAATGAGGTATGTCCGCCGTCTCCCAGCAAAACTGCATCTGAGCAGAGCAAACGGGACAATTTGCCGTTGTGGTTAGATTCAATCTTTGCTCCCGACAACCTTTTCGCGGTCAATCTTTATGCCGCTGGGCACTAAAACGATGAGATCGTCGCCAATTCCGGCTATATCCCCAGAGACATCGTCGACGGCCTTTTTAAGTTCACCAATGGCCCGATCCAAGGCAGCTTTATCCCGCTTCAGCCCAGCGATATCCACCAGGACTATATTGCCGGCATAAATCTCTTGCTTGATCTCGGGCAGAATCTCAATACGTCCCAGCTCTGCGACCCTTAATATAATGTCCGGGGAGCCGCCCGCTTCCTCGAACTGACCCAGATCGACCTCAGAGTAATCCTCCTCTGTAGGCTTTCCTATGAGCTTGAGCTTTTCCAGAAATCCAGCCATCTAAAAACCCCGCGAAGGAAAATGTGTATTATTATATTTATATCTAACGTCGCTACATGTCCACGAGTTTCAATCCTACCAAGCCCATGGCCACCATGAAGAGCAGGACGATCAAAGCAAAGCTCGAAGATCTCAGCTCTGCAGGAAGGGCTACTTGTGCCCCCAAAATGAGGACTATCATCAGAAACACGAGGCCAGTACTTAAACCAATCTCAAGCCAATTCTTCTTCACAAGAGTACTGTCCATCCCGCCTTAGAAGATATACTTTTTCACCCGAAGGCCGTCCTCGCCCGCCAAAGAGTTCACCAATGACCGGGTTTTGCGGCCATGCCAGCCCAGGTCAATAAAGCGAGGATAGACAGGCAGCCTCTCTCTCAGGTTATAATCAGATAGGCTCCTGTGCAGATCTTCTTCATCCGGCCAGGCTCTATCAGGGTTTATACCGTCTAAGGTTACGGAGCTGATTCCTCCCAGATCGGTGGCACCGGCTGCGACCAGAGGACGCGGATCCACCAGGTTGGGAGGAACCTGAATGGCTACATCAGGCGGAACAATCTCGCGCGCCGCTTCCACCGTCCAGCAGAGATCCATCATCCCAGGCAAAGGTGCCTTTTCCAGAGCCGTTCCCGGTTTGGGATCCAGAGGCTGGATAATGACCTCCTGAATATGACCGAAGGCTCTATGCAGATTAGCAATTTTCGTAAGCGCTTCTACCCGGTCCCGCCTGCTTTCACCTATGCCAACCAATATACCTGTGGTGAAGGGTATTTTGAGCCTGCCGGCCATTGCCATGTACTGCAACCTCAAATCGGGCCTCTTTCCCGGTGACTTTGCATGTACCTCCAGCAGGGCAGTCGTCTCCAGCATCAGTCCCATAGAGGCGTTATACGGCTGCAAGCGCTGCAGATCTTCTTGCACCAGCAGGCCGGCATTGGTATGAGGCAGGAGCCCAAGCTCAAGGGCAAGCTCGCACAGCTCCACCAAATAGTCCAATAGATCCGCTACGCCAGCAACAGCCAGGATACTATCAAAACCCAAGACTGACCAGGGGCTCTCACCCATAGTGAAAAGCGCCTCGCTGCAGCCCGCCTGAGCACCCTGTTCCAGCAGCAAGAGCGCCCTGGATCTGGAAATCAAATGGGCATCTTTCGGTTCCTTTCGAAAAGAGCAGTAGCCACAGTGATTCCTGCAGAGGTCTGTCACGGGGAGAAAAATATTTTTTGAGTAGGTGAGAGTTTTCATCTTGAGATTCTTCATCTAGCGACGAAACTCCACCAGCTTCAAGACATTCCCGCGCGGGCAGTCCTCCGGAGCCTCACCCACAATCTCCACAATGGTGCATCTCTCCCCATCCTTCAGTCCCGATGGGTGGCACATATCATACATGCTACATTCAGGATCATCGCATTTTGCGGCTTCAAATACGATCTTGGATCCGGGAAATGCCTTTCGGGCGTCAAAGGCCGCGATTATGGGGCTCTCTGCCACCTCCACCGCTCGCACTCCGGCCTCATGAATGGGGCAATCGTGAACCAGCTCACCACGGGTCCCCAATACCCTGTAACGCCTTTTCGGCTCCAGGTTGATGCACGTGTTTCTGAGCTTACAGGTCTCGCATTCCGGGGTGGGGCCCACGAAGGTGAACTCCATGCCAATGCTGGCAAGTTTCGTTCCAATCAGAGTAATTTGTGTAGATGCCTCGGACATAGTTCATGACTCCTTTTTTCTTCGATTATCATTTTGAATTATTGTTTTATTTTCGATTATTATATACATTTTAAATTATTCCTGTTACTTCTGCCGCCTTGGCCGCAGCCATTCTATTCAGGCCTGTATCCAGGATGGTATAGCGTTCCGGTCGGATCTCATGAGCATCGACCAGGGCTGAGATCACGTTCTCTGCATCCAAACCCACCTCTGCCGCAGTAGTGGGTGCGCCTACCAGGGCTAAAGCCCTTTTTATCATCTTCCAGTCCCCGCCATGCAGATACATCATCATGATGGTGCCCAGGCCACAAAGCTCGCCATGCAGTGCCCTTCCCGGGGCAATTCTGTTCATGGCGTGGGCGAACTTGTGCTCCGAGCCGCTGGCCGGGCGGGATGAACCGGCTATGCTCATGGCCACGCCACTGGATATCAGGGCTTTGATTACTATCCTGGCAGATTCCTCCAGGCCCGGCCGAATATCTGCCGCAAGCTCAACGATCATGCGCGCCGTCATGCTGGAGAGAGCGGAAGCATATTCGCTGTACTCCTCATTTCGCAGACGATGGGCCAACTGCCAGTCTAATATAGCCGTGTAATTGGAGATGATGTCGCCGCATCCAGCGGATAGTAGCCTCGCCGGTGCCTGAGCGATTATCTTGCTGTCGGCCACAATGGCCAGAGGGGATTGCGCTTTGATAGATGTTGTCTCTCCGTTGACCGTCAAAGAAGCCTGAGAGGAACAGATGCCGTCATGCGAAGCGGCTGTGGGCACAGAGAGAAAGGGCACATCTAACCCAAGAGAGGCGAGTTTGGCAATATCGATCGATCTGCCGCCTCCTGCACCGATAAGAAAGCCTGCCTCCGTCTCCCGCGCCAAATGCTCTGCGCGACCTACCTCTTCCAGCTTGGAGGCACTGCAAATTAGTGTTCTGGGCTGATAGCCTCCATCCTCCAAGAGCCTGGAAATGGCCTTTCCCATCACATCCTGAGTATGCGGACCGGTGATGATAAGGGCGCGCCCTTTGAGGTGCAGGCTGGAGCAGATCTCCGGCAGCTCCAGTATCACGCCACTACCTACCGCTACAATGCGCGGGAGTTCCATCCACCTAGATCCGATCAACCATTTCACCAGCGAAAAACAGGCTAAGATATAAGTGATCTACAGCGATATAAAATCATATCCTTAATAGGTCACGATCTCAGAACGCAGGTCGCTGAGTATGCGATCCCTTATGCTATTGACCTCGGAACTGGTTCTGTTGCGAGGGCGAGCCAGAGGTATCTCAATAATATCCTTAATTCTTCCCGGCCGGGCGGACATGATCACAATGCGATCCGCGAGATATATGGCCTCATCAACGCTGTGGGTGACAAAGACCACCGTCTTTCGCTCCTCCTGCCAGATGCGCAGAAGTTCGGACTGCATGGTGTTGCGCGTCTGGGCATCCAGGGCTCCGAAGGGCTCATCCATGAGCAGAGCCTTGGGGTGGTTGACCAAAGCGCGAGCGATGGCCACACGCTGCTTCATGCCCCCGGACAGCTCATGAGGATAGCGCGTCTCAAAGCGCTCCAGGCCCACCATCTTCAGATACTGGCGGCCCTGGGTAAGACGCTCATCTGCTGGTATGCCTCTGAGCTCCAGGCCGAAGACGATGTTATCGAGGACCGTTCGCCAGGGAAATAGCGAGTACTCCTGGAAGACCATACCTCTTTGCGGACCAGGACCTTTTATGGGATTGCCATCGAGAGTTACGGTGCCATCTGTCGCCTCCTCCAGACCGGCCACTATGCGCAGCAATGTGGTCTTTCCGCAGCCAGATGGGCCGATGAAGCAGACGAACTCATTCTCCTCTATCTTCAGGTTGATATCCTGCAGAGCTACCATCTCTTTTCCATCCGCGAAAAATTGCTTGGATACGCCCTTGATCTCCAGCAGAGCCATTTAAGAGGGGATGATGCTTGGAAGGCTAAAGCTCTTTCTATTCAGCAGACCACAATTCAGGACTTAGTTACGATTACGAGGAAAGTATCAAACCGATAGCTTATTGTTTCGCATCTCATAGCGGCACCCTTCGTATGAATCCCTGGTTTTTTCATTCTTCATTGACCTTATGGGGATCATGCCAGCCTTTTCAGCCACTTTAATTGAGGCATGATTCTCCGCAGCCATACGAGCCACCACTTTTTCCAGCTTCAAATCCGAAAACGCATACTCGATGATCTTGCCAATGGCTTCTAATGCGTATCCTTTCCCCTGATACTTGGGGAAAATTGCATAATAAATTTGGGTATCTGAGCTGCACTCCACATCAGGTGCCATGCCACATGAACCGATACATTGACCAGTCATTTTCTCAATGACGGCAAGGGCGAAAATAGGCTCGTCGGTATGATAAGACGTTATGATTGCATCTAAAAGAGCTTGAGTGCCTTCTGGGGTCTTTTGTCCGGGCGCTAAATCCAGCAGTCTCGTTGCCTCATCATTTCCGAAAAATGCAACAAGCGGTTCAAGGTCATCCCAGATGTGAGTTCTAATAACGAGACGTTCGGTCTCAAGCGAAGATGGAATTATCATATTTATGAATTTATTAACAGATTAATAAGGATTATCCAGCTCCCTAATCATAAAATAGGGTGAATGGGAAGACTGCCCATTTTTTGCCCAGAAGCGTGTAGAGCCGGTGCGAGTCTTCCTTGCCACAACAACTGATTGCACCGGCTGCTATAAAGCCGCAAGCCGTGCGGGGCGAAAGTGTTCTTTCCAGTATTTTTTTCTTAAATCTTTTCCGGCTTTTCCAGCAGCCGGGTCTTCTTCATGAGCTCGCCGGTACGGGCATGCGGCTTGCGGGAGACGCTATCGTCCGCCTTCTCCAGCTCTCTGGACTCGTCTGCCAGGCGGCCTGCCGCACGCATGACCTCGTGGCCGGCGGCAGCGGTGAGCGCAATGGCCTCCAGCTCCTTGAGACGGAAGCAAGCGGCGGCATCGATGCCGGCTACGGTCTGGGCCATGTAAAGAGCTGCCACTGCCTTGGCACGGGCGTAGGGATTGGAAAAGTCCATGCGCGCGGCGCACTTCTCGGGCGTGGCCAAGATGGCGGGAAGCCTGGGCTCTCCTGCGGCGATGCTGATCAATGCACTGTCCAGCTCCTCCTGAACCAGCCGGATGGCTCCGCAAGCAGCCAGTACCTTGAGAGCATCGGAGTTAAAGAGGGCCATCTCCACCGGGTCGAGAAACTCTCGCTTGGCACCGATGAGCGGGTCCATGGGCAGGATAATATAGCCAAAGCCCTCTGCAGCCAGAGCCTCGCGCGCCTCCTTCTTGGAAGGGCCGTCAGAGATGACGATGGTGGGCAGCCCTTTGAACAGCTCGCGCGCCGCCGTCGGCCCAGCCGTCGCGGCGTTGGGGCTGCTGATGACCACCAACTGAGGAGCCCAGGCCAACAGCTCGGCTGAGGCCTCGCCCTCCTTTTTCGTCATCTTGGGACCGAAGCTGACGATCTTAAATTCGATGTCAGTTCTTTCCGCAATCTCATCTAAGGAGAGGTCAATAGCCGTCGAGGTGGCTATATTCCCGAGCTTCACAAAACCGATCTTGAACATGTCGCATGCAAGACCGAGAAAAGATAAAAGGATTTTGTTTGTAGGATACCGAAATTATCGGCCAATGGCTAAATATCATCCCGGCCAGGGAAAGACTGTGAGCGACCTGGCAGATTTTACCAAGAATGTCCTGCCCTTTCTGACCAGCCTGGAGGAAGATGAGGCGGGGCCCGATCCAGTGGAGATATCGCAAAGATTCGACATACCTGAAGAGCGCATCGTTATGCTCAGCCGAAATGAGAATCCCTATGGGCCCAGCCCTCACGTGCGGACGACTTTGCAGAGCGTGCCTTTGCACAGGTATCCTGACTCCCGGCCCTTTGTAAAGGCTCTCGCTGGCTATACGGGCTATCCGGAGGAGTGCCTGATCACGGGAGCGGGCATGGATGAGATCATCACTACCATCTGCCGCATTTTCCTGGGGCCGGGTGAGGCTGCCCTCATCCCCGTGCCCACCTACAATTTCTATGGCGTGGCGGTTGAGCTTTGCGGGGCTGTGCCCCTTTATCAGCCCAGGCTTTCCGGCTTTGCTGTGGATCCTGAGATCCCCAAGAAAGTCAAGATAGCATTTCTCTGCTCGCCCAACAACCCCACCGGAAATGCCCTCTCAGAAGAAAATGTGCGGGCTGTGGTAGAGAGCACCGATGCCATCGTCTTCCTGGACGAGGCCTATGCCGAGTTTGCCGGAAAGAGTCTGCTGAAGATGGTGAAAGAGTACGACAACCTGGTAGTGGGCCGCACCTTCTCCAAAGCCTTCGGCCTGGCCGGCCTGAGGTTGGGTTACGCCGTGGCCCCGCCCTGGGTCGCCCAGCAGTACCGGCGCGTCGGGCCCCTCTTCAGCACAACCAGTCCCTCTCTGGCCGCAGGCCTGGCTGCCCTGCAGGATCTGGACTGGATGAGAGAGTGCGTGGGCAAAATCGTCTCGGAGCGGGAGAGAATGAGGGAAAGCCTGGACTGCGCCAATCCCTCCGAGGGCAATTTCCTCTATGTGCATACCAGGGAAAAATCGAAGCTGGTAGCGGAGCGGGTTCTCAGCCGGGGAATTATTGTGCGGGACTGCAGCTCCTTTCCCGGCAGCGGCGAGCACTGCCTGCGCGTCACTGTGGGCAGGCCTGAGGAGAACGAGCGCTTCTTGGAAGAGTTCGAGAGGGCTGATAAGAAATTGTCTGGTTAATAATATTTTCAGGATCTGCCTTTGGGCTTTGCACTACGGATTGCAGCTTTCACCACAAAGCGCACAAGCGCACAAAGAACGCACAACGATGAACAAATAAAAATATATACTGACCTTATTCATGAGCGAAGCCAGAGACAACAAAATGGACCCTTAAACGCAAACGCGAAGAGCAAAAGGCCATCCATTTAGTCAATCGGCTCCGAAAATCCTGACCAGCCCCCGATCAGCATCAACCTCGATTAAAGTACCGCTCTTCAGCCGCAGCACCTTCTCTGCCACCCTGTCCACCAGGGGAATGCCGCTGATGATTGCTCCTACTGCCACTATGGGCTCGGAGCGAATGTTGATCATAGCCACTGGAGCTAGATCCCTCTTTTTAAGCTGGTAGATAACGTAGGAGCCCACCGTGGAGCCTTTGCCACCGGGAAAGACGAGCACCTTTCCGGCGATGCACTGGCCAAAGAGCTCATGCGCCGGGTCGACCACCATGCCTGTCTCGGGATCGACATTTCCCAGGAACGAGATGGCATCCTTTGTCACCAGAGCCGGACCGCTGGCCCGACCGGATGCGACCTTATGACATTTGATCTCCATTTTACCGCCTCCCCAGAGCTACATCAATACACTCTTCCAGACTTCCCAGACCGGCAGCAACGCCTCCCAGGCCGGGCAGGTAAACCAGCGCCTTGCCGGAATTGACCATCATCTTATCGAAGCTTTCTGTAGCCGGGGAGACGACCATGCAGGTATCGCAAAAGACCCGCGCTCCGCTCATCTCAATGGCCGCCACCAGATCGGCATGCTCTTCTGCGATCTTCCTGGCTGTGCAGACCCACAGCTCCTTTTGCACCTTCTGGCCTGCCAGCAGCCGGGCAATGGCCTCTAGCTCCTGGCCTGAGCAGTGGGGGCAGCCCAGAGCCACCACATCCGCCCCGCTTCCCGAATATTTCGAATAGACCTCGTCGATCTCCTTTCTGCCGATACAGATCTTCTCCTCCGTCTGCCAGGAGCCGGGCGGCACAGGTGGCACAGGCGTGACATTCTCTACGTAGTAAAGAGCGACGGAGCCGCTGGCTGCCATGGCTGCACCCAGGGCCTTCAGCTCATCCGGAGCGGGCTGGCGTCCCGGCATCCGGAAGAAGGGCACGCCGTCCTTGACGATTCTTCCCACCAAAAATCCCAGAGCCCCATAGTCCGAGCCCCGCAATTCCGCTTCCACCTCCACCAGGCTGGTTGGCAGCCGGTTCTCATCCAGGTGATAGCCGTACAGAGCGGTCTTTCCCACCAACGCCGCAGCCAGTGCAGACGGTCCTCCCTCGCGATTGGTGCGGGCACCAATCACTGAATTGGCATAGGAGACCGCGGAAGACTCGCTCCAGGCCAGATGATCGCCCTGACTGGCCAGGCTGTCATAGATCTGATAAGGAGTGCAGGTGCAGTCAATGGTGACGCCCAGGCGGCGGTAGGCTTCGATGGTCTCCTGCTGCTTGCGGGCAAAATCCTCACTGATGCCCATCTCCTTCCAGCGGCACAGGTCCATGCCGGCCGGATTCAGGATGCTGGGCACCACCACCCGGCCCTGAAGGTCGGATATCCACTCCAGGCCCGCCTCGCCGATGTTCTTGTAGGATACGCCCGCGATTTGCACCGATCTTACGGGCACGAGCTTCTCTGCACCGTAAATGTCGCCCAAAGCCACCAGGATCTCCATCATGCGACGCAGGGTTTCGCCTTTCTCACCCTGGTAAATGCCTTCTTCCTCACGGGACAGGTACATGGCTAATGGCTTCTGGTTCTTTGGCAATAAACTCTTTTCCTGCAACTTGCGTTCCAAAATTTCGTTCAAGAGATTATCACCACAAAGAGCACAAATCTCACAAGGACGAAGAAAAAAAGCCATGCAGCATTTTCGCACATGTTTTCCTCGCTTTGCGAGGCTTGCCCCAGGCTCCCGCAAAAATAGGGTTCGACTGCTGGGATGATTCAATGGCGTCAGCCCTGATCAGCCCGGGCAGCTGCCAAGCACACGCTCCTCGCGGGCAGAGGATGGACGAAGATGCCTGGCCTGGGGTCAAGACCGAGGCAGTGCGATGAAAACGCTCTGCGAGTTTTGAGGCTTCTTATTCCAACGCTCTCTCTGGATGATTGGCAGCATCGATCTTCTGCCACCTGGTGTGATAGCCTCTCGCGAGTGTATATAACCTGCAAAGGTTTCATCCTTTATTCCATCCTTTTGCAGACAAGATCCAAATCACTTTAAAATCACTTTTGTCTATCTGACCATTCCAGACTTTATGAAATGAATTTTCGACAATTGCCTGCCATCAATTAAACCCGCACCGGCAAAACAAAAAAATTATTCAGTAATCCCTTTCTTATTTTTTCGGCGCCACATACAAATTGAATAGAAACACGTGAACATACACCATCATAGCATCATCATCCTTAGATTTGAAGACACACTTCCACTCTCCTTGGTCAGCTGCCTTTTCCATCCTCACGAAACGCCCGTGTGATTTAAGAGCGTCTAAAGTTTTCGGCAGAAGACTGGTAAATCCTGCTACCTCCTTATTGAAGATGATGATTGCAGTCTTACAATCTCGCCAAGTCAAATAGAGAAGAAGTTGATCAATGGCACCTGTAACCGTCTTCGATCCGTTCCAGATTTTGCACTCTGCTACAAATGCTGCACGATCGTCAGCCAATATCCTGATGTCAGTCTTGCCTGAGCTGCGAAATGTCTCCCCGGAAGCGTCGCCTTTGTAGTAAATATTCAAATTAGCTAGGATGATGTCCCTGAGTTCTTCTTCATCATGAACTGCATATGTTTTAGGAGTTTCCTCAAATGTCCTACCCACATGATGGATGAGGTTTAGTATATCTTTATAATCTTCATCTGTGATCCCGAACTCTTGTTTAGGATTGCTTGTAGGAGCCAGAGGCAATGGTTTCGGGATGCGTTTTTGAATATGAATTGGCTCAAATTTCGGGGCATTCGGATCATGTTTGATATGAAAATGGGCCTCACGCATACCTATGCAACCGCTATTTCTGAGGTGCATGCCCTTACTACCGAGTATCCTGCCTT